>NZ_JBKGFP010000136.1:0-27979 GCF_046557535.1 Pseudomonas sp. S1(2024)
CTCCCACAGGGACTGCACAGTTCTTCAGTATTGCGCGGTTCCTGTGGGAGCTGGCTTGCCGGCGATGGGCTGCGCAGCAGCCCCAGTGACATCGATCAGTCGGCCAGACGCCAGGTAGTCCCACCCTTGCCGTCTTCCAGCACCACACCCATGGCAGTCAGCTGGTCGCGAATGCGGTCGGACTCGGCCCAGTTCTTGTCCGCACGCGCCTGCAGGCGCGCCTGGATCAAGCCCTCGACCTCCGCGGCATCCACCTTGCCTTCGGCACCGGCACGCAGGAAGTCATCGGCTTCCAGCTGCAGCACCCCCAGCACATCACCCAGCTCGCGCAGGCGACCGGCCAGGCCGGCAGCAGCCTCCACATCGCTTTCGCGCAGGCGGTTGATCTCGCGCACCAGGTCGAACAGCACGGCGCAGGCTTCGGGGGTGCCGAAGTCGTCGTTCATGGCCACGCTGAAGCGCTCGACAAACTCTTCGCCACCCTTGGCCGCCACCCGTGGAAAGCCACGCAGGGCGTGGTAGAAGCGCTCCAGCGCGCCCTTGGCATCGCGCAGGCTGTCTTCCGAGTAGTTGATCGCGCTGCGGTAGTGGCTGGCCACCAGCAGGTAGCGCACCACTTCCGGGTGATACTTCTCGAGCACGTCGCGAATGGTGAAGAAGTTGTTCAACGACTTGGACATCTTCTCGCCATTGATACGAATCATGCCGCAGTGCATCCAGGCGTTTGCGTACTGCTTGCCGGTGGCCGCCTCGCTCTGGGCGATCTCGTTCTCGTGGTGCGGGAACTCCAGGTCGCTACCGCCGCCGTGGATGTCGAAGCTTTCACCCAGGCAGCAGGTGGACATCACCGAGCACTCGATGTGCCAGCCCGGACGCCCCGGGCCCCATGGCGACTCCCAGCTCGGCTCGCCCGGCTTGACGCCCTTCCACAGCACGAAGTCCAGCGGGTCCTGCTTGGCTTCGTCGACCTCGATACGGGCACCGATGCGCAGGTCTTCGATCTTCTTGCGCGACAGCTTGCCGTAGCCGACGAACTTGCCGACGCGGTAGTACACGTCACCATTGCCCGGTGCGTAGGCATAACCCTTGTCGATCAGGGTCTGGATCATCGCGTGCATGCCGGCGATATGGTCGGTGGCACGCGGCTCCTGGTCCGGCGGCAGGATGTTCAGGCGGCGCTCGTCTTCGTGCATCGCGTCGATCATGCGGGCGGTCAGGGCATCGAAGCTTTCGCCGTTCTCGTTGGCCCGGTTGATGATCTTGTCATCGATGTCGGTGATGTTGCGCACATAGGTCAGCTCGTAGCCGCTCTTGCGCAGCCAGCGGGTGACCAGGTCGAAGGCCACCATGCTGCGGCCATGGCCCAGGTGGCAGTAGTCGTACACGGTCATGCCGCACACGTACATGCGCACCTTGTTGCCATCCAGCGGCTTGAAGGTTTCCTTCGTTTTGCTCAGCGTGTTGTAGATGGTAAGCACGGCGGTTCCTCAGCTGCCCCAGGAGTCACGCAGGGTGACAGTGCGGTTGAACACCGGGCGGCCCGGCTGGCTGTCCTTCAGGTCGGCGCAGAAGTAGCCTTCGCGTTCAAACTGGAAACGGTCCTCGGGCTGCGCCTGGGCCAGCGACGGCTCGGCGCGGCAGCCGCTGAGCACCTGCAGCGAGCCTGGGTTGATGTTGTCCAGGAAGCTGCCGCCCTCCTCGGTCTTTTCCGGGTTCGGCGAGCGGAACAGGCGGTCGTACAGGCGCACTTCGCACTCGACGCTGCCCTCGGCCGGTACCCAGTGGATCACGCCCTTGACCTTGCGGCCTTCCGGGTTCTTGCCCAGGGTGTCCGGGTCGTACGAGCAGCGCAGCTCGACGATGTTGCCGTCGGCATCCTTGATCGCCTCGTCGGCGCGGATCACGTAGCTGCCGCGCAGGCGCACTTCACCGGCCGGTTCCAGGCGCTTGTAGCCCTTCGGCGGCTCTTCCATGAAGTCGTCACGGTCGATGTACAGCTCGCGGGAGAACGGCAGCACGCGCACGCCCATGTCTTCCTTCGGGTGGCGCGGCAGTTCGAGCTGCTCGACCTGGCCTTCCGGATAGTTGGTGATGACCACCTTCAGCGGGCGCAGCACGCACATGGCGCGCGGTGCGGTGCGGTCCAGGTCGTCACGGATGCTGAACTCGAGCATCGACATGTCGACCACGCCGTCGGAACGGTTGGTGCCGATCATTTCGCAGAAGTTGCGGATCGAAGCCGGGGTGTAGCCACGGCGACGGAAGCCGGACAGGGTCGACATGCGTGGGTCGTCCCAGCCTTCGACGTGCTTTTCGTCGACCAGTTGCTTGAGCTTGCGCTTGGACGTGATGGTGTAGTTCAGGTTCAGGCGGCTGAACTCGTACTGGCGCGGGTGCGCCGGCACCGGCAGGTTGTCGAGGAACCAGTCGTACAGCGGACGATGGCCTTCGAACTCCAGGGTGCAGATCGAATGGGTGATGCCCTCGATGGCGTCCGACTGGCCGTGGGTGAAGTCGTAGTTCGGGTAGATGCACCACTTGTCACCGGTCTGGTGGTGGTGGGCATGGCGAATACGGTACAGGATCGGGTCGCGCAGGTTCATGTTCGGCGAGGCCATGTCGATCTTGGCCCGCAGCACGCGCTCGCCATCCTTGAACTCGCCGGCCTTCATGCGCGCGAACAGGTCGAGGTTCTCGTCAACGCTGCGCTCGCGGAACGGGCTGTTCTTGCCCGGCTCCTTGAGGTTGCCACGGTATTCCTTGGCTTGCTCGGGGGTAAGGTCGCAGACGTAGGCCTTGCCACGCTTGATCAGCTCGACCGCCCAGTCGTGCAGCTGGTCAAAGTAGTCGGAGGCGTAGCGCACATCGCCGGCCCAGTCGAAGCCCAGCCACTTGACATCGCTCTGGATGGCGTCGATGTACTCCTGGTCTTCCTTGGCCGGGTTGGTATCGTCGAAACGCAGGTGGCAGACGCCCCCGAATTCCTTGGCCAGGCCGAAGTTGACGCAGATCGACTTGGCGTGACCGATGTGCAGGTAGCCATTGGGCTCCGGCGGGAAACGGGTGACGATGCTGCTGTGCTTGCCCGAGTCCAGGTCGGCCTGGATGATCGGCCGCAGGAAATTCGCAGGGACAGCGGGGGCGCCTTTGGCAGCGGCGTTGGGCGCGTTGTCGGCAGTGGGCTTGCTCATAGGATCCTTGAATGCACGTGTCCGGCCTGGGTAGGCCGATTGAATCAAAGGGCCTATCATAGCCGAAGCAGTCAAGCTGCTGACAGTCGGGCCCGGACAAACTGGCGTGATTTATCACGGCTTTTTGCCGCAGCCTGGCAAAATGGCCAGTGCGCGCCATGTGTCGCGATCGCCTGATCCTGCGTCAGGTGATGACCCGCGCCCTGCGCACCCTAATTCCGATTGCCTTGAAAGAGCGAGTTTCAGCATGTCCAAAGTCAAACTGAGCACCAACCACGGCGACATCGTCCTGCAACTGGACGCCGAGAAAGCGCCGCTGACTACCGAAAACTTCGTTCAGTACGTCAAGGACGGCCACTACAATGGCACCGTGTTCCACCGCGTGATCAAGGGCTTCATGATCCAGGGCGGCGGCTTCGAGCCTGGCATGAGCCAGAAGAAGACCCGCGCCAGCATCCAGAACGAAGCCGACAACGGCCTGAAGAACAAGAAGTACAGCATCGCCATGGCCCGTACCATGGAGCCGCACTCCGCCTCGGCGCAGTTCTTCATCAACTCGTCCGACAACGACTTCCTCAACCACAGCGGCAAGAACGTGCAGGGCTGGGGCTACGCGGTATTCGGCGAAGTGATCGAAGGCCGTGAAATCGTCGACGCCATCGAAAAGGTCGCCACCGGTTCCAAGGCTGGCCACCAGGACGTGCCGAAGGACGACGTGATCATCGAGAAAGCCGAGATCGTTGAGTGATCCTGCTGATCTCCGATCTGCACTTGCAAGAAGAACGCCCGGACATTACCCGGGCGTTTCTTGATCTGCTCGATGGCCGTGCCCGCCACGCCAAGGCGTTGTACATCCTTGGCGACTTTTTCGAAGCCTGGATCGGCGACGATGCCATGACGCCCTTCCAGCAGTCGGTCTGCCAGGCCATGCGTCGGCTGAGTGACAGCGGCACGGCCATCTACCTGATGCATGGCAACCGTGATTTCCTGATCGGCCAAGCCTTCTGCGACGCTGCGGGCTGCACGTTGCTGCACGACCCCAGCGTGATCGAGCTGGGTGGCGAGCAGGTGCTGCTGATGCATGGCGATACCTTGTGCACCCGCGACCTGGCCTACATGAAAATGCGCCGCTTGCTGCGCAACCCGCTGAGCCTGTGGGTGTTGCGGCACCTGCCGCTGTCGGCCCGCTACAAGCTGGCACGCAAGCTACGCAGCGAAAGCCGCTCGCAAACGCGGATGAAGTCCACCGAGATCGTCGATGTCACGCCAGAGGAAGTGCCGAAGGTAATGGCGGCGCATGGTGTACGTACCTTGGTGCATGGGCATACCCATCGGCCGGCAATACACAAGCTGGTGGTCGACGGGCAACCGGCACGGCGTATCGTGCTGGGCGACTGGGACCGCCGTGGCTGGGCCTTGCAGGTTGACGAGCAAGGCTTTCAGCTGGCGCCGTTCGAGTTTTCCTGACCGACCGAGGCACCTTCTTCGCGGGCATGACCGCTCCCACAGGTACTACACCAAGGCTGCAAGCGGTGCGGTACCTGTGGGAGCGGGCGAGCCCGCGATGAGGCCGGTATGCCCTACTGCTGGACCACCGCCCCCTTGTCCCCCTCACTGATCACCACTTCCCGGTACTCCGGGTCAGCCTTGATCTGCGCCTCGGTAAACGGAATCACCGCCAGTTGCCCGGCTGCAAATGCCTTGGTCTGGTCACTGGCATGCACCGAAGCCGCTTCACTGGACTGGGAAAACGCCAGCAGCCCACGGGCCTCTGGCCCCTGGTCGGTAAAACTGACCAGTTGCAGGTAGCTGGTACCACTGACCACCAACCGCTTGCCCTGCCCATGCGGCACACTGTAGATCGCGTTGTACACGCCCAACGCCTGCGGGCCACCCGGCACCGGCGTACCATCGCCCGCCTGTTGCACCTGCCCCCAACGCACCTCCCCTGCCATACCGCTGTCACGCACCTGCTCGAGCGACGCCAATGCGGCCTGATGCAACAGCTTGCGCACGGCCGCCTGCTCGACCGCCAACCCGCGCGGGGTGTGCTGCGGATCGGCAGGGTCAAAGGCCACCCGCCAGCTTTGCGGGTGCTCGGCCAGGGCATCGTACAGGTTCTGGAAATGCACCAGGCCAATGCCACTGTCCAGGTCAGCCCTGCCATTCCAGGCCGCCAGGCTGCTGCATACGGCCCGCACATCCGCGTCGGCGCCCTTGCACCACTGCAGCAGGTCAGGCAGTAGCAGACTTGCCAGGTAGACCTCGTCATCGGTCACCATGCGCTGCAGGTCGTCAGCGCCCAGGCGGGCCGTACCCTGCAGGCGTTGCAGGGCAAAGCGGCCACGCATGCCCAGCGGCTGGTCACTGCGGCTGACCAGCGGCGAATAACCGGTCAGCGGCTGCGCCGGGTTGGCCATCCAGGCCGGGTCGTTGGAGTTCTGCACGAAATCCTCGCGCTCCAGGCTCGGCAGAAGCCGCGCAGGGAAAATCCCCGGCTGTGCGGCCTGCGCATCGACCTTCCACTGGCACGCGCTGCGGGAGCCATCCAGTACTACCAGGCGCCCTTGTGCCTGCGGGTTGCTGCACGTGCTCAGCAGTTGCTGATCCACATAAGGCACCACTGACTGGTTCAGGTACAGGGCCTTGCCAGCCTGGTCCACCGACAAAGTGTTGACCCAGGGGATGCCCTGCAGCTGTTCGATCGAGCCTTTCAACGTAGCCAGGCTGTCGGCACGGTTGATCTGGTACCACTGCTGCAACACCCGGGTGTTCTCGAGGTTGGCGTCGCGCAGGCTGTAGGCAGCATGTGCATCCCAGTCCAGGCGCCCCGGCCATTGCACCACCGGGCCGAATTGCGAGCTGTAGACCTGGCGCTGCACCTGGCTCAGGCTGCCATCCTCGGCCTTTACCGCAACACTGACGGTTTGCCGGGCCAACGGCAGCGACTTGCCATCGAGCAGGTAGCGGGTCGGGTCCTTGGGGTCGAGTTGCAGGCGGTACAGGGTGAAGTGATTCGACGTATCGACGGTGTGCGTCCAGGCCAGATGCTGGTTGAAGCCGATGTTGACCACCGGCAGGCCCGGCAATGCCGCCCCCATCACATCGAGCTGGCCGGGAATGGTCAGTTGCATCTGGTAGAAACGCATGCCGCCCATCCACGGGAAGTGCGGGTTGGCCAGCAACAGACCGCGGCCATTGGCCGAACGCCGGGCCCCGACAGCCACCGCATTGCTACCGCGCTCCGTGGCAAAACGCTGCTGCCTGGCCAGCGCCGCGGCAAACCCTGCCGGCGCCGGCTGGCTGGCCTGCGTTGGCGGTTGCGCCCCGGCCAGCGCTTCGACGAACTGCCCGACACCGCCTTCGGCGAGCAGCCGACGGGTCAGCCTGACCAGGTCCTCGCTGCTGATCGGCCGCAGCCACTCGCCGGTGCCACATTCGGCGGGCAACCCCTGGCTGCGGCGCTCGGCCAGCGCCCGGTTGAACCCGCTGGCATAACCTGCCAGCAGCGCCCGTACCGGCGCCGGCTGCGCCTGCAAGAACGCATCGACTGCCGCCGGAGTGTTGAGCCAGGTGAAGAATACGTCGCTGGCCAGGTTGTCACGCTGCTCAAGGGTCTTGCCCTTGGCACCGAAGTAGCGTGAGCGCTCGCCACTCACGGTCAGCACTTCATTGGCCAGCAGGCACAAATTGTCCTGGGCGTAGGCGTAGCCGATGCCATAACCCAGGCCGCGCTCGTCCTTGGCCACGATGTGCGGCACACCGTAAGTGGTTCGGCGAATCTGCGCACTGGCATCGGCTGCGGCGGACTGCGCCGGCACTGCGCCGACGCTGAAGGCTACCAGGGCGGCGGCCAGGCCAGCGCAAGTCATGGGATGGGAAAGTGGAAACACAGGCACTCCTCGGCTTCGGGGATCATCCCGATCAGACGAATGGCCAAATGAAAATTTTACGTACTACAAGGCAATGGAACGTCTTGAACAGAACCAGATTTTTTTTGCGAGTGGGCTGCAGTTTTTCCGTTCTCATTCGTCCTAGTAAGTGAGGCACCCAAATTTCGGGTTCGTCCACGAAAAGGAGCATTCACATGTACAACCCGCAAACCTCGATCCAGGCTGGGCGCGTCCCAGGCAAAGCGCCCAGGGAACAGGACGTTTTTGCTGACGAACGCATCGGCAACGAACAGATCCGCGAGCTGTTGCGCAGTTTCGGCCTGCGTACCAGCCTGATCCGCCTCAAGGTCATCGATGCCTTGCACGCCGCCGACCGCAATGGCCGCAGCATTGGCGTGCGCGGCGTGCACGCGCAGCTGGAACAGCTGGATATCCCGCTGTCGTTCCTCAGCGTGCGCGAAGTGCTCAAGCGGCTGTGCAGCGAGGGCGTCATCCAGCTGGGCAGCGACAAATGCTACAGCCTCGACCCCCAGGCGCGCGCGGTGCTGGAACGAACGCCTTTGCGCTGAGCGCATGGCCGGCCATACCTGGCCGGCCAGCCAAAGTCAGGGTTTGACCTTGCGCCGCAGGATGCCGTTGATCACCACGACCACCACGGCGATGGCGATGGCCAGCATCTGGAAGGTCTGCTCACTGATCGTGCCCTGCTTCTGCAGGTGGGACAGGCCCAGCATCAGGCCCAGTACCACCAGGATGATCAGAAGGGAGTATTTGAGGCGCTGCACGTGTGTCATCGAAGGTTCCTTGCAACATCAGGGGCAAATGGCTCGCAACGAGCCGCGGCAATGATACAACGGCCACCGGCCCCGGCGCTGCATTTCCTGCTGGGTGGGGCGGCGCCTGCCTGAAAGCATGGGGCTCCCAAGCACCCATGCCGGAGGCACCATGTACAAACCCCTTCTGTTCGCGTCGCTATTGCTGACCCCCTTTTCCCTTCATGCGCTGGACACCCGCCAGACCTCGACCGAGCAACTGCTCGAACTGGGCCGCGAACTGGCTGCCCAAGCTGGCGCCAGCCAATGGCAACAACTGTGGCAGCGCGTGCGCCAGGCCGGTTACCTGCAGGCAAAAGGTGCGTCGGTGCATTTCACTGCCCCCCAGGCGCAACTGCCAGAGCTGGCCCGGCAAACCCTGGCCCAGGCCGACCGGGTACAAGCGCAACAGCAGACCCAGGCACTGTATCGCCGCAGCTTTGCCGACCAGGTCATCGGCCAGCGTGACGGGCAGCCGCTGCATGCCCTGTGCCTGCTGGTCGATTGGCGCACGCTGCCGCAAGGCATGCGCGACTCCCCTCAGGCCTACCTGCGCAGCGCCAGCCTGTTGAGCAGCTATCCGTGTGATTGATGGTTATCACACCCAGTGCGCAACACAAGGAGTGAGCTGATGGGAAATCACCCGCTACAGCCAGGTGTTGAAGCCATGTCCTACAACGCCGGATATCGCTGCCTGCAAAACCTGTTCACGGAAGCTACAACCCCCAACCCATATGCCGCCTAGCGACATGCCTCGGCTGTCACAGAAAATCCAGTCACACCTTCGACATAACGCCGCTGGTGATCGGGTAGCACAGCCCATCCGTCCCGAAGGAGCGCCATATGCAAATGCCAGACTTGAGCCACATCGATATCAGTCAACTGCCCCACTCGCTGCAGGCCCTGATCGACTGCATCGGCATCGACAACGCCTACCAGCTGACCTGCGCCTACGGCGGCAGGCCCAAGTACATCCCCAAGCACCGCGAGCGCACCAAGCTTGCCGACGTGCTGCCGGCCGAAGCGCTCGACGCGCTGATCAAGCGCTTTGCCGGTGTCGCCCTGGAAATCCCCAAGGCTGACCATTTCATGCGCCAGTTGCGCAACCTGCAGATCCAGAAGGAAAGCGCCAGCGGCCTGTCGCGCAGCCTGCTCGCTGACAAGTACGGCCTGAGCCTGCGCCAGATCGGCAACATCCGCCGGCAGGAACCTTGCGCGCGCTGAAGCCCCGGCATCGTCACCACCACTGACGGCCACGTTTTGAACCCAACCAGAAGAGAACCCAGCAATGTCGATAGATAACAGCCTCATCGGTTCCGTAATCAATGCCTTGCCGATGGACCGCATGATCGCAGGCCCCCTGCAGGCCATGGTCCAGGCCCAGGTCACCGCAAGCAAATCCTACGCCGACTTCCTGATGCAGGTGTGCGTCCAGGACGGCAAGGCCGTGGCTATCCAGTTCGACTACGACGAAACCATCGTCGACGAACAAGGCGAGTACAAGGGCGTGGTCAGCAAGACCATGAAAGTGCCGCTGGTGGCAGCCATCACCCACCCGAACATCTCCATCGAAGAAGGCAACGTCGAGTTCGAGCTGGTCATCAACCAGATGTCGGAAGACGTATCCAGCAAGGACATGAGCGCCGAGGCAAGCGGTTCGCTGGGCTGGGGGCCGTTCAGGCTCAACGTGAAAGGCAGCGTCAGCCACAAGTCCACGCAAACCCGCAAGACTGACACCCGCGCCCGCTACGCCTTCAACACCACCTTGAAGCGCCAGGACCCGCCTGAAGCGATGATGCGGGTGATCGACTTCCTGACCGACGCCGCGACAAAGCCGACCGTGGTCAAAACCGCCACACTGGACAGCCAGGACGTGATTTCCCAGGCCGATACCTTGAAGCACCCTGCGGCCGCCAGCGCCCCAGCCCTCGGCGCAGGCACCCCTTGAGACGCGCCTCCCCGCCCCGAACAGCCCTCCTGAACAGGGGGGCACCACCTGGCCAGAGGAATCGAATCATTGGATAAAGCCCCCGCCCCCATGACCTCCATCGACCTGCGCGAGATCACTCGTGGCCTGCAGGAGGCCGCCAGCGCTACCAACAGCCTGATCGCGCAGCAGTACATCAACCTGTTCGACCAGTTCTTCGAGTGCGACACCGAGGCGCTGGGTGCGCCCATGAAAGCCAAGATGGTCGAGGTGGCCATGGATGGCCAGCACATCATGCGCGTGCCGCTGTTCGCGCTGGTGTCGCCCAAGGGCCTGGCCCTCGAGCGCATGCAGGTCGACCTTTCGGTAAGAGTCAAAGGTACCGAAGCACGGCAGGCACTCTTGAGTGCAGGCGAAAACAAAGCGGCGAGCTTCAAGGTCACCATCGGCGGCCAGGGCCGTCAGGGCGACAGCCGTGACCCTGATGAAGTGCAGATCCGCATGCAGTTCCAGGCCAGCGAACCGCCGGAAGCCCTCAACCGGTTGATCGAGGAATACACCAGCCTGATCATCCCGGTACGCGCCCCCAGCCCGCCGCCATCGCCCGATACCAATGAGTTCATCGAAGCGGCCACTGTCCGTTGACGGCCGCCCCGCGCCAGCTCAGAAGTCGCGCTTGTAGAAGATGTCCAGTGAACTGGCCAGACCGCTGGCAGCTTCGAGGTACACCTTCTTGCTCAGCTTGTAGCGCAATGCAATGGTGTTGGCGGGCTCGAACACCCCCACCCCGTAGCGCAGGCTCAGTTTCTCGGTGAGGTTGCCGCTGGCGACCACGCTGGTGGTATTGCCCGAACCTTCGGTGTCCAGCTGGAAGTCGTCGATGCCCAGGCTCGAGGCCAGGCTGCCGGTGATGCCGGCGCTACCCGCCAGGCCCAGGCCCAAGGCCGCCTCGGCGAGCATGTTGTTGTCTTCGCCGGACGTGCCCAGCGGCCGCCCCAGTACCAGGTACGACAGCGCCTGCTCCTGGCTCATGGCCGGTTCCGAGAACACTTTGCTTGTGGGCTGCTCGGCACTGCCGCTCAGGCGGATACCGGCAATCACATCGTCGACCTTGCGGATCGCTTCAATGTCCAGGTACGGCTGGTCGATCGGGCCTGCGAACAACAACCGCGCACGGCGGATGGTCAGGCGCTGACCGTAGGCGCGGTAGCGTCCATCGGCCAGGTTCAGCTCGCCACGGGTGTCGAGGTTGTCGCCGATGTGCACATGGCCGAGCAGGTTGGCCGTGAGACCAAAGCCGCTGAACGAAAGCTTGTCGCGGCCCACTTCGACATCGATGTCCATGGCCATCGCCATGGGCGGTTTGCCCTCTTCGGTCTGGTGGCCGACGATCACCGTGTCATCCGAGACCTTGACGGTGGACGGTGGCAGCTCGCGCACAGTGATCGCACCCTTGGGCACCTGTACCTTGCCAGTCACCGCCAGCTTGTCGTCGATCAGGCGCAAGGTCAGGTCCGGGGCGACCTCCAGCGTCGCATAGGGCTCGACCGTGACGGGCAGTTGCTGGCCCTGCAGACGCAGGTCCATGCCCAGTGCCTGGCCCCAGGTCAGGTTGCCATTGAGCTGGCCACGCCCCGCCTCGCCACTGCGCCAGCCGCCGTTGAGCTGTACCTGCTCGCCGGCAATCAACGCCTGCAATGACAGGTCCTCGAGGCTGACCGGCAGCTCGGCACCACTGACTTCGCCGCCACTGAGCATCAGGTTGCCGTTGACCTGCGGCGCCAGCAAGGTGCCCGACAGCCGGCCACTGCCATTGAGCTGCCCGGCCAGGCGCTCGACCATCGGCACGAACGGGCGCGCCACCGACAGGTCGAGGCCGGCCAGGCGAAAATCACCCGACAGCGGTTTGTTCTTGCCCAGTGGATCGAGGCGGGTGTTGACGTTCAGCTCGCCCAGGCGCTCGCCGCGGAACGCCAGGCGGGTATCGATGCGCCTTGGCGCCAGCGTGCTGTCCAGGCGCAGGGCCTGGTACGGGAAGTCGACCCAGCGGTCCTTGTCGCGCACGCGCAGGGTACCGCCACTGGCGTCGACGACGATGTTGCCCTTGGGGCCGCTGGCCGGGATGTCCAGATTGATGTCGGCATTGAGCAGCCCCTGCCAGGCGAAGTCCTTCGGCAGCCACTGGGCCAGGCTGTCCAGCGGGAACTGCTTGAGGTGGTAGCGCAAGCGTGGCTCGGGGGCCAGACGTTGGTCGTCGCCGCACAAGCTGGCCTGGCCGGAGCGCCAGCAGTGCGCAGCAAAGTCCAGCTGGCCGCTGGCCAGCCGCTGCAGGCGCGCCGGTGCCTGCAACTGCCAGTCCTGGCCGCCGGCCTGGATCCGCCCACTGGCCAGGCGCCCGCGCCAGTCACCCTTGTTCAACTGGCCATCCAGGCCGAGGTCGAGTTTGAGCTGCGGGCCGTCCAGCGCCAAGGTCAAAGCTTGCTGGCGAATGTCGCCTTTGCCGTTGGCCTGCAAGGTGCCCAATGCCGTGTCACCCAGGTGAATGCCGCTGGCCTTCAGTTCGATCACGCCACGCTGGGCGTTGTCCAGGCGGGCGTCCAGGTCCAGCTGCTGCACGCGGTTTTCCGCCTGGGCCAGCCGCTGGCCCTGCAGGGCCAGCGTACCTTGCGGGGCCTGCAAGGTGCCGGCGACGTCAAGCCGGCCCTTGACCTGGCCCTGCAACCTTGGCCACAACTGGCCCAGGCGCGGCAGGTCGAGGTCGAGCCGCCCGGCCAGGCGTTGCTGCAGGCTGCCACTGCCATTGATGCGGTTATCCCCCAGCTGGACTGCCAGGGTACCCAAGGTCCAGCTCTGCCCTGCCCCCTGGGCCTCGACCTTGAGCACTGCCGGTTGGCCGCGCAGGCGGCCTTTCAGGTCTAGCTGGGCATCGAGGCTCAAGGCGTCGCCTTTCATCTCGCCTTTGCTGCGCAGCGGCCCCGCCAGGTTACCCGGCAGCTCGGCCAGCCAATAAGCTGGGTCGAGCGCCGACAACTGCAGGTCGACATCCCATGCCAAGGTGTCGGCAAAGCGCACGGCGACACTGCCAGCAGCCTTGCCTTGCCCGGCGGTCAGCGCCAACTGCGGCAACTTCACCTGGCTCAGGTCACCTTCGAAGGGGCTGGCCAGGCTGAACGCGCCAGCCGGGCCATCCAGGTCGCCATTGAAGGTGCCCTGGTAGTTGCCATCGCGATAATGCACCTGGGCCATGAGCCGCTTGAGGGTGACCTCAGGGGGCGTCTCCAGCGGGTACAGGCGCAGCCACGGAAAGTCCTGCCAGTCCAACTGGGCGTCGGCGACCAGGCCTTGCTGCCAGTCAGCCGTGGCTTGCATCTTGACCCGCTGGGTATCGCTGGCGCTCAGGTCCAGGGCATCAAGCCTGGCGCCTTTGCTGTCGACCAGCCCGCTCAACAGCAAGGCAATCGGCGACTGCTCGGCCGGCAGGCTGGCCGACCCCGACAGTTGATAGCCCTTGAGCAGGTCGCCCCGGGCGTCGAGCTTGAGCTGGTTGAACTGCACGGTGTCGGGCAACGAGGCGGCCGGCTTGAATGCCTCGGAGCGGATCTGCAAGGTCGCCGGCAGGTGCTCGGCCAACGCCTGCAATTGCCCGTTCAGCGTGGCGTCGAGGTAACCGCTGCTGGTGCCGGCGAGTTTCAGGGTTTTCTGCAACTCGCCGGTGGCGGTCAGCGCCAACTGCCAGGGTTTGCCGTCTACCGTTGGCAGTTGCAGCTGCGCCTGGAGTTGTACCGGCCAGTCAGCTTCGGGCTGCAGGTTGCCTTGCAGGTTCAATTGCAGGTCGTCACGCTTCAGCTGCAGGCTGTCGATGCGCAGCCCGGCATTGGTCCAGTGCGCCGCCAGTTGCAAGTCGCCAAGCAGGTCATTGCCATCCAGCCGCAACTGGCCAACCTTGACCTCACCCAGTTCGATGGCCAGCGGCAAGCGCAGGGCCGGCAACTGCAGCGGGCCACTGTCGGCCGATTCGGCGCTGGGCGCAAAGGCCATGTCGATACGCTGCGCCTGCAACTGGTCAATGCACAAGGTAGAGCGCAGCAGGCATGCCGGCGACCAGGCTAGCAGCGGTGCCTGCACATCTACCGTGCTGCCGCCATCGGCCCAGATAAGCCGGCTGGCTTGCCAGCTACCGGCCAGGCGGCCCTGGAAATCAGCCACCTCAAGCCCGGGCACCTTGCCCAGCACCCAGCGGCTGCCGGCTTCGGTCCCCAGCAACAGGCCGAGTACCAGGCCCAGGCTTGCGGTTACCCCCAGCAGGCCCGCCAGAATGTACTTGATCACGCGTTTCACAGCTCAGGCCCCATGGAAAAGTGCAGGCGAATTCCCCCTTCATCATCCAGCGCCTTGGCCAGGTCCAGGCGCAGCGGCCCGACCGGCGACACCCAGCGCACGCCAAAACCGACACCGGTCTTGAGGCTTGGCAGTTCCAGGTCGTTGAACGAGTTGCCCTGGTCGACGAAGGTTGCCAGCCGCCACTTCTCGGTCAGTGAATACTGGTACTCGACGCTGCCGGCGACCAGGTAGCGCCCGCCAATGCGGTCGCCGTCGCTGTTCTTCGGCGACAAGGTCTGGTAGTCATAGCCACGCACGCTCTGGTCGCCACCGGCGAAGAAGCGCAGCGACGGCGGGATGTTGTTCTTGAAGCCATTGGTCGCGCTGCCACCGAACTGCACCCGGCCGAGCAAGCGATGGTCATGGCCAAGCGTGGTCAGGCCCTTGAGCAGCACGTTGCCATGCAGCAGGTTGGTGTCCGAGACCAGCCCTTCCTTGGCTACCTGTACATCGAACTGCAGGCGGTAGCCGTTATGCGGGTCGATGCGGTTGTCACTGCGCAGGAAGGAGTAACTCACCCCCGGCATCAACAGGTTGCTCAGCCCGGAGTCATCACCCAGACGGTACTCCTCGCGCTGGTACTTGAGGGAAATCACCCGCTGCCAGCCGCTTGGCAGCTTGCTGTGCCACTCGGGGCCCACCGTCAGCAGTTTGCTGAGGGTGTCGGTGCCGGCAATCTCTTCGTTCTGGTAGCCGCCGGCAAAGCGCAACTTGTCGGTCAGCGGCGGGTCGAGGGGGATGTCGTACCAAAGGCCGACGTTCTGCCGGGGTGCCGACAGTTCGGTTTCCCAGCCGTAGCTATGGCCTTGCGGGTTGACCCAGTGGCGGGTCCAGTTGGCCTTGCCGCGGGGCCCGACGTCGGTCGAGAAGCCCAGGCCCAGGCCCATGGTGCGCGGTTTGCGGGTTTGCAGGCGGACATCCACGGGGATTTCTTCGCCCACGGCGGCGGTGGGCGCCGCATCCACGCGCACGCCTTCGAAGTAGCCGCTCGATTGCAGGTCATTGTTCAGCTCGGCGATCAGTTCCGAGTCGTAAGGTGTACCCGGCTTGAACGAGACCATACGCTGCAGCAGGTCGTCGTCCAGCGGTGTGTCGCCACCGAAGGTGACCGCGCCCAGGTGATAGCGCGGGCCGCTCTGGTAGACCAGTTCGATATCGGCCACACCGGCCTGGGGGTCTACCGCCAGGCGCTGGCGGCTGAAGCGCCCACTGAAGAAGCCGTAGCGCGACGCCTGGTTCTGGATCAGCCGCTTGGCATCTTCGTAATGGCCGTGGTTGAGTTGTTCACCCGCGCGCAGGACCTTGCTGTCGGGCACGCGGAAAGCCTTCATCTCGCTGGCGGGGCCTTCGATGCGTATGGTCACGTTGCGCAGGCGAATCGGCTCGCCAGGGTCGATGGTGATGATCAGTTGCGGGGAACGGTCAGCCTCGCTGGCGGGCTTGACCTCTGTGTCGATCTGCGCCTGGTAGTAGCCAAGTGCCTGCGCGGCTTTGCGCGCCTGCTCCTGGGCGCCGCGACTGAAGCGCAGCAGCGCTTCTTCATCGCGGTCGCCAAGGGTACCGATATAGCCTTCGACATTGGCCTTGAGCGCCTTGTTGGCCGGTTTGACCTTCACCAGCAACTCACTCTGGCCCCATGCTGCGAAACTGGCGACCCAGATAACCAGGCCCCAGGTCAATCTTCCTGAATACGTCATGCGGGGCATGCTACCAGAGCCAGGCGCTCAAGGGAGCCGTCGCGCGGTGCGCTCAGGCAAAAGCAGAATTGGAAGAGACCGGGTTGGGATGGAAGAACACCCTCTCACGGATTGGTCCTACAGCCACCTCGCCAATTTCCTCATAGCCCTGGCGCTGGTAAAAGGCCAGGTAGTGCTCGTTGCCGGTGTCCAGCACCACTCCCTGCGTACCAGGGTCGTCTGCACACCAGTCATGCACAGCTTGTAACAATTGCTCGCCGTAGTGCTTGCCCTGGAACTGCGGGTGCACGCCCAGCAGCGGCAGCACATGCACCTCGTCGGTGGGCAGGCAGGTGGCCAGGGCGGCCTGGTAATCCATGTAGCGGCGCGTACAGCGCAGGCCGGTGCCCATTATCATGCGCAGGCGCCAGGCCCAGCTGTCGGCTACGCCCAGCCGGCGCATCGGCGGCACGATCAGGGCCATGGCGATCAGGCGGTCTTCCACCAGCAGGCCGATGGCGGGCAGTTGCAGGTAGAAGTGCTGGCGTACCCACTCGCGCACCATCACCCGCAGACGCCGCTCGTAGCCTGGGCGCTGGGCCTCGAAGATATAGGCGAAGGTAGGTTCGTGACGGTAGGCGTTGTACAGAAGCGAACGCGCCTCACGGCTGTAGCCGTCATCGAGCAGGCAGACACGGGCCGGAGCGGCAGTGGTTTCGGGCATTGCGGGCAGTCCTCCTGGAATGGGCTCATGGGTGCCTTGGAAAGGACGTTAGCAGCAGGCTGCCGAAGCCGCCATGCTGGTGATGGCAAGCGATGTCGGCTAGCATCGCGCCTTTTACCGGGATCATCTTTCCATGAAGATCGTCTGTTTCAACATCAACGGCCTGCGGGCCCGCCCGCACCAGCTGGCGGCGCTGATCGAAAAGCACCAGCCGGACGTGATCGGCCTGCAGGAAACCAAGGTCAGCGACGATCAGTTCCCGCTGGCCGACGTGCAGGCGCTGGGCTACCACGTACATTACCACGGCCAGAAAGGCCACTATGGCGTGGCCCTGCTGTCCCGCCAGGCACCGCTGAGCCTGCACAAGGGTTTTGCCAGCGATGAGGAAGACGCTCAGCGCCGCTTCATCTGGGGCACCTTCGCCGATGCCGATGGCAACCCGATCACCATCATGAACGGCTATTTCCCCCAGGGTGAAAGCCGCGACCACCCCACCAAGTTCCCGGCCAAGCAGCGCTTCTACAGCGACCTGCAGGCGCTGCTGGAGGGCCAGTTCCGCAACGACCAGCCACTGCTGGTGATGGGCGACATGAATATCTCGCCGCAGGACTGCGACATCGGCATCGGCCCGGACAATGCCAAGCGCTGGCTCAAGACTGGCAAGTGCAGTTTCCTGCCGGAAGAGCGCGAGTGGATGGAGCGCTTGAAGGGCTGGGGCCTGGTGGACAGTTTCCGCCACCTTTACCCGGAAGTGGCCGACCGCTTCAGCTGGTTCGACTACCGCAGCCGCGGTTTCGAGGACGAGCCCAAGCGCGGCCTGCGCATCGACCTGATCATGGCCTCCCAGCACCTGGTGCCGCGGATCAAGGATGCAGGTGTGGACTACGAACTGCGCGGGATGGAAAAGCCGTCGGACCATGCGCCGATCTGGCTGGAATTGAGCTGATCGCCGGGGGCTGCTACGCGGTCCATCGCTGGCAAGCCAGTTCTTGCACCCGTGGGCTGGCTTGCCGGCAAAGGAGCCGGCCCAGCCATCTGGAGAATTTTCAGGGGCGGTGCTCGGTCTGGATATACCGCAACACAGCATCACAGATCATGGCCTTGTGACGCAGCTTGACCTGCTCATCGGACAGGTCGATCTGGAAGATCTCGCCAAAGGTGTGGCGGTTCGAAACCCGGTAGAAGCAGAACGAGCTCATCAGCATGTGCAGGTCGATGACCTCGATGCCGGTGCGGAACACACCTTCCTGCACCCCACGGCGCAAGGTATTGCCCAGAGCCTCGAGCACCAGGCTGCTCATTTCGCGAATCGCCGGCGACTGCTTGACGTACTCGCCATAGTGGATGTTTTCGGTGCAGATGATCCGCACGAAATCGACGTTGCGGTCGTGGTGATCGAAGGTGAACTCCACCAGCCGGCGGATCGCCTGCTCGGCCGGCAGCGACTCAAGGTCCAGGCTTTGTTCGGTCTTGCGGATGTCGCCGTACAGCTTGATCAGGCACTCGCAGTACAGCTGCTCCTTGCTGCCGAAGTAGTAGTAGATCATGCGCTTGGAGGTGGCGGTGCGCTCGGCGATAGCGTCGACGCGGGCACCAGCCAGCCCTTGCTGGACAAACTCGTTGATGGCGGCCTGGAGGATGTCCTCGCGGGTTTTCTCGGGGTTGTTCTTGCGCGTCTTGCGCCCCCCTTCGGTTTCAGGCTGGCCGAGGCTGACTACGGAATCACTCATACCCACTCACAGGCTGTTTATTGGAATGAGGGGGATTATCCGCGAGCGCGGCCATGCAGGGAAGCGCGCTGTTGGTCGGGTAGCCACCACCCCACGGCTGCTGCCTACCCGCAAACGCTGCCTGCCCTGGCCAAGGGCCACGCTGGTCGCAGAACAGGCACCTCGGAGTGCGAAGGCCCTGCACGCTCTCGTCATCGAATGGCCTGCCGGGAGCCTGGCAAGTGAATGTGAAATGGACCAGACGTCACAAAACAAAAGGATATAAAAATAACAAAACAATCTAACAAAAAGAGATATAAAAATTGAATGCCAAACGCCACCTCCCTAGTCTGGGCGCATCGCTTCCCTCCCCGTTCAAGGAGCAATGCCCATGCCCGCCCGTGCCTTTTCCCCTCTGCGCCGCCTGTTGATCGGCGGCTTGCTGGCCAGTGTCGCCAGTACCCTGTTGCCCTGGTCCCAAGCCCTGGCCGACGAGGCCAGGACCCTGCGCATCGGTTACCAGAAGTTCAACAGCATCAACATCCTCAAGGGCAGCGGTGCCCTGGAGAAGGCCCTGGCGCCGCAAGGCGTGAAAGTCAGCTGGCACGAGTTCGCCGCCGGCCCGCAGTTGCTCGAAGCCTTGAGCACCGGCGCCATCGACCTCGGCCATGCCGCCGACGCACCCTCGGTGTTCGCCCAGGCCGCAGGCAAGCCGGTGGTGTACCTGGCCGCCGAGCAGCCCTACCCACGTGGCATCGGCCTGGTGGTACGTGAGCAGGACCACCTGGCCAGCGTGCAAGACCTCAAGGGCAAGCGCGTGGCCACCGGCCGCGGCTGGAACGCCCAGTACCTGCTGGCCGTTGCCCTGGAACAGGCCGGCCTCAGCTACCAGGACATCACCCCGGCCTACGTC
Source organism: Pseudomonas sp. S1(2024) (assembly GCF_046557535.1). Taxonomy (NCBI): domain Bacteria; kingdom Pseudomonadati; phylum Pseudomonadota; class Gammaproteobacteria; order Pseudomonadales; family Pseudomonadaceae; genus Pseudomonas; species Pseudomonas sp. S1(2024). Next base: position 19,226 of record NZ_JBKGFP010000136.1, read on the forward strand.
AACAACGCCGCCGATGCCGTGGCTGCCCTGCAATCGGGCAGTGTCCAGGCCGTGACCCTGTGGGACCCGTTCCTCGCCGCGGCAGAAAGCCAGCCGGGCCTGAAGAACCTGCGCGACGGCAGCGGCCTGTCCAACAACCGCACCTTCTACCTGTCCACCGCCAGCTTCGCCGACCAGCATCGCGCCTTGCTGAAGACCTTCTTCGCCGAGCTGGGCAAGGTCAGCCAATGGGCCAACGCCAAGCCTGCGGAAGTCGCCGCACTGCTGGCCCCGCAACTCGGGATCAACGCCAACGTGCTGCAAGCGGCCAGCGAGCGGCGCAACTACAATGCCGTGGCCATCACCCCAGAGATCGTTGCCGAGCAACAAAAGCTGGCCGACACATTCCAGGGCCTGGGCCTGATTCCACGCAAGCTGCAGGTGGCCGACGCGGTCTACCCAGCTTCCGTATTGCCTTGAGCGGAGCGCGCCCACCATGCCCCGCCCGATTCGCTTCAACGCCTTCAGCATGAATGCCGCCAGCCACCAGTCCCCCGGCCTGTGGCGCCACCCGCGCAACACCAGCGTGGCCTTCAACCGCCTGGGCTACTGGACCGACCTGGCCCGCCTGCTCGAACGCGGCTTGTTCGATGCCCTGTTCATCGCCGATGTGCTGGGCATCTACGACGTCTACCAGGGCGGCCCCGAAGCCGCCCTGCGCGGTGGCGTGCAGGTGCCGGTCAACGACCCGCTGCTGCTGGTGCCGGCCATGGCCGGGGTTACCGAGCACCTGGGCTTCGGCGTCACCTTCTCGCTCACCTACGAACACCCCTACCCGTTCGCCCGGCGCATGTCGACGCTCGACCACCTGAGCAATGGCCGGGTCGGCTGGAACATCGTCACCGGCTACCTCGACAGCGCCGCGCGCAACCTGGGCCTGGCGCGCCAGCTGGGCCACGACCAGCGCTATGACCTGGCCGAGGAATACCTGCAGGTGCTGTACAAGCTATGGGAGAAAAGCTGGGACGACGACGCGGTGCTGCTGGAGCGTGACAGCGGGCGCTATATCGAACCCGCCCGGGTGCACCCCATCAACCATGTGGGCGAGCACTTCCAGGTGCCGGGCATGCACCTGTGCCAACCTTCGCCGCAACGCACGCCGGTGCTGTTCCAGGCCGGTGCTTCGGCACGCGGCCAGCAGTTCGCGGCGCGGCACGCCGAATGCGTGTTCATCAGCGGGCCGACGCCCACGGTACTGCGCCGCTACGCCGACGGTATCCGCCAGGCCAGCGAGGTGGCCGGGCGTGGCCGGGACGAGGTGCTGATCTACGCCCAGGCGCTGTTGATCGTCGCCCCCACACGGGAGGAGGCCGAAGCGCGCTTCGCCGAATACCGCCGTTATGTCGACCTGGACGCCGCCCTGGCACTGTTGTCAGGCTGGACCGGCATCGACTTTGCCGGCCTCGACCCCGATGCGCCCATCGAATACGTCGAGAACGATGCCGGCCGCGCAGCCCTGGCCGCCTTCACCGCCGCCGACCCGAACCGCCGCTGGACCGTGCGCGAGGCTGCCGAGTTCGTCGGCCTGGGCGGCCGTGGCCCGGTGCTGGTGGGGGCTGCCAGCGAGGTGGCCGACCAGCTGGAAAGCTGGCTGGACCAGACCGGCATCGATGGCTTCAACTTGACCTACGCAGTGCAACCAGACGACCTGGCAAATGTGGTCGAGCTGCTGGTGCCGGAGTTGCAACGCCGTGGCCGCTACCCGCTGAGCTATGCCGAAGGCACCTTGCGCCACAAGCTGTTCGGCCAGGGCGACCGCTTGCCGGAAGGGCACGCTGGCCGGCAGGTTCGCATTCAGCCGGCAAATACCGGGTATTCCAACATTTAATTTGTGGATGGCACGCACTCGACCCTATTCTGTCGCCACATCCCCTGCGCCGCACCGGCCGGTGCGGTTCACGGCATGGGGAGAGAACAACAAGTCGAGATCGTCCATGTCGAACCATTCGTACTTCGCCCCCCACGGTGGGCACCCGGCTCAGACCGAGCTGCTGACTGACCGTGCCATGTTCACCGAAGCCTATGCCGTCATTCCCAAGGGCGTGATGCGTGACATCGTCACCAGCCACCTGCCGTTCTGGGACAAGATGCGCATGTGGGTCATCGCCCGCCCGCTGACCGGTTTTGCCGAAACCTTCTCCCAGTACATCGTCGAAGTGGCCCCGGAAGGCGGCAGCGAGCGCCCTGAGCTGGACCCGAACGCCGAAGCCGTGGTGTTCATCGTCGAAGGCGAACTGGACATCACCGTCGAAGGCAAGCACCACACCCTGGTACCGGGCGGCTACGCCTTCCTGGCCCCGGGCGCCGAGTGGAGCCTGCGCAACAACAGCAAGTCCAACGTCACCTTCCACTGGCTGCGCAAGCACTACCAGAAGGTCGAAGGCCTGGACGTTCCCGAGTCGTTCGTCACCCACCGTGACAACGCCACCGTCATCGAGATGCCGGGCACCGAAGGCCGCTGGGTCACCACCCGCTTCGTCGACATGGCCGACATGCGCCACGACATGCACGTGAACATCGTCACCTTCCAGCCGGGCGGCGTGATCCCGTTCGCCGAGACCCACGTAATGGAACACGGCCTGTACGTGCTGGAAGGCAAGGCGGTGTACCGCCTGAACCAGGACTGGGTCGAAGTGGAAGCCGGCGACTTCATGTGGCTGCGCGCCTTCTGCCCGCAAGCCTGCTACGCCGGCGGCCCAGGCAAGTTCAGCTACCTGCTGTACAAGGACGTGAACCGTCACGTGCACCTGACGCTCAACCCTAAGCGTTGATGCATTGGGGGCGCTCTGCGCCCCTTTCGCGACACAAGGCCGCTCCCACAAAAGTACGGTGTACCCCGAACCCTGTGGGAGCGGCCTTGTGTCGCGAAAGGGCTGCAAGGCAGCCCCAGTAGCCGCATACTGAAAATCCTGCCCCCGCGCGGTACCAGCCATGAACCGCTGCCTGCTGCTCGCTGCCCTGCTGCTCTGCCCCCCCGCCCCAGCCGCCGACGACTGGAACCTGGCCTACGACCGCGAAGGCATCCGCGTTTACCTGAGCGCCGCCCCCGACTCGCCCTACCAGCAATTCCGTGGTGTCAGCACCATGAAAGCCAGCGTTCGCACGCTTACCGACCTGCAGGAGAACTTGCGGGTGGCCTGCAAGTGGCTGTACGCCTGCGCCGAGATGCGCTTGCTGGATGTGCAAGGCGAAAACACCTGGGTGTACCTGACCACCAACCTGCCGTGGCCGACGATGCCGCGGGACATCGTGCTGAAGGTCACCACCGAACGCCTGGACGACGGCACGCTGCTGCGCCACCTGAGCGCCGAGCCAGACAGGATCCCCAAGGTAGATGGGCTGATCCGTGTGCAGCAGCTCAACGGCGAGTGGCGGATGAAACCGCTGGGTGAGCGCAGGACCGAGGTGACCTACCAACTGCAGGCCGACCCTGCCGGGGATGTGCCGGGGTGGCTGGCCAACCGGTTTGTGGTGGATGCGCCAGTGGTGACGTTGCGGACCCTGCGAGCGGTGGCCGAGCGCCAGCCCTAGAGGGTATTGAAAACCTGCACCGGCCTCATCGCCGGCAAGCCAGCTCCCACCTCGACCGCATTGGCCTCAAGCCATACGCAAACACTGTGGGAGCTGGCTCCCACCTCGACCGCATTGGCCTCAAGCCATACGCAAACACTGTGGGAGCTGGCTTGCCGGCGATGGGCCGCAAAGCGGCCCCAACCCTGTCAGATCCCGCCACCCGCAAGCAATTGCGTCATCACCTCGGCCAGCGCCTTGACCATCACATCCGCCGTCGGCCGGTGGACGATGACGATTTCATAGCTGTCGACCTCAGGTAGCCCCTGCTCCGCACCGAGCACCCGATGCTCGCCGGTCGCCGCCCGTGGCGGCAGCAGGCTGATGCCCATACCATCGGCGACCGCTGCCTGGATGCCGCTGAGGCTGGAACTGGTGAAGCTGATGCGCCAACGCCGGCCCATGCCTTCGATGGCGGTAATCATGTCGTCGCGGTACAGGCCGCGGGGCGGGAAAGTCACCAGCGGGATCGGGTCCAGTTCGAAGGCGGGCGTGCGCGCGCTGTCGATCCACTGCAGGCGCTCGGGCCAGCAGGCCACGCCTTCGCGGCTATTGCGCCGCTGCTTGAGCAACACCAGGTCGAGCTCACCGTTGTCGTAGGCCTGGCTGAGGTCGCGGCACAGGCCGCTGGTCACTTCCAGCTTCACCTGCGGGTGCAGCCGGCTGAACGCCGACAGCGCATTGGTGGTACGCCCGCCCACGAAGTCCTCGGGCACGCCAAGGCGCACAGTCATGCCAACCATCGCCCCGGCCAAGGCTTCGAGCATCTGGTCGTTGAGGGCCAGCATGTGCCGGGCATAGCCGAGCAGGGTCTGCCCGGCGTCGGTCGGCAGCACGTCGCGATTGCCACGCACCAGCAGACGGTGGCCAACCATATCCTCCAGGCGGCGCACCTTCTGGCTGATGGTCGATTGGGTGGAGTGCAGGCGCGCAGCAGCCGTGGTGAAGCTGCCGCAATCGGCCACCACGACAATGGCACGCAGCAGGTCGAGGTCGAACAGGGCCCTATTCGATTTCACGCTGATGGACATCTTGGTATTCAACTTTTGAATGGCAAGACTGACTTCTATCACGCCACCTGCTGCACCGCAACGCACACCGCTAGTCGCCGACTGCCACGCCTTCGCGCCGAGGGTCGGCACCACCCGACCACCCCTCCCCACTGCGCTGGATGATCTGCATGCCACTGGTCATGATCATCGGCGTCACCTCATGCCCCCAGGCTGCCAACTGCCGGATCAGTGCCGGGCTGGCCAAACCCGCCTCTACTTCGGTGCCGGCATTGCGGCTGCCGAAGTTGGGCAGGCCGGCGGCCTGCTGCGGGTCGAGCTGCCAATCCAGCAGGCCGATCAGCGCCTTGTTCACGTAGCCGATGATCTGCGAGCCGCCGGGCGAGCCCAGGCTGGCCACCAGCTCGCCGGAAGCTTGCGAGAACACCAGGGTCGGCGCCATGGCCGACAGCGGCCGCTTGCCCGGTTGCACCCGGTTGGCCACGGGCTTGCCTTGTTCCCGGGGGATGAACGAGAAGTCGGTCAGGTGGTTGTTGAGCAAGAAGCCCTTGACCATCAGGTGCGAGCCGAACGCTGCTTCCACCGAAGTAGTCATGGCCAGGGCCTGGCCGCGGTCATCCACCGCGCTGAGGTGCGAGGTGGAAATGCGCAGCGGCGAACGGTCAGGCGCCAGGGCCAGGTCGGCCCCCTGCGGCTGGCCCGGGCGGGCGCGCTTCATGCTGTACTCGCCGACCTGCGCGGCGCGGCTGGCCAGGTATGTGGAGTCGGTCAGGGCCTTGAGCGGCACCGGCACGTAATCGCTGTCGGCCAGGTACTGGGCGCGGTCGGCATAAGCCAGGCGCTCTGCCTCGGCAACCAGGTGCACGGCCAGCGGCGGGGCTTCCAGCCCGGCAACGGTCGAAGTGCGCAGCGGCCGCATGGCGGCAAGGTCGCGCTGTGGCGAAGCCCGCTGCAGTGCCTCCAAGATGCCCAGGGTCTGCAGCACCGTCACCCCGCCCGACGATGGCGGTGGCATGCCACAGATGCGCCAGGCCTTGTAGGGGCCACACAGTGGCTCGCGCACCTTGGCTCGGTACTGCTGCATATCCTGCAGCGACAGGTAGCCGGCATTGGCATGGCTGCGCACCTGCGCGACGATGGCTTCGGCGATCTCGCCGCTGTAGAACACCTCGGGGCCCTGCTCGGCAATCTGCTCGAAGGTTTGCGCAAGCTCGGGGTTGCGCAAGGTAGTCCCCACCGCCAGTGGCTTGCCCTGTTCATCCAGGAAGTAGCGGGCCATGGCGGGTGAGCGGGCAATGAACGGGTCGCCCGCCACCAGGGTGTGAAGGCGTTCGGAAACCGCGAAACCGTTGCGCGCCAGCGCAATGGCCGGGGCGAACAGGTCGCGCCAGGGCAGCTTGCCGTGCTGCTCATGGGCCAGCTTCAGGGCACGCAGAACCCCTGGTACGCCCACCGAACGCCCGCCGATCTGCGCCGTCCTGAACGGCATCGGTGAACCATCGGCTTGCAAGAACAAGTTTTCCGTGACCGCCGCCGGGGCTGCCTCGCGGCCATCGAAGGCCTGCACGCGCTGGCCGTCCCAGTAGAGGATGAACGCCCCGCCGCCAATGCCGCTGGATTGCGGTTCGACCAGGGTCAGCACCATCTGCATGGCGATGGCCGCGTCGATGGCGCTGCCACCGGCACGCAGCATCGCCCGCCCCGCTTCGCTGGCCAGCGGGTTGGCAGCTGCGGCCATGTGCCGGCTGGCATGCACCGGCTGCAGGCCAGTGCGGTAGCCGGAGGCCAGTTCCGGTGGCGCGGGCAGCACCTGGTCGGCACAGGCCCAGCCACTGGCAACTACCAGGCACAAGGCGCCCATCAGGGGGGTGGAGAATGTCATCGTTGTGCTTCCTGCCATTACCTATTCAGCACGGCACTGTCTGTCATGCGCAAACTTAACTTCAAGCCCTGGCGTGTTTTTTCTAGGATGCGGGCAGGTCATCGAGGAGCCTGCCCCATGCGTTCACTACTTGCTGCGATGCTGTTCGCCCTGTGCACCAGCCTTGCCGCCCACGCCGAGAGCACTGCCATGGACAACCGCCTGCACAACGCTGCCCGTCACGATGATGTGCGCACCCTGCAACAACTGCTGGCACAAGGTGCGCAGCTGGAGAGCCGTGACGAGCAAGGGCGCACTGCCCTGCTGGTGGCCACCCACGGCAACCACATTGCGGCCGCGAAAGCGCTGATCGAGGCCGGTGCCAATGTGAATGCCAAGGACAACATCGACGACAGCCCGTACCTGTATGCCGGGGCTCGTGGCCTGAACGACATCCTGAGGCTGACCTTGAGCCACGGTGCCGACCTCAAGAGCACCAACCGGTATGGAGGCACTGCGCTGATACCCGCCGCCGAACGCGGGCATGTCGAGACCGTGCAGTTGCTGATCGATGCCGGGGTGGACGTGAACCATCTCAACCGCCTGCACTGGACTGCGCTGCTGGAGGCGGTGATCCTCGGTGACGGCGGGCCGCGGCATGTGGAGATCGTGCGCCGGCTACTGGCGGCCGGGGCGGATCGGCAGATTGCCGACAAAGATGGGGTGACCGCGCTGGAGCATGCGCGGCAGCGGGGGTATCGGGAGATGGAGGCGTTACTGGCCCGCTAGGCAAGGTTGCATGGCACGGGCTTCGCCCGTGATCGCCGGCAAGCCAGCTCCCACCAGGACCGCATCGACTCCAAGCCATGCGCGGTCCCTGTAGATGCAACTGTCCTGTGTTGCCTGTCCTGGCCTCATCGCCGGCAAGCCAGCTCCCACAGGGATAGCGCCTGGCTCGAGGCCGATGCGGTCGAGGTGGGAGCAACTGTCTTTAGAAATTTATTTTCAAGCGTGCCATTCGGGCAGGGCTTCGCTCGATACCGCGTAGCGGTGTCGTTGGCGAAGCCCGCATTTGTAGAAAATCGATCCTCGTTCGTGATCAGGTTGCGGGTACCTGAGGCTTGAGCTCTTTCCACTCCGTTCCGTCACGCAGCATTGCGTTCAGGCGCACCAGCAACACGCGCATGCACGCCACTGCGGCAACTTTTGCGCACTTGCCTCGGGCTATCAGGTCTTCATAGCGGGTTCTAACTTCTGGGACATGCTGGATCATTGACCAGATCGACATGTAGGCCGCCTTGCGGACTCTGTAACGCCCGCCTTCGATCTTCCTCGGGCCACTCTTCTTGCCGCTGTCTTTGTTGTACGGCGCTAACCCAGCCAAGGCTGCAATTTCGCGCCCCGTCACGCGTCCCAGCTCAGGTAGGTAGGCCATGAAGGTGCCACAACTGATGACGCCAATCCCTTTCACAGACCTTAGCCGCATGGCTGTCGTGCGATCCAGCACGTTCGAGGCGCGCTCAATCGCCTTGTCCAAAGCCTTAATCTGATCATTCAGGTAAGCGACATGCTCGGTATAAACGGTAATGGCCGTAACTGAAGTGGTTTGTTTCATCCGACGCTTGTCATCATCCCGATGCTGGACAAGATTGCCACGGAGTTTGATGAGCTCTCCCAGTTCATCCCGATCTTGATTAGGCTCTATCTGCGGCAAGTCCTCGAAATCCCTGGCAAACCGCGCCAGCATCTGGGCGTCGATCTTGTCAGTCTTGGCAATTTTGCCCATGGCACTCGCATAGTCCCGACAGCGCTTGGGGTTGACCCTGATGACGTTCAAACCCTCCAGTCGCAAGGCTTTGAATACGGCTCGTTCATAGCCACCAGTGGCTTCCAGCAAGACCCGTTCGACCTCAAGCTCGTTCAGGCATGCGATCAGTTGCGCAAAGCCCTCTGGGTCATTCCTGACCTGGAACTGGGGAATACTTTCAGGAAGAAAGCCCACATCCAGAGTCGCTTTCGAAACGTCGAGACCAACGAAGTAGGAAATCATCGCCAAGCCCTCTTACACTCAAGAAGTGAGAGCACTCTGACTTAGCCCTAGCTTGTGACTACGAGTTCGCCACTCATTCAACTGTTCGGGCTTAGGTCAGAGTGAGAGGTGGATGGCGACTAGGCTCCCACTCGTGCTTTAGAGCACATCTGGCTTTCAGTCTGCCATCCACTGCTCTCACCCTTTCGAGTTTAAGAGACCTTGAAGACACAAGCTGGCTTGCC
>NZ_JBKGFP010000137.1:0-27158 GCF_046557535.1 Pseudomonas sp. S1(2024)
GCATTGGAACCACCTGATCCCATCCCGAACTCAGCAGTGAAACGATGCATCGCCGATGGTAGTGTGGGGTTTCCCCATGTGAGAGTAGGTCATCGTCAAGATTCATTTCGCAAAACCCCTATCTGCGCATGCAGGTAGGGGTTTTGTCTTTCTGGCGCAAAAATTCCCGGGCATACGCAGTCCCTGTGGGAGCGGGTTCACCCGCGAACACCGGCATAGCCGGTGCCATCCACCACGTCGCCCGCTTCGCGGCGGTTCGACGCCTCGACACGCCTGCTCCCACCCCGACCGCAAAATACCCAGGCTGCGAAAATATTCCCGTCACATTCACGTGACTTTCCCGCGTCCACCCTACGTCAAGACTTTGGTTCGGGGCACTCCTGGCCCCGGGCTGAGCGATGCCAGCGTACCGTGCTGCGCATTTCCGGACTTCCACCGTCCCATCACTTGAGGTAGCAAGCAAGATGGCCAAGGCCGCCGATGTCGTTGTGCAATGCCTGGAAAACGAAGGTGTCGAGTATGTATTCGGTATTCCCGGTGAAGAAAACCTCGACCTGCTGGAATCCCTGCGCAAGTCGAAGATCAAGCTGGTACTGACTCGCCACGAGCAGTCCGCAGGCTTCATGGCTGCCACCTATGGTCGCCTGACCGGCAAGACCGGCGTCAGCCTGTCGACCCTCGGCCCTGGCGCCACCAACCTGGTCACCGCCAGCGCCTACGCCTACCTGGGCGGCATGCCGATGATGATGATCACCGGCCAGAAGCCGATCAAGAAGTCCAAGCAGGGCCGCTTCCAGATCATCGACGTGTGCGGCATGATGGACCCCATCACCAAGTACACCCACCAGTTCGCCTCCGCCGACAACATACCGGCCCGTATGCGCGAAGCCTTCCGCCTGGCCGAAGAAGAGAAGCCGGGTGCCGTGCACCTGGAGCTGCCGGAAGACATCGCTGCCGAGCAGACCGAAAGCCTGCCGATCCCGCCTAGCCTGAGCCGCCGCCCGCTGGCCGAGCACAAGGCCATCGAAGCCGCCGTGGAAAAACTGCAGAAAGCTCGCAACCCGATCCTGGTGATCGGCGCCGGTGCCAACCGCAAGATGACCGCCAAGGTCCTCAAGCAGCTGATCGACAAGACCGGCATCCCGTTCATCACCACCCAGATGGGCAAAGGTGTGGTCGACGAGCGCCACCCGCGCTTCCTGGGCAACGCCGCACTGTCGTCGGGTGACTTCGTGCACCGCGCCGTCGAAGCCGCCGACCTGATCGTCAACATCGGCCACGACGTGATCGAGAAGCCGCCGTTCTTCATGGTCCGTGGCGGCACCGAGGTCATCCACATCAACTTCCGCTCCGCCGAAGTCGATGCCGTGTACTTCCCGCAGGTTGAAGTGATCGGCGATATCGCCAATGCCGTATGGCAGATCAGCGAAGCGCTGACCGACACCACACACTGGGACTTCACCCGCCTGATGGCCATCCGTGAAGCCAACGAGGCACAGATCGCCGAAGGTGCCGACGACAACCGCTTCCCGGTCTACCCGCAGCGCATGGTCGCCGACATCCGTCGCGTGCTGCCGTCCGAAGGCATCGTTGCCCTGGACAACGGCATCTACAAGATCTGGTTCGCCCGCAACTACAAGGCGCACAAGCCGAACACCGTACTGCTGGACAATGCCCTGGCGACCATGGGAGCCGGCCTGCCATCGGCCATGGCCGCGCACCTGGTGCACCCGGACCGCCCGGTTATTTCGGTTTGCGGCGATGGCGGCTTCATGATGAACAGCCAGGAGCTGGAAACTGCGGTACGCCTGGGCATGCATATCACCGTGGTGATCCTGCGTGACGACGGCTACGGCATGATCCGCTGGAAGCAGGCCAACATGGGCTTCACCGATTTCGGCCTGGACTACGGCAACCCGGACTTCGTCAAGTACGCCGAAGCCTACGGTGCCAACGGCCACCACGTGGAAAGCGCCGAAGGCCTGCTGCCGCTGCTGGAGCACTGTATCAAGACCCCGGGCGTGCACGTGATCGACTGCCCGGTCGATTACAGCGAGAACGACCGCATCCTCAACAGCGAGCTGCGTGAGCGCGCGCTGGCGGTTTAAGGTGTAACGGCTTTATTGACATCAACCCGGCCACCACAGATATCTCCCGATCCTGTGGTGGCCAGTTGGTGCTAATTAACAACCTCCTCACGCATCTCTTGATTGATCATTCTCATGTTCCCAACTCATTGAGAACACGAGACCATGACCATCGGCTCAACACACAACCATCCTGCTGATCTGGCTATCGAGCCATCCCTGTCCGTAAAGCCGTGGGCTGCGCGTTACCCTAACCCCTCCTGATCTTTGCTTTGATTATCGCCGTCTACTCGAACAAGAGGGCGGAGTTGCATACGCCACTCAGCCGGATCACCGGATATGTATTGTCGGTGCTGGTGTTACCGGGCTAACTGCAGCCCGAGAATTGCTACGTTGCGGCTTTACCCGTATCACCTTGATCGAGCAGTCCCGACGTGTGGGTGGGCGTCACCTTACGCTGGTGAATAACGCAGGAAATCACAAGCAACCTGTAACCCCTTTTGAAATGGGGGAGCAACGTGGCTGAACCCATATCGCCTTATATCGATACCCGAAACATTCGCATACAGCGTTGGATGACTGATCGAAACGCGCTTGGCTGCGCAAAGTTGTATCGGGCTGGGACCTATTACGATGCAGTGAGCCTGATGAAGTACAACCGTGATCTGAGTGCCAGTTCAGGGTTGTATCTGGCTGGAGAGTCCTTCTCTGTTGACGCCGGCTGGACCGAGCCGTGTTTACGCACGGCGCTTGATGTGGTCATCAACCTATGCAACAGAACATCGGCATCGTTCAATGGTGGCTTTACCCTGAACCACTACCCACATTATCAAGCTGGGAAATAGCTGCATCCGGGAGTTTTTGTGGGGAATTTCCTACTGGAACACTTCTCTTGTCCTTCGATCCCATAGGAACTCCCCGACTGTCACTCCCCCGCCCAACCCCGCTTTACTGGCGCCCTTCCAAAACAACCATAAAAGGAAGCCGCCATGTCTGAACACTGCACGCCCGTTAGCCCCGTACGTATCGCTGTCATCCAGTACGACCCTCAGGTCGGGCTGGAGCATTGCGATGGCAACCTGAGCAAGGGCCTGGCATTGGCCCGGTGCGCGGCGCGTGAAGGCGCCAACCTGATCGTGCTACCCGAGCTGGCCAACACCGGCTACACCTTCCACACGCGTGCAGAGGCCTATGCCCATGCCGAAACGCTGGAGGAGGGGCGCAGCCTGAAAGCCTGGGCGGATTTCGCCAAGGAGTACCAGGTATATCTGGCTGCGGGTTTTGCCGAACGCGAGGGACTGAAACTTTTCGACAGTGCCGCACTGTTCGGTCCGCAAGGCTTGCTCGGGCATTACCGCAAGGCGCACCTGTGGAACCAGGAAAAGCTCTGGTTCACCCCTGGCGACCTGGGCTTCCCAGTGTTCGAGACACCGATCGGCCGTATCGGCCTGCTGATCTGCTGGGATATCTGGTTCCCGGAAGTGCCGCGGCTGATGGCTGCGCAAGGCGCCGACATCATCTGCAGCCTGAACAACTGGGTATGGACGCCGCCACCGCTGTTCGATGAATCAGGGCGCTGCATGGCGTCCTACCTGACCATGACGGCGGCACACGCCAACAACGTCTATATCGCTGCCGCCAATCGTATAGGTAGCGAGCGGGGTGGTCGCTTCCTGGGCTGTTCACTGATTGCCGGTACCAATGGCTGGCCTATTGGCGAGGTGGCCAGTGCAGAGGAGGAGGGCATTCTCTACGCTGATGTCGACCTCAGCAGCGCCCGCTCGGCGCCGATCTGGAACAGCCTCAACGACTTGCCGCGGGACAGGCGCACCGATCTTTACGATGCGACGCTTGGCTATCGCCTTCATGCACCTATGCCCCGCTGAGGAGTTGCACATGAAAACGCAACTCTTCCCCAACCGGCAGCGTTCGTCGGTGTTGATCCTTGCCTGCCTGCTGGTGCTGCTGGCCGCCAGCCTCGTACAGGGCCAATGGCCGGACTACACGCAATTGGCAGCGACGCTTGATCAGCCGCTAAGCCGCTTGCGTTGGATAGTTGGTGATATCAGCGAAGTGGCCTTCTATAAGCACGAGTTGCCCGCCCTGGGCTTGCTACTGGGAGCTTGCCTGGCGCATTGGGCCCATGTGCATGGGTATCGCTGGCACGGCTTTGCCATCTGCTACGGCAGCGGACTATGGCCGTGGGTGTTCACCAGTTCACTGCTGGGCTTGTTGCTCAGTCACGCGTTGTGGGGATGGACCTTGGCCAGTGGCACCTGGCAACCAACCTTCGTTGCTTTCGTATCCTTGCCAGCAGCCATGGTGCTGTTGTTTGGTGCGGGTTGGCAGGTGACCATCACCGGCGCACTGCTGGGAGCGCTGTTGGTAACACCAGCCAGCCTGTTGATGGTCAACTACCTGTGCTATCCCCTGCAGTTGCCGGTGGTAGTCGGCAACGTAAGTGGCATGGCGCTGGCAAGCGTGATTGCGTTCATGCTGTGCTGGCGCTTTCCATCATGGGTACGGCCAAGCCACCCGACCGCCGCACCTGAATCCGATGCGGCCCAGCCCGACTACGGTGTGGCCTGGACCTTGCGGCGTGTACTGGCCGATTTCAGCGAAGCGCCATTCTTCGGTAATGAACTGGCCAGCCTCGGGCTGCTGTTGGGGGTGTTCCTGGCATACATGCTGGCCCCCGCTGCGCCAGTCTACGGTTCGCTGCTGCTGATACCGCTGGTTGCCGGGCAGGCGCTGGCACACTGGTGGGAGTCGTGTTCTGGCGTCGCAAATGGCAGGCGCGAGGCTGGTACCCCACTTACATTCCCATCGTCTCTATCGTACCTGCCGCTGTGCTCACCCACGGTGGAGGCTGGCAAGTGGTCGTAGCCAGTGCAGTGCTGGGCGCGCTGGTAGCGCCACCGTTGGCAGTGGCCATCAGTCAGCGCTTGCCGGCCTACATGCATGGTTACATCGGCAATGTAGTGTCGATGGCCATCAGCACACTGGCGATCGTTCCGCTGGTCGGGCTGCTTGCTGGAGGTGGCGTATGAAAGCGCATGCAAACCTGCCCAAGTTGTCGATTGCCAGCCTTGGAGGGACGGTGAGCATGCGGGCAAGTGCGAGCGAATGGGGGGTGATGCCCAAGCTTGACTGCGATGAACAACTGGCCGAGTTGCCGCAACTGCGTGAGATGGCCCAGCTTGAAGCTGCCACTTTGGGTCTGCTCCCCAGTGCCTCGCTGGGCTTTGCGGCGATGCTCGAGGTGCTGGCCTGGGCCCGGGGCGAGGTGGCTCGCGGAGCACACGCGGTGATACTGACCCAAGGCACCGACAGCCTCGAGGAAACGGCGTATTTCCTCGATCTGCTCTGGCCGTTCGATGCGCCATTGGTAATGACCGGTGCCATGCGCGCGGCCAGCCAGCCGGGCAACGACGGCCCGGCCAACCTGCTGGCTGCGGCGCAGGTTGCACTGGCGCCGGGCAGCCGTGGGCGCGGCGTTCTGGTACTGATGAATGATCAGGTCCACTGTGCTGCAAGGGTTCGCAAGACGGCAAGCCTCGCGATGGCTGCATTCGAATCGCCCGGGTGCGGAGCGCTGGGCGATGTTGTGGAAGGTGCCGTGGTATATCGTCAGCCACCTGGCCCACGAGATGTGCTGCCGTTACCGCATCGCACCGAGCACCGGGTTGCAATGTTGGAAGCGTGCCTGGACGCAGATACGGCGTTGTTGAAGGCTACAGCGGCACTGGGCTACGAGGGGCTGGTCATCGCCGGTTTTGGTGCCGGCCACGTTTCCGGTAGCTGGTCCGAAGTGCTTGGCCATCTCGCGCCTACCTTGCCAGTGATTGTTGCTACCCGCACAGGCAGTGGCCCAACAGCCACGGCCTCTTACGGTTTTGCCGGTGCCGAGATCGATCTGCAGAGCAAGGGGGTACATATGGCGGGGCAGCTGTGTCCGCGCAAGTGTCGCATTCTGCTATGGCTGTTGATCGGAACTGGCAGGCAGCAACTGCTGCATGGCTGGTTGCCACGTTAAGCAATCTGCCCGCAAAGCTGTAAGCGCGGGCAGCCCTTCGGGCGTTGCTGTGCTAGGGTGCACACACTTTTGCTTCCCAGGATGTTCACCCATGCTCCCCGCACTCAGCGAAAAAGAACTCGACCGCCTCGAAGACCTGCTGATCACCTACGGCAATGACTACTCGGTACTCAACCTGGCCGAGCTCAATGGCTTTTTCACTGCACTGGCCAGCTCACCGACCACTGTCACCCCGGAACAGTGGCTGCCCGCGGTGGCTGGTGGCAAGGTGCCGAAATTCAAGAAGCCGGCGCATGAAGAGGCGTATACGGCATTGATGCTGCGCTATGCCAGCCAGGTGGCGGAGGAGTTGGGGGACGACGTCGATCACTTCGAACCGCTGTTCGAGGAAAGTGAAGGCGAGGCAGGCACGGTGGTCGTGATGGAGGAATGGTGCTTCGGCTATATGCGCGGCACCCAGGTCGCTGGCTGGGCCGAGCTGCCGCCGGAGCAGGACCAACTGCTCAAGGCCATTTCGCTGCATGGGCTGGAGGACAACTTCGAGTTGCTGGACCAGATGAGCGAAGCGGATATCCAGTCCTGCGTGCCTCAGGTGACCGAGGCAGCACGCAGGCTTTACCGTTACCACCGGCTGCAGGATTGACCTCTATGAGTAACCCCATCACCGACCAGGAGTTGGACGAGCTGGGAGAGCTGCTTTTCAAGTATGGCAATGATGACGCGATACTTGATGTCAGTGAACTCGATGGCTTTGTGAATGCCCTATGCAGCTCGCCGCATATGCTGCCACCAAGTGAGTGGCTGCCGGAGGTTTCTGGCGGCAAATTGCCTCGGTTCAAAAGCAAGGCCCAGGCTCAGCGCTACACGGATTTGATCATCAAGTTTTACAATACCGTCGCGATCATGCTCAGCGAAGCCACGGATGAGCTGAATCTGTTCTTTGAGGTCAGAGATACTGCGCAGGGCGAAATTGTAGTGCTTGAAGAGTGGTGCTTCGGGTACATGCGGGGTGTTCGTTTGGGACGATGGACAGAATTACCTGCCCATCTTCAAAAATATCTCGACGCTATTGCCTTGCACGGTTCGGAGGAAAATTTTTCCGTCCTGGACAAGATGAGCCTCGAAGAACACCAAGCCACTGTGCCGTTGGTGGTAGATGCTGTGCATGTTCTTTACCTCTACCAACGGCAGCAGCGATTGGGCTGATTTCTCTGATTTAGCAGGGACCTGTGGGAGCGGCTTTAGCCGCGAACACCGGCGCAGCCGGTGCCAGGCACCGCGTTGGATTCTTCGCGGCTAAAGCCGTTCCCACGGGAGGGTGTAGTGCTTTTGGAGCGGGCTTGCCCGCGAGGAGGCCAGAAGCCTGAGTGCATTATTCCGCTCCGCGAAATTATGGTTTCCCCGCCACACGGATTCTGCTGCCAGCCGAACCGGTGCAGCATGTGCTCCACCAGCCCACCCCGGTGCTGATCAGGAGCCAAGCCAATGTCGAACCCGATCAAGCTTTACAACTTCCCCAAGTCCGGCCACGCCCATCGCATCGAGCTGATGCTTTCGCTGCTGAACCTGCCCACCGAGCTGGTGTTCGTCGACCTGGCCAAAGGCGCGCACAAGCAGCCGGACTTCCTGGCCCTCAACCCGTTCGGCCAGGTCCCGGTCATAGACGACAACGGCACGGTGATCGCCGACTCCAATGCCATCCTGGTGTACCTGGCCAAGAAGTACGACAACGGCACTTGGCTCCCCGAGGAGCCCGCTGCCGCCGCCCGCGTCCAGCGCTGGCTGTCGGTCGCTGCCGGCCCGTTGGCCTTCGGCCCTGCTGCCGCGCGTCTGGTCACGGTGTTCGGAGCCTCGTTCAACACCGACGAAGTGATTACCCGCGCCCATACCCTGCTGAAGGTGATCGACGCCGAGCTGGCCAAAACGCCCTTCCTGGCCGGTAGCACACCCACCATCGCCGATATCGCCAACTACTCCTACATCGCCCACGCACCGGAGGGCAATGTGTCGCTGGAGCCCTATGCCAACGTACGCAGCTGGCTGGCGCGGATCGAGGCGCTGCCGCGCTTCGTGCCCATGCCACGCACCGTGATCGGCCTGCAGACCAGCGCCTGATATCCCGCCACTGCGAGGAACGCCGCCATGCAACAGAACCCGGACCACCACTCCTCGCCCTGGCATGCGGGGGAGAAGACCCTGCAGGAAAAAGCCGGTGTCGCGGAGCGCATGGAGGCGTTCGGGCAGAAGGTCATTCGTGACTACATGCCCGACCAGCATCGTATTTTCTATCACCAGTTGCCGTTCATGGTCGCCGCCAGCGTGGACGCACTGGGGCGGCCCTGGGCAACGCTGCTGGAAGGGCCGGAAGGTTTCGTCAGCTCGCCGGACCCGCGCCAGCTGACGATCGACACTCAACTGCCAGCAGACGATCCCGCCACCCCGGGGCTGGCTGCCGGGCAGGCGGTCGGCCTGTTGGGGATCGAACTGCACACCCGCCGGCGCAACCGCCTCAACGGCCAGATCCACCAGGCCGGCGACGGGCAACTGCAGGTGACTGTGGAGCAGTCGTTCGGCAACTGCCCGCAGTACATCCAGCTGCGTGACTACACCCGTGTCGCGGAACCCGCCCAAGGGCGTGTCGATGCGACGACACTCGATGCCTCGGCTGTCAGCGTGATCCAGGCAGCCGACACCTTCTTTGTCGCCAGCTATGTCGAGCATGTCAACGGCCAGCGTTCGGTGGATGTCTCCCACCGTGGCGGGCGGCCCGGGTTCATCAAGGTCGAAGGCAACCGCCTCACCATCCCCGACTATGCTGGCAACCTGCACTTCAACACCTTGGGCAACCTGCTGGTGAACCCGCAAGCAGGGTTGCTATTCATCGATTTCAGCAACGGCAACGTGTTGCAGCTATACGGGCATGCCGAGTTGCTGCTGGACAGCCCCGCCATCCAGGCGTTCGAAGGCGCCGAGCGCTTGTGGACGCTGGAGGTCGAGCAGGTGGTGCGGCGCCCGGCTGCCGTTTCCCTGCGTTGGGCCTTCAAGGAGTACGCCCCGACTAGCCTGATGACCGGCACCTGGGCCGAGGCCGACATACGCCTGCAGCAACGCCAGCGGCAGCGCCAATGGCAGGCCTGGCGTGTGCTGCGGGTGGAGCAGGAAAGCCGTGATATCCGCTCGTTCTACCTTGAGCCTCCTGCTGGCAGTGCGATGGCCTTTGCGCCCGGGCAGCATGTTCCGGTGCAAGTCCAGCTCGACGGTGAGGCGGCGCTGATCCGCACCTACAGCCTGTCCAGCGCGCCTTCCGACGGTTACCTGCGCATCAGCGTCAAAGCCCAGGGCCCGGCCTCGCGGCACCTGCATGAGCACGTCGTGGCAGGCGATGTGCTGAACGTGCGCTCGCCGATGGGCAGCTTCACGCTGGACCAGCAGAGTACGCGGCCGCTGGTGCTGATCGGCGCGGGTGTGGGTATCACGCCGTTACTGGCCATGCTGCGCGAGCAGTTGAGCAAGGGGCAGGCACGGCGCATTCATCTGTTCCATGGTGCGCGCAGCCTGGCCGACCTGCCGTTCCGTGAGGAGCTGGCAAGTTTGCGGCAACAGGCCGGCGGCCTGCTGCACGTTTACCGCGCCCTGAGCCAGCCGGAAGAGCATGCGCTGGCGGGGCGTGATTACGAGTTTGCCGGTCGGCTGGGTATCGAGCAGGTCAAGGCGACGCTGGCGCTGGACGACTACGATTTCTACCTGTGCGGCCCAGGCAGTTTTACCCAGGACCTGTATGAAGGGCTGCGCGGGCTGCATGTGCCGGATGCGCGGATTCATGCCGAAGCCTTTGGCCCGTCAACGCTCCGGCGGCACACCGACGATGACCAGCCCACCCTGCAACAGCCGCCCGCGGCCAGCGAGCCGGTGCCGGTGTACTTTGCGGCTTCGGCCAAGGAGGCGCGCTGGGCGCCCGGTAGCGGGACGCTGCTGGAGCTGGCCGAGGCTCGCGGATTGTCGCCGGAGTTCAGTTGCCGAGGTGGGTCGTGTGGTACCTGCAAGACACGGTTGGTCAGTGGTCAGGTGCATTACCCGAACCCGCCGGCCGAGCTGCCGGAGGCGGGGTCGGTGCTGATCTGTTGTGCCGTGCCGGCGCGGGTCGAGGAGGGGGGGCAGGCGTTGGTGCTGGATATCTGATCGTGCGCGGTCCCCTGTAGGAGCGGCCTTGTGTCGCGAAAGGGCCGCAGCGGGGCCCCAGGATTTCAGTAGTGAAGCATCAATTGCTGGGGCTGCTGTGCAGCCCTTTCGCGACACAAGGCCGCTCCTACAAGGGACCGCGTACGGGACAGAGGCAACACAAAACGCTCGGATGAAAGATAATCCCGGCACTTCATAGCCCCAGGAGCCCGCATGGACCAGATCCACCTGATGAAGGTGTTCGTCGCCGTAGGCGAGCTGGAAAGCTTCGCCGCCGCTGCCCGCCGTCTGGACATCTCCCCTGCCGCAGTCACCCGCGCCGTTAGCGCCCTGGAGGATCAGCTGGGGGTCAAACTGCTGCTGCGCACCACCCGCAGCGTACGCCTGACCGAAGCCGGTGGCCGCTATCTGGAAGACACCCGCCATATCCTCGCCAGCATCCACGAGGCCAACGAAGCCGCCGCCGGCATCAACTCAACCCCCAAGGGGGACCTTGCCGTCACCGCGCCCATCCTGTTCGGCAAGAAGTTCGTCATGCCGTGCATCGTCCACTACCTGCAGCAGTACCCCGAGGTCGACGTTTCCGCCTACTTCCTCGACCGCATCGTCAACATGGTCGAAGAGGGCATGGACGTGGCCGTTCGTATCGGCCCCTTGCCCGACTCCGGGCTCAAAGCACTGCGGGTGGGCAGGGTCCGGCGCATGCTGTGCGCCTCTCCCGAATATCTGGCGCGCCATGGCGTGCCGAAGCACCCGTCCGACCTGGCGGAGCATGCGGTGATCGGCACCACCAACCTGTCGCCGCGAGCCGGCTGGCGTTTCGGAGTAACCGATGAACCAACGTTGGTGCGCATGAAGCCTCGCTTGACGGTGACCAGCAATGACGGGGCAATCGCTGCCGCCAGCGGCGGGTTGGGAATTGCCCGCCTGCTGTCGTATCAGGTCGCGGATGAGGTGGCCAGTGGGCAGTTGCAGGTGATCCTTGCCGAATACGAAGAGGCGCCGTGGCCAATCCATATACTGCACCGGGAGAGCAAGTACGGTTCGGCCAAGGTCAGGGCCTTCATCGACATGCTGGCGCAGGATTTGCGAGCCCAGCAGCTGGATTGAAGTCGTGGACGGTACCTCTACCCTGAGCTATCTTCAGAACTGGCCTCGCCCTCGACCACGTAGACTGGCATGTCCAGTCCCGGCACCTTGTGGTGCCGCACCCCCTTGTCGGCGTGGGCGAGGCCTCTCAATTCGTATTCGGCCGCCCAAGGCGGTCGAGCCTGCTCGACCACTGCCATTCTGAAATCTCCCGAGCTACGCGATCCCCCGTGGGAGCGGCCTTGTGCCGCGAAAGGGCTGCGCCGCACCCCAGCAGTTCATGTCGCACTGCTTAGCCCCAGACAAACTGCCATTGCGAAATCGAAATGACGCGTGCATTGTAATGACAAACGTCTTTACCTTAGGGCCGACCCATGGCATCCATCAACATACGTGTCGACGACGAACTCAAAGCCCGCGCATACAAAGAGCTTGAGCGCCTCGGCGTTACCCCCTCCGAACTCATGCGCCAGGCTCTGCAATATGTTGCAGAGCGAGGCAAGCTGCCCTTCCGCCCTGTCCTGATGACTGAGGACGATGAAGATCTCATTGCGACTGTGAAAGAGCGGCTTGCTTCCCCGCAGCGCGTGAGGGTCCAGTTGGATGACCTATAGCCTCGACTTCGATTCACGTGCATTGAAAGAGTGGAAGAAGCTGGGCGATACGGTGCGTCAGCAGTTCAAGAAGAAACTGGCGGAAGTTCTGCTGAACCCTCGAATCGAGGCAAATCGCCTTCACTCGCTGCCTGACTGCTACAAGATAAAGCTGCGCAGCAGCGGGTATCGACTGGTCTATCAGGTCATTGACCAAGAGATCGTGGTTTTTGTCGTCGCTGTTGATCGTCGCGAACGGGACCAGGCATACAAGAAGGCTGCCGAGCGGCTTGAATAGACTTCAGGGATCTGGCGGTTCCAAGGTATCTCAGGGTACAGCGCAGCCCATAAGCTAGCGCTGTACCTGTGGGAGCGGGCGTGCCCGCGAAGAATGCGACGCGGTGGATGGCACCGGCTGTGCCGGTGTTCGCGGCCACGGCCGCTCCCACAGGTACAGCATTAACCTGAAGCCACCGCAGTACCTGTGGGAGCGGTTCACCCGCGAAGAGGCCCGCCCAGGCAAACCCGCCGCTTAAACCCCATGCAATCGCAGCGCCCGCTGCGCACACTCCCGCCAACTCAACTTCGGCTGCTCTACTGGCGGCAGCTGTTGCACTTCCCCAGCCAGCACCACCGGCATATCCCGCATCCTCACTCAAGGCTCACTCTGCCAATACAACAACGTCGCGCTCTGTCCCCCAGGCCAGCACATCTGCCCCAGTCGCGGGACATCTTCCACCCCGTCTTCCTGCCGATCACGCAACACCGCCACCACCTCATGCGTCAGCCACCAACGCAGATGCCGGTTCTCCGGCACATGGTGATGCGCCAACAAGGTATACGCCCCGGACTCGCTGACCATCGTGGTTTCCTGGTACTTGCCATAGCGCAGCAACTGCACGGAGCGGTACTGATCCGGGTCGAGCTTGCGCATGCAGTGTTCGTCGAAGAAGTGCCCGCTCAGCCGGCCGAGTTCGTGGGCGCAGAACCAGGCTTGGGATTCGAGCCAGAGGGTGTGGAGGGGGCGGTTGCGGCGGGTGAATAGGGTAGGTGTATTGAAACTGTTCATCTTGGCCATCCTGATGTGGAGAGCCGCTGCTAACGGGAACGGAATACCGCTGCGTGAGCGTTCTTAAGCGCCAACAGACGTTATCGCGACGATACAAAAGTCACAATGAGAACCTTGTAGGAAGCTTCCTCTTCGGCTTTTTTCCTGCCAATAAAAAAGGCTGCCAATCGGCAGCCTTCTCTATGCTTCGCCCGGACTATCAATCCCAGCTCAACGCCCCACCAGTCTGATACTCGATCACGCGGGTCTCGAAGAAGTTCTTCTCTTTCTTCAAGTCCATGATCTCGCTCATCCAAGGGAACGGGTTGGTGGTCCCTGGGTACTCTTCCTTCAGGCCAATCTGGGTCAGGCGACGGTTGGCGATGAACTTGAGGTAGTCTTCCATCATCGCTGCGTTCATGCCCAGCACGCCGCGAGGCATGGTGTCACGGGCGTATTCGATCTCCAGCTGGGTCCCTTGCAGGATCATCTGGGTCGCTTCTTCCTTCATCGCCGCGTCCCACAGGTGCGGGTTCTCGATCTTGATCTGGTTGATCACGTCGATACCGAAGTTCAGGTGCATCGACTCGTCACGCAGGATGTACTGGAACTGCTCGGCCACGCCGGTCATCTTGTTGCGGCGGCCCATGGACAGGATCTGGGTGAAGCCGCAGTAGAAGAAGATGCCTTCCAGCACGCAGTAGTAGGCGATCAGGTTGCGCAGCAGCTCTTTGTCGGTTTCGACGGTGCCGGTGTTGAATTCCGGATCGGAGATGGCGCGGGTGTACTTCAGGCCCCAGGCGGCTTTCTTCGCTACCGACGGGATCTCGTGGTACATGTTGAAGATCTCGCCTTCATCCATGCCCAGCGACTCGATGCAGTACTGGTAGGCGTGGGTGTGGATCGCCTCTTCGAAGGCCTGGCGCAGGATGTACTGGCGGCACTCCGGGTTGGTGATCAGGCGGTACACGGCCAGGGCCAGGTTGTTGGCTACCAGCGAGTCGGCAGTGGAGAAGAAGCCGAGGTTGCGCATGACGATGCGACGCTCGTCTTCGGTCAGGCCGTCCATGCTCTTCCACAGGGCGATGTCGGCGGTCATGTTGACCTCTTGCGGCATCCAGTGGTTGGCGCAGCCGTCCAGGTACTTCTGCCAGGCCCAGTCGTACTTGAACGGTACCAGCTGGTTGAGGTCGGCGCGGCAGTTGATCATGCGCTTTTCGTCAACACGCACGCGGGCGCTGGAGCCTTCCAGCTCGGCCAGGCCTTCGGCGATGTCGAGGTCGTTCAGGGCAGCCTTGGCGCGCTTGACGGCGTCGGAGTCGTCGGCGGTGGCGGCACGGGCTTCCAGGGCGGCGGCACCACCGGCGCTGTCGAGCTTGTCGAGGGTGGCGGCGGCAGCGGCCTGCGCAGGGGTGTTGCCTTTGGCGGCTACTTCGCCGTCTTCTTTATCGAATTCGTCCCAACTCAGCATGGTGAGATGCTCCTGCTTGAGGGCCATCTATCAAGTATGGCCGGTGGATCTTGGTTGCGGTGCGGTGCACGCAAATCTGAGGTGCCCGAAAAGGGCTGGCCGCGGCTTTGCAGCCACGGCTTGTTGTGTCTGGCTGTGGAGAGGCGGCGGGAGTGCCGGCCTCATCGCGGGTGAACCCGCTCCCACAGGGTCCGCAGTGGTGCGGAAAACGCGTTGAGGCTTCCCGCAGGAAGCCTCGGCCTGGCCTTACTGGCAGGCTTCGCAGTCAGGCTCGTCGATCGCGCAGGCCTTCGGCACTGGCGCAGGGCCGGCTGCCTGGACCGGGGCGCTGTCGCCACCGCTGGAAACGGCGTTGAGCTTGCCGGTGTTGATGGTCGACTTCTCGGTGCTGGTCGCGGCCAGGGCACGGAGGTAGTAGGTGGTCTTCAGGCCACGGTACCAGGCCATGCGGTAGGTCACGTCCAGCTTCTTGCCCGAGGCGCCGGCGATGTACAGGTTCAGCGACTGGGCCTGGTCGATCCACTTCTGGCGACGCGAGGCGGCATCGACGATCCACTTGGTCTCGACTTCGAACGCGGTGGCGTACAGGTCCTTCAGCTCTTGCGGGATACGCTCGATCTGCTGCACCGAACCGTCGTAGTACTTCAGGTCGTTGATCATTACCGAGTCCCACAGGCCACGGGCCTTCAGGTCGCGGACCAGGTACGGGTTGATCACGGTGAACTCGCCCGACAGGTTCGATTTCACGTACAGGTTCTGGTAGGTCGGCTCGATGGACTGCGACACGCCGGTGATGTTGGCGATGGTCGCGGTCGGCGCGATGGCCATGATGTTCGAGTTACGAATACCTTTCTTGACGCGCTCGCGCACCGGGGCCCAGTCCAGGGACTCTTCCAGGTTGACGTCGATGTACTTGGCGCCACGGGCCTCGATCAGGATCTGTTGCGAATCCAGCGGCAGGATGCCCTTGGACCACAGCGAACCCTGGAAGGTCTCGTACGCACCGCGCTCGTCGGCCAGGTCGCAGGACGCCTGGATGGCGTAGAAGCTGACCGCTTCCATCGACTTGTCGGCGAACTCGACGGCAGCATCGGAGCCGTACGGAATGTGCTGCAGGTACAGCGCATCCTGGAAGCCCATGATGCCCAGGCCGACCGGGCGGTGCTTGAAGTTCGAGTTACGCGCTTGCGGCACCGAGTAGTAGTTGATGTCGATCACGTTGTCGAGCATGCGCACGGCGGTGTTCACGGTGCGTTGCAGCTTGGCGGTGTCCAGCTTGCCGTCGACGATGTGGTTCGGCAGGTTGATCGAGCCCAGGTTGCAGACCGCGATCTCGTCCTTGTTGGTGTTCAGGGTGATCTCGGTGCACAGGTTCGAGCTGTGGACCACGCCCACGTGCTGCTGCGGCGAACGCAGGTTGCACGGGTCCTTGAAGGTCAGCCACGGGTGGCCGGTCTCGAACAGCATCGACAGCATCTTGCGCCACAGGTCTTTGGCCTGGATGGTCTTGAACACCTTGATCTTGTTGTACTCGGTCAGGGCTTCGTAGTACTCGTAGCGCTCTTCGAAGGCCTTGCCGGTCAGGTCGTGCAGGTCTGGCACTTCCGAAGGCGAGAACAGGGTCCACTTGCCGTCATCGAAGACACGCTTCATGAACAGGTCAGGGATCCAGTTGGCGGTGTTCATGTCGTGGGTACGACGACGGTCATCACCGGTGTTCTTGCGCAGCTCGATGAATTCTTCGATGTCCAGGTGCCAGGTTTCCAGGTAGGCACACACGGCGCCCTTGCGCTTGCCACCCTGGTTGACGGCAACGGCGGTGTCGTTGACCACTTTCAGGAACGGAACCACGCCCTGGGATTTGCCGTTGGTGCCCTTGATGTAGGAGCCCAGTGCACGCACAGGGGTCCAGTCGTTGCCCAGGCCACCGGCGAATTTCGACAGCATGGCGTTGTCGTGGATCGCGTGGTAGATGCCCGACAGGTCGTCCGGCACGGTGGTCAGGTAGCAGCTGGACAGCTGCGGGCGCAGGGTGCCGGCGTTGAACAGGGTCGGGGTCGAGGCCATGTAGTCGAAGGACGACAACAGGTTGTAGAACTCGATGGCACGGGCTTCTTTGTCTTTCTCTTCCAGCGCCAGGCCCATGGCCACACGCATGAAGAACACCTGTGGCAGCTCGAAGCGCACGCCATCCTTGTGGATGAAGTAGCGGTCGTACAGAGTCTGCAGGCCCAGGTAGGTGAATTGCTGGTCACGCTCGTGGTCGATGGCCTTGCCCAGGCGCTCCAGGTCGTAGCCTTTCAGGGCCGGGTCCAGCAGCTCGAACTCGACGCCTTTCTCGACATAGGCCGGCAGGGCCTTGGCGTACAGGTCGGCCATTTCGTGGTGGGTGGCGCTCTCGGCCACGTTCAGGAAGCCCAGGCCTTCGGCACGCAGGGTGTCCATCAGCAGGCGGGCGGTCACGAACGAGTAGTTCGGCTCGCGCTCCACCAGGGTACGGGCGGTCATCACCAGGGCAGTGTTGACGTCCTTGATGGCCACGCCGTCGTACAGGTTCTTCAGGGTATCGCGCTGGATCAGGTCGCCATCGACTTCGGCCAGGCCTTCGCAGGCTTCGCTGATGATGGTGTTCAGGCGGGCCATGTCGAGCGGCGCCAGGCTGCCGTCGGCCAGGGTGATGCGAATGCTCGGGTGCGGCTCGACCACGGACTCGGTGTTGACGCGGGTGGCACGCTCCTTGGCGCGCTGCTCACGGTAGATCACGTAGTCACGGGCGACCTTCTGCTCGCCGGCGCGCATCAGGGCCAGTTCGACCTGGTCCTGGATTTCTTCGATGTGGATGGTGCCACCCGATGGCATGCGACGCTTGAACGTGGCGGTGACCTGCTCGGTCAGGCGCGCGACGGTGTCGTGGATGCGCGACGAAGCGGCGGCGGTGCCGCCTTCAACTGCGAGGAACGCCTTGGTGATGGCCACGGTGATCTTGTCGTCGGTGTAGGGGACGACAGTGCCGTTACGCTTGATCACGCGCAGTTGGCCGGGAGCGGTGGCGGCCAGATCCTGGTTGGAATCGGCGGCCTGCGGCACCTTGGCCTGCGGGTTCTCGCGAGTTGTGTCGGTTTGCATGGGTGGGTGTCTCCACAGTTTCTATATTGTTCAGGCGCCTTTTGGGCGCCCACCGTTCCGTCCACTTGCTCGATGGCCTGGCGGGGATGGGCAATGCATGCGCATCCGCCCGCGCGGGCGTACCAACTTCGGGACAGACTCAGGAATAAGGGGCAATGGCTCGCCGCTCCCTGGCCGAAGTCAAAGGTTCTGGGCCGGGCCCAAAAACTGTTGCTGATGGATGCCAGGCCTGGCCTGCAACACCCATACCCGAACAAGGCCCTGGAGGGGCTTGCCTCGGTCGCCCTCCGCAGGAGCGGTTTGGCTGCTGGAATCACTTGAAGTTCACCCGAAAAATCGCCTGATTTTGCGGGTTGACTTTTGTGTGTGATTTTGCACGAAACCCTATATCTAGTGGTTCGCTGCGATCGGGATACAAGATAATGCGGTATCGGGGGCTTTGCAAGGCGAGCGCCTGTGGATAACTTGTGCGTACTTTGTGAGTGAATGGTGGGTATTCGCTGTAGGCCTTGTGCCAAGTGGTTTGCAGTATTTTTCTGCGTCTTGCTGCCCCGGGGCAGAATTTTTCGGGCGCGAACCCTATCACAAAAAACGGTTCAGTCGAGGGGCTGCTGGCAGGTTGGCAGTGCCCGGGGGCGGGACGTAGTATCCGAAGCAGATGTTGCCTTTTGGTTAAAGGGTATGTTGCCTGCACCGGCCCCTTCGCGGGCACGCCCCACAGGTACTGCACAGGGTTCGAAAGCGGTGCGGTCCTTGTGGGAGCGGGTTCACCCGCGAATAGGCCGGCACAGGCCATAGAAAAACAACAAACATAGGCACAAGCCATGGACCACCCCGCACCCCGCATCCTCATCGTCGAAGACGACCAGCGCCTGGCCGAGCTCACCGCCGAGTATCTGCAGGCCAACGGCTACGAAATCAGCGTCGAGGGCGATGGCGCTCGCGCCGCGCGGCGCATCGTCGACAGCCAGCCTGACCTGGTCATTCTCGACCTGATGCTGCCCGGCGAGGACGGTCTGAGCATCTGTCGTCGGGTGCGCAGCCAGTACCTCGGCCCGATCCTCATGCTGACCGCCCGCAGCGATGAACTCGACCAGGTCCAGGGCCTGGACCTTGGGGCCGATGACTATGTCTGCAAACCCGTACGCCCACGGCTCCTCCTGGCGCGTATCCAGGCACTGCTGCGCCGCAGCGAAGCACCGGACAGCAAGCGCCAGGACCTGGCCTTCGGCGCGCTGCGCATCGACAATCGCCTGCGCGAGGCGCGCCTGGGCGAACAGCTGATAGAGCTGACCGGCGCCGAATTCGACCTGCTCTGGCTGCTGGCCAGCAACGCCGGCCGGGTGCTGACGCGCGAGCAGATCTTCACCGCGCTACGTGGGGTCGGCTACGACGGGCAGGACCGCTCCATCGACATACGCATTTCCAAGATCCGCCCAAAGATCGGCGACGACCCGCTCCAGCCAAGGCTGATCAAGACCCTTCGCAGCAAGGGCTACCTGTTCGTCGGCGAGGCCCCATGAACAATTCGATCTTCCTGCGTATTTATGGCGGCATGTTGGCCGTGTTGGTGCTGGTGGCCCTGCTCGGTGTACTCAGCCTGCACCTGGTCAACGAAGTGCGTGTCGCCCAGCACCGAGAAGGCCTGGCCCAGGGCACCTTCAGCCTGATGGCCGACAACCTGGCGCTGCAGAACGATACCGAGCGCAAGCGCTCGCTGCTGATCTGGGAGCGCCTGCTCGGCGTGCCACTGGCGCTGCAGCCCATGACCGCGCGCACACTCGATGGCGGTCAGCGGGCGCGCCTGTACCGCGGCCTGGTGGTGGTCGAGAAGACCGGCCCGCATGCGGCCGAGGTGCTACGCAAGGTCGGCCAGGAAGACCTGATGCTTGTGGCGCAGATCAAACAGATCAGCGAGCAACTGGCGCGGGCCACCCTCTATCTGCTGGCCGACGAACTGGTGCGCTACCCGGTGACCGAACAGCAGCAGCGCCTGGCACAGATCAAGAAAGAAAAGGGCTTCGGCTTTGGCGTGGCCCTGCAGCGCATCGAGCGGGTGAGCCTGGACGATGACCAGCGGCGCCGGGTCGAGGAGGGCGATACGGTCATGGCCCTGGGCAAGGATGGCGACTCGATCCGTGTGTTCGCCGGGCTGGCGGGTTCGCCCTGGGTGCTGGAAATCGGCCCGCTGTACCAGCTCAACCCCTATCCGCCGCAGTTGCTGATCCTGATAACCTTTCTTGGTCTGTGCCTGATCGGCCTGGTGGTCTACCTGCTGGTACGCCAACTGGAGCGGCGCGTGTCGGGCCTGGAGATTGCCGCCACGCGCATCGCCCAAGGCAGCCTGGACACCCGCGTGCCGGCCGGCGGCGCCGACTCGGTGGGGCGTCTGGCCGCGGCCTTCAACGGCATGGCCGAGCACCTGCAGCGCTCGCTGACCATGCAACGCGAACTGGTGCGGGCGGTTTCCCACGAGCTGCGCACGCCAGTGGCACGTCTGCGCTTTGGCCTGGAGATGATCGAAAGTGCCACCACCGAGCAGGCCCGGGCCAAGCACCTGGCGGGCATGGACGGCGATATCCAGGACCTCGACAAATTGGTCGACGAGATGCTCACCTACGCCCGCCTGGAGCAGGGCGCACCGGCGCTGAAGTTCGAGCGGGTAGACCTGGATGCCTTGCTCGACCGGGTGATCGAAGAGCTTGCGCCGTTGCGTGCCGAGGTAAGGGTGGTGCGCGGTGAGTGCCAGGGCGCCGATGGCGAAGGCGCCTGGGTCGAAGCCGAACCGCGCTACCTGCACCGGGCGCTGCAGAACCTGGTGGGCAACGCCATGCGTCACGCCGAGGCCGAGGTGCGCCTGAGCTACCAGTTGGGGCAGCAACGCTGCCGCATCGATGTGGAGGATGACGGCCCGGGGATCCCCGAGGGCGTCTGGGACCGTATCTTCACACCGTTCACCCGCCTCGACGACAGCCGTACCCGCGCTTCGGGCGGGCATGGCCTGGGCTTGTCGATCGTGCGGCGGATCATCTACTGGCACGCGGGGCGCGCCACAGTGGGGCGCAGCGCCGCGCTGGGTGGTGCCTGCTTCAGCCTGAACTGGCCACGGCAGCAGGCACCGCTGTGACGGTCAGACGCTGACCAGGCTGAGCAGGTGGCCGTCCTGCAGGCAGAACTGGCCCTGCAGTTCGGCGCCATGCCGCCACTGCGGCGACAGGTCGGTGAGCAGGCGCAGGCGGGCCAGGCCGTCGGCGGACCAGTCCAGCACTTCGGCGTGCTCGAAGTAGAAGCGCTGGCGGGTCAGCGGGTAGAGCGTCTTGAACAGGCTTTCCTTCAGCGAGAAGGTCAGGGTGACGGCAAGGCCGAGCTGGCGGCGGTCCAGGCGCTCGAGTTCGGGGGGGGTGAGGATTTCGCCCATCAGCCGCTCGGCACGCTGGTCATCCAGCAGTGCTTCCTGATCCAGGCCCAGGCCCTGGCAACTGCCCTCGGCAGCAACCACGGCGGCAGCCCAGCCTTTGCCGTGGGTGATCGAGCCGTGGATGCCGGCGGGCCAGATGGGCGAACGGTCCTCGTGGGTACCGGGCACGTAGTCACGGCCGTCCAGGCGCTGCAGCGCGGCGCGGGCACATACCCGGCCAGCCAGGTACTCGGCCTGGCGCTTGGCCACCGAGCGCTGCAGGCTGTCGCCTGGCACGACACCGGCGCGCTGGAAGTCATCGGGTGCCAGGCGGGCGGGGTCGAAGGCGCAACTGACCAGCACCGCGCCGGGTAGGGGGCGGGGCAGGGGCCAGTGGTGCTGGAGCGGGGCGCAGCAGGCGGGGAGTGTGTTCATGGGGGGTATTGTGCCAGCCGAGGCGACGGTGTGGGAGATCGGATCGCAGGGGCTGCTTTGCAGCCCAATCGCCGGCAAGCCAGCGCCCACAGGTACAGGGCACGGCCCAAGCTCTGCGCGGCCCCTGTGGGAGCTGGCTTGCCGGCGATTGGGCCGCAAAGCGGCCCCTCGCGTTGTTTACTTGAACACCTTCTTGAAGAACGCCTGCATATCCGCCCACGATCTTTCATCCGCCGCCTTGTTGTAGCCGATATCCGGCCCGCCATGCTCGCCATGGCTCAGCCGGTCTGCATCCGGGTTGGTAAACCCATGCTTGGCCCCTTCGATACTGACAAACTCATAGTTGACCTTGGCTGCATCCATCTCGGCCTTGAATGCCTCCACCTGCTGCTGAGTAACCATGCTGTCTGCCGCGCCGTGCTCGACCAGGATCTCCGCGCGTACCACCCCAGGCCTGGCCGGGGTCTGGGTGGCCAGTGCGCCATGGAAGCTCACCACGCCGTCCAGCTTTTCGCCGCGGCGTGCGGCATCCAGTACCACCTTGCCGCCGAAGCAATAACCGACCGCCCCCAACTGGTGCTTGTTGGTGTTCGGCTGCAGTTTCAGTAGTTCGAGGCCGGCATCGAAGCGCCGCTCCGCGGCCTTGGGGTCTTTCATCGCTGCTGTCATGAATGCCTTGGCGTCGGCAGGGTGCTCGGTTTGCTTGCCGTCGCCATACATGTCGATAGCCAGGGCGTTGTAGCCCAGTGCTGCCAGGTCGCGGGCGCGGCGCTTGGCATAGTCGTTCAGCCCCCACCATTCATGCACCACGACAATGCCGGGGCGCTTGCCTTCGATGGCGTCGTCATAGGCGTAGTAGCCGACCAGGCGATTGCCGTCGGCGTCCTGGTAGGGGATCTCGCGGGTTTGTACCGCCGCTTGGGCGAGGGCGGCGCTGCACATCAGGGTCAAGGCCAGCAGGGCGCGCATGGTCACTACTCCTTGTTCTTCAAACGGTTCGTTCAGCCGGGGTTCAGCCAGGGTTCAGTCGCGGTTCAGGGTGCCCTGCTTACTCTAGCTTCCAGACCGAAACAGCGCACTCAACTGGAGTATCCAGCCATGAAAACCTTCAACACCCTGCTTGCCGCCATGGCCGTCTGCGCCGCTGGCATCACCACCGCACAGGCCGCTGACGACAACTTCGCCAGCCTGACCTACGGCCAGACCAGCGACAAGGTTCGCAAGTCCGGCCTGCTGCAGCGCAACACCGACCACCTCAACGCCGACGGCATCATCGGCAAGGACGACACCTGGGGCGTGCGAGTGGGCAAGATCAATGACCAGGGCCGCTACTACATGACTTACGACAATGTCTCGGGCGACCACAGCGGCCTGAAGCTGCGCCAGGAAAACCTGCTGGGCAGCTACGACCTGTTCCTGCCGGTGGGAGATACCACCAAGCTGTTCGGCGGCGGCAGCCTGGGCGTGACCAAGCTGACCCAGGACTCGCCGGGGGCCAGCCGGGATACCGACTACGGTTACGCCTATGGCCTGCAGGCCGGCGTGATCCAGGACATCACCGACAAGGCTTCTGTGGAACTGGGCTACCGTTACCTGCGCACCAATGCCGCCACCGAAGTGGGTGCGCACGGCGGGCCGAAGGACGGCACCCTGCGCCTGACCAGCAGCGCGCAGACCTACCTGGCTGCAAGCTACAAGTTCTGACGGGCGAGCCGGGTTATCCTGTACCGGCCCTTTCGCGGGCGCGCCCGCTCCCACAGGTACTGCACGAGCCTTGGAGCCTGTGCGATCCCTGTGGGAGCGGGCGTGCCCGCGAAGAGGCCGGTACAGGCAATACATATCAAGGAGCTGCACATGAAACTGCTGGTGGTCGAGGACGAAGCCCTGCTTCGCCATCACCTCTACACCCGCCTGGGCGAAGGCGGCCATGTGGTCGAGGCGGTCGCCGATGCCGAGGAGGCGCTGTACCAGGCCGGGCAATACCACTTCGACCTGGCCATCATCGACCTGGGCCTGCCCGGCATCAGCGGGCTGGAACTGATCACGCGCCTGCGCAGCCAGGACAAGACCTTCCCCATTCTCATCCTCACCGCCCGCGGCAACTGGCAGGACAAGGTCGAGGGCCTGGCCGCCGGTGCCGACGACTACCTGGTCAAGCCGTTCCAGTTCGAAGAACTCGAGGCACGCCTGAACGCCCTGCTGCGCCGCTCCAGCGGCTTCACCCAGTCGACCATTGCCGCCGGCCCGCTGGTGCTCGACCTCAACCGCAAGCAGGCGACGCTGGACGAGCAGCCCCTGGCCCTGACCGCCTACGAATACCGCATCCTCGAATACCTCATGCGCCATCACCAGCAGGTGGTGGCCAAGGACCGCCTGATGGAGCAGCTGTACCCAGGTGACGAGGAACGCGACCCCAATGTCATCGAAGTGCTGGTCGGCCGCTTGCGGCGCAAGCTTGAGGGCGAGCACGGCTTCAAACCGATCGACACCGTGCGCGGCCTGGGCTACCTGTTCACCGAGCGCTGCCGATGATCCGTTCGCTGCGGGTGCGCCTGATGCTGGCGGCCGCGGTGCTGGCGCTGCTGTTCATGCTGGCGTTGCTGCCGGCCTTGCAGAAGGCCTTCAGCCTGGCCCTGCAGGAGTCGATCGAACAACGCCTGGCCTCGGATGTGACTACGCTGATTTCCGCAGCGCGTATCGAACACGGCCAACTGCAGATGCCGACGCTGCTGCCAGACGAGCGCTACAACCTGCCGTACACCGGCCTGCTCGGCTATATCTTCGACCGCGACGGCAAGCTGGTCTGGCAGTCGCGGGCAACCGCCGCGCAGAACATCAACTACCGCCCGCGCTACGACGGCCGCGGCAACGAATTCGCCCGCATTCACCAGGCCGATGGCGAAGAGTTTTTTGTGTACGACGTCGAGATCAAGCTGCTGGGTGGCCAGAGCGCCGCCTACAGCATCGTTGCCTTGCAACCTGTGCGCGAGTACCAGCACACCCTTGATGGCCTGCGCGAAAAGCTCTACCTGGGCTTTGGCGCGGCCTTGCTGGCGCTGCTGGTGCTGCTGTGGGCCGGTTTGACCTGGGGCTTGCGGTCGTTGCGCCGGCTCAGCCGCGAGCTGGACGACGTGGAGTCGGGAGTGCGGGATGGCCTGAGCGGCGAACACCCACGCGAGTTGCTGCGCCTGACCGGTTCGCTGAACCGCCTGTTGCGCAGCGAGCGCGAGCAGCGTCAGCGCTACCGTGATTCGCTCGATGACCTGGCGCACAGCCTGAAGACACCGCTGGCGGTGTTGCAGGGGGTGGGCGAAAGCCTGCAGCAGCGTAGCGGCGAGCGCGAGCAGGCGCGCGTGCTGCAGAGCCAGATCGAGCGCATGAGCCAGCAGATCGACTACCAGTTGCAACGCGCCAGCCTGCGCAAGAGCGGCCTGGTACGCCACAGCGTGTTGCTGCGGCCGTTGCTCGAAAGCCTGTGCAGCACCTTGGCCAAGGTGTACCGGGACAAGCGGGTGGACGTGACGCTGCAACTGCCCGATGCGGCGCAGGTGCCGATGGAGCAGGGCGCGTTGCTGGAGCTGCTGGGCAACCTGCTGGAGAACGCCTACCGCCTGAGCCTGGGCCAGGTGC
This sequence comes from Pseudomonas sp. S1(2024), assembly GCF_046557535.1. NCBI lineage: Bacteria > Pseudomonadati > Pseudomonadota > Gammaproteobacteria > Pseudomonadales > Pseudomonadaceae > Pseudomonas > Pseudomonas sp. S1(2024). Next base: position 25,092 of record NZ_JBKGFP010000137.1, read on the forward strand.
GCGTGAGCCTGGAGCAGGCGCCTGGGCAGTTGACCTTGTGCATCGAGGACGACGGGCCGGGGGTGCCGGCGGGCCAGCGTGAGCGGATTCTGGAGCGTGGGGAGCGGCTGGACAGCCAGCACCCGGGGCAGGGGATCGGGCTGGCAGTGGTCAAGGATATCGTCGACAGCTATGACGCCGAGCTGAGCCTGGGGGATTCTCCTCTGGGGGGCGCGGCGTTCAGGATCACCTTCAACCTGGATTGATTTTGTAGCCTATGCAAGCCCGCGAAAGGGCCCGCATAGGCAAATCACAATGGGCGGATTCCCGCCAATGCCCCTGTACAAATCCCGCCACCGGGCGGAAATCCGCCAGCCTTCCTCAGGCAATTCGCCCCGTCGTTGGGCGTTTATCCCTCGCAAATACGGCACTTGCACCCTTCGTGGGCATTTTGGCACCACCCTTGCTATTGATCCTCGCAGAGGCCTGCCCAGGCAGCTCGAACACAACGACAAATCCCTCCGGGTGCAGGAGGGTTAGCGATTCAGGTGCCCCATCGCCCTGGGAAGGGTGAACCGGCACACTTGAGGAAAATTAGCCATGACGACACGTCAGCCGCTGTACAAATCCCTGTATGTCCAGGTGTTGGTCGCCATCACCATCGGTATCCTGCTCGGCCACTACTATCCGGAGACGGGCGTCGCCCTCAAACCCTTGGGGGACGGCTTCGTCAAACTGATCAAGATGGTCATCGCCCCGATCATCTTCTGCACCGTGGTCAGCGGCATCGCCGGCATGCAGAGCATGAAGTCGGTCGGCAAGACTGGCGGCTACGCGCTGCTGTACTTCGAAATCGTCTCCACGGTCGCCCTGATCATCGGCCTCGTCGTTGTCAACGTGGTCAAGCCGGGCGCTGGCATGCACATCGATGTCAGCACCTTGAACGCCAGCAGCGTGGCTGCCTACGCCGCCGCCGGCGCGCAGCAGACCACTGTCGGCTTCCTGCTCAACGTCATCCCGAACACCGTGGTCGGCGCCTTCGCCAACGGCGACATCCTGCAAGTGCTGATGTTCTCCGTGCTGTTCGGCTTCGCCCTGCACCGCCTGGGCAGCTATGGCAAGCCGGTGCTGGACATGATCGACCGCTTCGCCCATGTCATGTTCAACATCATCAACATGATCATGAAACTGGCCCCGGTCGGTGCCTTCGGTGCAATGGCCTTCACCATCGGCCAGTACGGCGTTGGCTCGCTGGTGCAACTGGGCTACCTGATGGCCTGCTTCTACATCACCTGCCTGCTGTTCGTGCTGGTGGTGCTGGGCGGTATCTGCCGCGCCCACGGCTTCAGTGTCCTTAAGCTGATCCGCTACATCCGTGAAGAACTGCTGATCGTGCTGGGTACTTCCTCCTCGGAGTCGGCCCTGCCACGCATGCTGGCCAAGATGGAGCGCCTGGGTGCGAAGAAGTCGGTGGTTGGCCTGGTGATCCCGACCGGTTACTCGTTCAACCTCGATGGCACCTCGATCTACCTGACCATGGCTGCGGTGTTCATCGCCCAGGCCACTGACACCACCATGGACATCACTCACCAGATCACCTTGCTGCTGGTGCTGTTGGTGGCTTCCAAAGGTGCTGCCGGTGTTACCGGTTCGGGCTTCATCGTCCTGGCCGCCACCCTGTCGGCCGTTGGCCACCTGCCGGTTGCCGGCCTGGCGCTGATCCTCGGCATCGACCGCTTCATGTCCGAAGCCCGCGCGCTGACCAACCTGGTTGGCAACGCCGTTGCCACCGTGGTCGTGGCCAAGTGGGTGAAGGAAATGGACAACGACAAGCTGGCATCGGAGCTGGCCTCCGGTGGTGCGCCGCTGGTCGATACCCGTCCGACCGACGACCTGGGCGTGGCTGAAGGCCCGGCTCGTTGATCGCGGGATGGTGAAAAGAAAAAGGCGACCTCAGGGTCGCCTTTTTCATGTCTGTGCGGCGCACGGTTCCTTGTGGGAGCGGCCTTGTGTCGCGAAAGGGGCGCGCAGCGGCCCCGGGATATCAGCCATCCTGCAAGATTGCCGGGGCTGCTGCGCAGCCCTTTC
>NZ_JBKGFP010000138.1:0-25493 GCF_046557535.1 Pseudomonas sp. S1(2024)
CCGCTTGTGTCTTGATGGGGGATTAGAATTTGGAGTGAGAGCGGTGAATGGCAAGCTGAATGCCGTAGGTGCCTTGAGCACGTGTGGGAGCAAAAGCTGCCATTCACCGTTCCACTTTGGCGAGAGCCCGAACAGTTGGATGCGGCTCTGATCTCGAATCACAAGCGTGGGCCAAGCCAAAGTCCTCTCACTGTTTTGAGTTTAGGAGGTTTTGGTGATGGCTTCCTTCTTGGGTATCGATGTTTCCAGTCTCTCCCTTGATGCTGCGGTGCGGCCACAGGGCATCAAAATGCATTTAAGCAATGATCCAACAGGGTTTGAGGCGCTACTGGAGAGCCTTCGCAAGCTCAGTATCAAACGCGTCCTGTTAGAGGCGACGGGTGGCTACGAGCGAGATGTCATGCGTTTTCTACAGGACGCTGGCTACAAGGTCATACGCGTCAATCCCAGGCGAGCCAGGTCATTCGCTGACTCTTTAGGCATCAAGGCCAAGACTGACGCCATCGACGCCGAGGTTCTGGCGCACTATGCCGAAGTCATTCCAGATCAACCCTCTCTACGAGTCAGCCCCGAACGAGCGCTTCTGCGAGAGTTGCTTCAGCAACGTGATCGGATGGTTCAACAGCGAGATGACGACCTGCGGCGCCTGAAGCAGGTGCAATCGACTGCAGTTGCTAACTACCTGAATGCCAACCTGAAACACTTCAAGGCGCAGATCAAACGGGTTGAGTGTGAGATCGAACAGCAAATCGCGATGCTGAACGACGAACGGGTTGCCCAGCTGATCAAAGTGAAAGGCATTGGGATGGTGACGGCGGGCAAACTAATAGCGCTGCTGCCGGAGCTAGGTCGGGTTGAATCCAGAGAAATTGCCTCCCTGGTTGGGGTGGCGCCCTTCAACCACGACAGCGGGAAATTCATGGGCAAGCGCTCTATCTCTGGCGGGCGATTTGCGGTCAGGCGATCGCTGTACATGGCATGCCTTGTGGCGATGAAATACAACCCAGCACTCAAGGCTCGTTATCAGTCACTGCGGGAGCGCGGAAAACTTCCCAAAGTCGCTATCGTGGCCTGCATGAGAACGTTCATCGTGCGGTTAAATGCCATGCTCAGAACGGGTACATCATGGCTCGATCTAGTGCTACCGCAGCCTGAAAGTACAACGTAAATCCAGAACGCAGCGTGAGCCGCGTGGAAGCGGGCTTGCCCGCGAAGCCAACACCGTGGTGGATGGCACGGGCTTCGCCCGTGTTCGCGGGCAAGCCCGCTCCCACAGGGATCGCGCCAGCTTTTTGAAATTGAGCAAGACAGTTGCTCCCACAGGGACCGCATCGCCCTCAGGCTTGGTGCGATCCTTGTAGGAGCGGCTTTAGCCGCGAAGAGGCCGGTACAGGCAACAAATATCAGCAGTCGGTCAACTCCAGAAAAATCGCCGCCAACCGCTCCAGCCCCACCTGATCCGCCTCACTGAAGCGCCCAAGCTTCGGGCTGTCCAGGTCCAGCACACCAATCAACCTGCCCTCCTTCACCAGCGGGATCACCAGCTCGCTGTTGGACGCGCTGTCACAGGCAATGTGCCCCGGGAACGCATGCACATCCTCTACCCGCTGGGTCTGCCGGGTGGCCGCTGCCGCCCCGCACACGCCTTTGCTGAATGGGATGCGCACGCACGCCACCTGGCCCTGGAACGGGCCCAGCACCAGTTCTTCGTTGCGGTTGAGGTAGAACCCCGCCCAGTTCAGGTCGTCCACCTGGTTATAGAGGAACGCCGAAAACTGCGCGGCATTGGCGATGAAGTCACGCTCGTCGGCAAACAGCGCCTGCACTTGCGCCGCCAGCAGGTTGTAGCCGTCGAGGCCGGCGCCACTGGCATTGAGGTCGATCATTTACTTTTGCTCCAGCAATTGCAGCCCGACCCAGTAGCGGGCGAACTGATAGGCACAACGGCCATTACGGTTACCGCGGCCGGTGGCCCAGCGCACGGCGAGGATGTCGAGTTCTTCGCTGCGCTGCCAGGCCAGGCCGGCAGTTTGCGCGAGCTGGCCGATCCAGTGCTCGACCACGTTCAGGAAGTGTTCCTGGGTGAAGGGGTAGAACGACAGCCACAGGCCAAAACGGTCGGACAGGGCAATCTTGTCTTCCACCGCTTCACTGGGGTGCAGCTCGCCGTCCACGCGCTTCCAGTTCTCGTTGTCGCTCTCCTTTTCCGGCACCAGGTGGCGGCGGTTGGAGGTGGCGTACAGCAGCACATTGTCGGGGGCCTGCTCGAGCGAGCCGTCGAGCACGCTCTTGAGCACCCGGTAGTCGCCCTCCCCGGCTTCGAACGACAGGTCGTCGCAGAACAGGATGAAGCGTTGCGGCAGCTTCTGCAGCTGCTCGACTACACGCGGCAGGTCGGCCAGGTGATCACGTTCGATTTCGATCAGGCGCAGGCCGGCACCGGCATGCTCGGCCAGCAAGGCACGTACCAGCGACGACTTGCCGGTGCCGCGCGAGCCCCACAGCAGTGCATGGTTGGCTGGCATGCCGTTGATGAACTGATGGGTGTTGCGGCCCAGCTGGTCACGCTGCAGGTCGACGCCGATCAGGTCGCTGAGGCGAATGTCCAGGCTGACCTCCAGCGGCAGCAGGTAGCCGCTGCGGCCATCGCGCTGCCAGCGCGCGGCCAGGGTGGTGGCCCAGTCGATGTTCGGGCGCTGGGCCGGCAACAGGGGTTCGAGGCGGGCCAGTACCGATTCGGCGCGGTCCAGGAAAGCAATCAAGCGAGCGTCCATGACGACTCCTACGAATTTCAGTTTTTTGGGGCCGCTGCGCGCCCCTTCGCGGGCTTGCCCGCTCCCACAGGTACACTGCAAATCTCGAGGGCAGTGATATACCTGTGGGAGCGGGCAAGCCCGCGAAGGGACGCAAAGCGGCCCCCGCTTGGCAATCAACTGAAATGAACAGACAGACCCACCAGCAGCCGGGGCTATTCGGCTATGCTTGCGCAGCGCAAGGGACGTGAAACCGGCTCGGGACACATGGATATCAAGTTCACCAATCGCCTGTCATACAAGCAAGCCCGGTTGACAGTCCTGGTCGGCTTCATCCTGGGAACATTGCTCAGTCTCATCCAGATCGGCATCGATTATGCCAGCGAAGACGCGTCCATCAACCGTGAAGTACGCGCCTTGCTGCAAATCAGCCACAACCCGGCCTCGCGCATCGCCTACAACATCGACTCGGAACTGGCGCTGGAGCTGACTCGCGGCCTGCTGGAGTCGCCGGCCATCATCCGTGCGCGGCTGATCGACAACAACGAAACGGTACTGGCCGACGTCGAACGGCCGCGCCTGGAGGACCGCTACCGGCCACTCAGCGACTTCCTGTTCGGCGATCAGCGCCAGTTCAAGGAACGCCTGTATCTGACCCACATGCCCGAGGAAAACCTCGGCACCCTCTACCTGGAGGTGGACACCTACGCCTTCGGCAGCCGCTTTCTCGACCGTGCCGGGATCACCCTGCTCAACGGCTTCGCCCGCAGCCTGGTGCTGACCGGCATCCTCCTGGCGCTGTTCTACATGATGCTGACCAAGCCGCTGGTGACGGTAATTGGCGCGCTCAGCGGCAGCGACCCGCGCAAACCCACGCAAACCCGCCTGCAATGCCCACCCGGACATGAACATGACGAAATCGGCGTACTGGTAAGGGTCGCCAACCAGCAGTTCGTCAGCATGGCCACCGAGATCGATCAGCGGCGCACCGCGGAAAACCGCCTGACCCAGTACCTCAACGAGCTGGAAGATATCGTCTCGGCACGCACCAACGAGCTGAAGGCCAGCAACAGCAGCCTGAGCCTGTCCAACCAGGAGTTGGAAGAAGCCCGCCGCCGGGCGCTGGACATGGCCCAGGCGCGCGCCGCCTTCCTCGCCAACATGAGCCACGAAATCCGTACCCCGCTCAACGGCATGCTCGGCATGATCGCCCTTGCCCTGGACAGCCCGCTGCCCAGCGAGCAACGCCAGCAGCTGGCGATAGCCCATGACTCGGGCAAGGTGCTGGTGGAGTTGCTCAACGATATTCTCGACCTGTCCAAGTTCGATGCCGGCCAGCTGGAGCTGGAGCGCATTCCGTTCGACATGGGCTCGATGGTCGAGGACACTGCCAACCTGCTGTCGCAGAACACCGCGCAAAGCGTGGAGCTGACCTGCCTGATCGCCCGCGACTTCCCCAGCAGCGTGCTTGGCGACCCCACGCGGGTACGGCAGATCGTCAGCAACCTGCTGTCCAACGCCCTCAAGTTCACCCGCTTCGGCCGCGTGGATGTGCGCCTGTCGACCATCGTCGGCGGTGTGCGCCTGGAAGTGCGCGACACCGGCATCGGCATCCCCGAAGAAGCCCAGGCACGGATCTTCCAGCCATTCACCCAGGCCGGCGCCGGCATCACACGCCAGTACGGTGGCACCGGCCTGGGCCTGGCGCTGACACGCAACCTGTGCAAGGCCATGCAGGGCCACCTGCACATCAAGTCCGACCCTGGCTTCGGCAGCCGCTTCACCGCCGAACTGCCACTGGCCGTGCACACCGAGGCCATTGCGCCAGCACCGTTGCACGGGCGCGTGGCGGCGCTGAGCACGGCCGGCAGCGGGCTCGATGAACTATTGCAGGACCTGCTGCCTGCCTGGGGCCTTGCCTACCAGCACCATGACAGCTGCGCGGGGCTCGACGCCACGGCCATCGACCTGCTGATCACCGACAGCCTGGACCACCTGTTCGAACTGCGCCCGGCATTGAAAACACCGATCTTGCTGGTGACCGCCTACGGCAACTTCCTGCCCAGCGAACAGTCGGTCGCCCTCGCCCCCCTGCACCAACTGGCCCGGCCGCTGGCGCGCAACGCCCTGTACCAGACCTTGCGCCGCACCTTGCAGGGCCATGAGCCCGAACACCCGCTGGCGACCCCGGCCATCATCCTGGAACAAGGCCGCGCGCGCATCCTGCTGGTGGAGGACAACCCGGTGAACCAGCTGGTGGCCAAGGGCATGCTGGCCAAGCTCGGCTGCCAGGTACAGCTGGCCACCCAAGGCGCCGAGGCCCTGGAGCTACTGGAACAGGACGAATTCGATCTGGTCCTGATGGACTGCAACATGCCGGTGATGGACGGCTACGAGGCCAGCCGGCGTATCCGCCAAAGCGGTCGCTGGCCCGACCTGCCAATCGTCGCCCTCACCGCCAACGCCATGCCCGAAGAGCGCGAGCGCTGCCGGGCAGCCGGCATGAACGACTACCTGGCCAAGCCGTTCCGCCGTGAAGAGCTGCTGGCGCTGGTCGACCACTGGGTGCCGGTTAACGGCTGAGCAGGCGCTCGATGTCCGCTTCCAGGGCCTGCGGCTTGGTGGTGGGGGCGTAGCGCGTTACCTGGCCAGAGGCCGGGTCGACCAGGAACTTGGTGAAGTTCCACTTGATCTTCTGGCTGCCCAGAATGCCCGGGGCGCGCTGCTTGAGTTCGACGAACAGCGGGTGGCTGCCGGGGCCGTTGACCTCGACCTTGCGGAACAGCGGGAAGCTCACACCGAAATTGCGCTCGCAGAACTGGGCAATTTCCCGTGCATCGCCCGGCTCCTGCTTGCCGAACTGGTTGCAGGGGAAGCCCAGCACCACCAGCCCGCGCGCGCGATAGGCCTGCCACAGTTGCTCCAGGCCCTTGTACTGCGGGGTAAAGCCGCACTGGCTGGCGGTATTGACCACCAGCAGCGCCTTGCCGGGGAAGTCGCCGAGCTTCTTGTGCTCGCCGCCCAGGGTCACGCAGGGGATGTCCAGTATCGATCCAGCCATGGTCGGGCTCCGGTCAGTCGCGCGGGCGCAGGTCGATGCACACCGAGTTGATGCAGTAGCGCAGGCCGGTCGGTGGCGGGCCATCGGGGAACACGTGGCCCAGGTGCGCATCGCAGCGGGCACAGGTGACTTCGGTGCGGATCATGCCGTGGGAGGTGTCGCGAATCTCGATCATCGCGCTTTCCTCGATGGGTGCGTAGAAGCTCGGCCAGCCGCAGCCGGAATCGAACTTGGTCTGCGCATCGAACAGCGGCAGGCCGCAGCAGATGCAGTGGTAGATGCCGTCGCGGCGCTCGCTGTTGTACTTGCCGCTGAACGGCCGCTCGGTACCCTTGAGGCGGCATACCTGATACTGCTCGGGGTCGAGCATCGACTGCCATTGTTCCAGGGTTTTCACGATCTTTTGCATGTAGGGACCTCGGCAGGCTGAATTTCACTGCGCACCGTCTTTTCCGGGGCGCGGGTGGCACGTATATTAGTTGGCTTCGTGTGCCAGGCGTTCAGTCTGGCACCCGCTTCCTGCCCTTTCAAACCTTTCGGCGGGGCGTAGCGCGTTTTCTCAATCGGGATCCCATCATGCAGTTCAGCAAATCGAACAAGCTCGCCAATGTCTGCTACGACATTCGCGGCCCAGTGCTCAAGCACGCCAAGCGCCTGGAAGAGGAAGGCCACCGCATCCTCAAGCTGAACATCGGCAACCCGGCGCCGTTTGGCTTCGAGGCGCCTGACGAAATCCTCCAGGATGTGATCCGCAACCTGCCCACCGCGCAGGGCTACAGCGACTCCAAGGGCCTGTTCAGCGCCCGCAAGGCGGTGATGCAGTACTGCCAGCAGAAGCAGATCGAAGGCGTCGGCATCGAGGACATCTACCTGGGTAACGGCGTGTCCGAGCTGATCGTGATGTCGATGCAGGCGCTGCTCAACAACGGCGACGAAGTGCTGATCCCTGCCCCCGACTACCCGCTGTGGACCGCCGCCGTGAGCCTGGCCGGCGGCAAGCCGGTGCACTATCTGTGCGACGAGCAGGCCGACTGGTTCCCCGACCTTGAGGACATCAAGGCCAAGATCACCCCGAACACCAAGGCCCTGGTGATCATCAACCCGAACAACCCGACCGGCGCGGTGTACTCCAAAGAGCTGCTGCTGGGCATGCTGGAACTGGCCCGCCAGCACAACCTGGTGGTGTTCTCCGACGAGATCTACGACAAGATCCTGTACGACGAAGCCGTGCACATCAGCACCGCCTCGCTGGCCCCCGACCTGCTGTGCCTGACCTTCAACGGCCTGTCCAAGTCGTACCGGGTGGCGGGCTTCCGCTCCGGCTGGCTGATCATCTCCGGGCCCAAGCACCACGCGCAAAGCTACATCGAAGGCATCGACATGCTGGCCAACATGCGCCTGTGCGCCAACGTGCCGGCCCAGCATGCCATCCAGACCGCGCTGGGCGGCTACCAGAGCATCAACGACCTGGTGCTGCCACCCGGCCGCCTGCTGGAGCAGCGCAACCGCACCTACGAGTTGCTGAACGACATCCCGGGCGTTAGCTGCGTGAAACCGATGGGTGCGCTGTATGCATTCCCGAAGATCGACCCGAAGGTTTGCCCGATCCACAACGACGAGAAGTTCGTGCTCGACCTGCTGCTGTCGGAGAAGCTGCTGATCGTTCAGGGCACGGCGTTCAACTGGCCGTGGCCGGACCACTTCCGCGTGGTCACCTTGCCGCGGGTGGATGACCTGGAGGCGGCGATTGGCCGGATCGGCAACTTCCTGCGGACTTATTCGCAGTAAGTACCGGCCTCATCGCCGGCAAGCCAGCTCCCACAGGATCTCCACAGGCCTGAAGATTGTGGGGTCCCTGTGGGAGCTGGCTTGCCGGCGATGGGCTGCAACGCAGCCCCAAAAATCCCATGGAATGTTTCTTACATCCTGCAACGCTCTATCCCACAGCCCCCGCGCCATCCTCTGCCATACTCCGCCGTACACAGTTTGAAATAGTCGCCCGATTGAATCGGCACGGCCGGCCCCTTATATACCCCGCAGTAAGCGACAACTCATCCGTCAGGAGAACGTAACAACCATGATGCGCATTCTGTTGTTTGTAGCCACCAACCTCGCGGTGGTGCTGGTTGCAAGCATTACCCTGAGCCTGTTCGGTTTCAACGGGTTCATGGCCGCCAACGGGGTCGACCTGAACCTCAGCAGCCTGCTGGTGTTCTGCGCCGTGTTCGGCTTTGCCGGCTCCCTCGTTTCGCTGTTCATCTCCAAGTGGATGGCGAAGATGACCACCGGTACCCAGATCATCAGCCAGCCGCGCACCCGCCACGAGCAGTGGCTGCTGCAAACGGTCGAAGAGCTGTCCCGTGAAGCGGGCATCAAGATGCCCGAGGTGGGTATCTTCCCGGCGTACGAGGCCAACGCCTTCGCCACTGGCTGGAACCGCAACGACGCACTGGTAGCCGTGTCCCAGGGCCTGCTGGAGCGTTTCTCGCCCGATGAAGTGCGCGCAGTGCTGGCCCACGAGATCGGCCACGTGGCCAACGGCGACATGGTCACCCTGGCGCTGGTGCAAGGCGTGGTGAACACCTTCGTGATGTTCTTCGCGCGCATCATCGGCAACTTCGTCGACAAGGTGATCTTCAAGAACGAAGAAGGCCAGGGCATTGCCTACTACGTGGCGACCATCGTTGCCGAGCTGATCCTGGGCATTCTGGCCAGCATGATCGTGATGTGGTTCTCGCGCCGCCGCGAATACCGCGCCGACGAAGCCGGTGCACAGCTGGCCGGTACCGCAGCAATGATCGGCGCCCTGCAGCGCCTGCGCGTGGAGCAAGGCCTGCCGGTGCACATGCCCGACACCCTGAAGGCCTTCGGCATCAATGGTGGCCTGAAGCACGGCCTGGCCGGGCTGCTGATGAGCCACCCGCCGCTGGAAGACCGTATCGAGGCCCTGCGCCGTCGCGGTTGATCCAACCGGTAAAAACAAAGGGCGACTTCGGTCGCCCTTTTTTGTGCTTGCCTGCACCGGCCCCTTCGCGGGCTTGCCCGCTCCCCCAGGTACTCCCCCCCACCCTCCAACCGTGGGGTGGTTGTGGGGGGGGGTGAGCCCGCGAAAGGGCCGGAACAGGCTACACACCTGTCATCGGCTAACCCGGTACACCCGCTCCAACAAACTGGAAGCTCCGGCCTGCAGGAACTTCGGGCTTTCCTCAATCACCTCCACAGCCTCCAGCTCATCCACCTGCCACCCGGTAAACCCCTGCCGCAGCTCTTCATCCCCGACCGAAAACGGCGGCCCGCCCAGCAAAGCCTGGTCATAATCCAGAGTCACCACCACCCCCTGGCAACCCGCCGGCAGCAAGCCCGACAACAACTGCATGTAAGCCACACGCATCTGCGGCGGCAAGGCAATCAGCGCCGCCCGGTCATACAGCCCCGCGCAGTCGCCGATATCCTCTGCCTCCAACGCAAAGAAATCCCCACACCAGAGCTCCACGTTACCACTGCGCCAAACTTCGAAAACCCCGCGCTGTTGCACCTCGGCTTCAAGCCCATGCTCACGGAAGAATGCCTCCACCGCTTGCCGCGACAACTCTACGCCCAACACGCGATACCCCTGCCCGGCCAACCAGGCCAGATCCAGGCTCTTGCCGCACAACGGCACCAGCACGCGGCTGCCCGGCGCCAGGCCAAGCGTTGGCCAGTACCTCTGCAGATAGGGATTCACCTGTGCCTGGTGAAAGCCGATCTGGTTGTCGGCCCACCGCTGCTGCCAGAACGCTGGCTCCATGATCACTCCTGATTTTTAGATGGTTTGTCGGTAAAAGTTGGTTTGGATTTCGATCTGTAGTTGATCGAAGATGATTGCATCTTAACCGTCAGGACCCCGCCATGCTGCCCAGCCTGTTCATTTCCCATGGTTCTCCCATGCTTGCCCTGCAACCCGGCGCCAGCGGGCCTGCGCTGGCAGGGCTTGCCAACGCCCTGCCCCGGCCGAAAGCGATCGTGGTGGTGTCGGCGCACTGGGAAAGCCGCGAACTGCTGGTTACCGGCAGCGCACAACCAGAGACCTGGCATGACTTCTACGGCTTCCCACCGGCGCTGTATGCGGTGCAGTACCCGGCACCGGGTAACCCCACCCTTGCCGGCCAGGTCAGCGAATTGCTGCAGGCTGCCGGGCTGACAGCCCGGCTGGACGCGCAGCGGCCGTTCGACCATGGTGCCTGGGTGCCGCTGTCGCTGATGTACCCGGATGCGGGTGTTCCGGTGGTGCAGGTTTCACTGCCCAGCCATATGGGGCCGGCGCTGCAGGTCAAGGTAGGCCAGACGCTGGCGGGTTTGCGCGATCAGGGCGTGCTGTTGATCGGTTCGGGCAGCATTACCCACAACCTGGGCGAACTGGACTGGCATGCCGGGCCGGATGTGATCGAGCCATGGGCACTGGCGTTCAGGGATTGGGTGGTGGAAAAGCTTCGGGCGAATGACCAGGAAGCGTTGCTGGGTTATCGGCAACAGGCGCCGTTTGCGGTGCGTAACCATCCCAGTGATGAGCATTTCCTGCCGCTGTTCTTTGCCCTGGGGGCTGGCGGCAAGTTCGGTATGGTGCACCAAGGGTTTACCCTGGGGGCGTTGGGGATGGACATTTATCGGTTCGACTGAAGGGCCTCTTCGCGGGCTTGCCCGCTCCCACAGGTCCTCCACAGGCCTTGAGAGCTGTGATGCACCTGGGGGAGCGGGCAAGCCCGCGAAGAGGCCGGCACAGGCAAAAAAAATCCCCAGCCAAAGCCGGGGATTTTTTTATTGCGCCAGGATCAATCCTCGCGGTAGCGACGCAGCTTCAGCTGCTTGCCGGCCACGCGGGTGTCCTTGAGCTTGGACAGCAGCTTCTCCAGGCCATCTTCCGGCAGCTCGACCAGGCTGAAGCTGTCGCGCACCTGGATGCGGCCGATGGCGTCACGAGCCAGGCCACCTTCGTTGAGGATCGCGCCCAGCAGGTTCTTGGCAGCGATGCCGTCACGGGCACCCAGGGCAGTACGGCAACGCACACGGCCTTCGGCCAGCGGCATCGGCGCACGGCGCTCGCGGTCACCACGCTCCGGACGCTCGCCACGCTCACCACGTTCGGTACGCTCACCACGCGGGGCGAAGCTCGGCACCAGCGGCTGCTCACGCTCTACCGCAGCCAGGTCCAGCGCCTGGCCATTGGTGGCCTTGCGCAGCAGGGCAGCAGCCAGGGCACGCGCGCTGCAACCCAGGTCGGCGGTCAGGCGGTCGAACAGCTCGCCGTGGGTGGCTTCTGCTTCGGCAACCAGTGGCGCCAGGCTCGAGGTCAGCTTCTTGATGCGGGCATCCAGCACGGCCTGGGCATTCGGCAGGCGGGCTTCGGCAACTTTTTGCCCGGTTACACGCTCGATCACCTGCAGCATGCGGCGCTCACGCGGGGTGACCAGCAGCAGTGCACGGCCATCGCGACCGGCACGGCCGGTACGGCCGATACGGTGTACGTAGGACTCCGGGTCGTACGGCATGTCGACGTTGAACACGTGAGTGATGCGCGGTACGTCCAGGCCACGGGCAGCGACGTCGGTAGCGACAACGATGTCCAGGCGGCCATCCTTGAGCGAGTCGATCACGCGCTCACGCTGGTTCTGGGCGATGTCGCCGTTCAGCGCGGCAGCCTTGTAACCCTTGGCTTCCAGCGCGGAGGCCAGGTCCAGGGTGGCTTGCTTGGTACGCACGAAGGCGATCAGCGCGTCGAACTCTTCCACTTCCAGCAGACGCAGCACAGCCGGGATCTTCTGGTCGGCGTGGACCATCAGGTGAGCCTGCTCGATCGCGGTAACGGTCTGGGTCTTGCTCTGGATCTTGACGTGCTTGGGCTCGCGCAGGTGGCGTTCGGCGATCGAACGGATCGACGACGGCAGGGTGGCGGAGAACAGCACGGTCTGGCGGCTGGCCGGGATGGCATCGAAGATCACTTCGAGGTCGTCCATGAAGCCCAGCTTGAGCATCTCGTCGGCCTCGTCCAGTACCAGGTACTGCACGGTCGACAGGACTTTTTCGTCACGACGCAGGTGGTCGCACAGACGGCCAGGGGTGGCCACGACGATTTGCGCGCCGTTGCGGATCGCACGCAACTGTGGGCCCATCGGGGCACCACCGTAGACGGCGACCACGTTCACGCCCGGCATCTGCTTGGCGTAGGTTTCGAAAGCGGTAGCAACTTGCAGCGCCAACTCACGGGTTGGCGCCAGGATCAGGGCTTGCGGTTCGCGCTTGCTCACATCGATCTTGTTGAGGATCGGCAGGGCGAAGGCAGCGGTCTTGCCGGTGCCAGTCTGCGCCTGGCCGATCATGTCGTGACCGGCGAGGATGATCGGGATCGATTGTTGCTGAATGGCGGACGGCTCTTCGTAGCCGGTCGCCAGAACGGCAGCAACAATATTCGGATTGAGATCGAGAGCGGCGAAGCCGCCGGTTTCCTGGGTCATGGGTCTGCCTCTAGGTGCATCCGCAAAGACCCATGCTCCAAAGCTGCACAAGCCATGAAAGACCGACAGGTCACCCAGGCAGCTTTGGCGGCGGGGATTTGCGAAAACGATTGAAAAAGAAAACGTGGGAAAGTCCGCCTAGCGGACGTGCAGCCGAAGCTGGACTCGGAGGGTTTGCACCACCTGATTTTGCGGTCCGCTAAAAGACCGGCGCGTACTATACCCGAAATCGTGCGCAGACGTGAGGAATATTTTCAGGGTGCCTGGCCAGTGTCGGGCCATCAATCACCTGGAGCTGAATCGATAATTCTTTATTGCCTGTACCGGCCTCATCGCCGGCAAGCCAGCTCCCACAGGGACAGCGCATGGCTCGAGGCCAACGCGGTCGGTGTGGGAGCTGGCTTGCCGGCGATAGGGCCAGCAGCCTCGCCACAGATTCATCAGGTAGCCGGGCGAATCTCGCGGATCAGCCCCTCGAGGCTGTACCCCAGGCGCGGCGCCAGCGCCTGGGCCCGGGCTTTCAGCCCATCCAGGTCCAGCGTCTGCTCCAGGTCCGCCGGCACCAGCAGGATCACATTGCCCTCCTTCACCGGCAGCTCCCAGTAATGCCGGTGGTACAACCCGCGCAGCAACGCCGCGCCCAGCGGCTTGCCGTCGTCGGTGGCCCACTGGTTGATCACCAGCCAACCACCCGGGTTCAGTTGCTGCTGGCAGTTTTCCAGGAAGTTCCACGCCAGGTGGCCCACCCCCGGCCCATGGTCGGTGTACAGGTCGACGAACAGCAGGTCGGCCTTCTCCGCCGTGGGCAACAGCTCCAGCGCATCGCCGATGCGTACATACAGCCGCGGATCGTCGTCAAGGCCCAGGTACTCCATGGCCAGGCGCGGTACGTCCGGGCGCAGTTCGATGGCCTCGATGTCGTCCAGCGGCAGGAACTTCATGCAGGCCTGGGTCAGCGTGCCGGCACCCAGGCCGAGAAACAGCGCGCTCTCCGGCTGCTCGTGGCACAGCGCCCCCACCAGCATGGCGCGGGTATAGTCGTACTCAAGCCAGCTGGGGTCGGCCGTGAACACGCAGCTCTGCTCGATTGCATCGCCGAATTCCAGAAAGCGGTAGTCGTCGACTTCATACACGCTGATGACGCCAAAGGCGTCCTGCACCCGTGCCAGTAGCCGCTCTTCCCGTTCCGCCGCCATGCTCACCACCTACCCGCACAAAAACGCGCATTGTCCGCCAACACCCTCGATGCAACAAGCGCAGCGCCAACTGTTACCATGGCCCATAGCCTACAACCGACAAGACCGAGCCCGAGATGAACCAACCGTGGAGCCCCGACAGCTGGCGCGCCCTGCCGATCCAGCAGCAACCGACCTACCCCGATGCCGCGCACCTGCTGAAGGTCGAACAGACCCTGGCCAGCTACCCGCCGCTGGTGTTCGCGGGCGAGGCGCGCGAGCTGCGCCGGCAGTTCGCCGAGGTCACCGAAGGCCGCGCCTTCCTGCTGCAGGGTGGCGACTGCGCCGAGAGCTTCGCCGAGTTCTCGGCGGCGAAAATCCGCGACACCTTCAAGGTGCTGCTGCAGATGGCCATTGTCATGACCTTCGCCGCCGGCTGCCCGGTGGTCAAGGTCGGGCGCATGGCCGGGCAATTCGCCAAGCCGCGCTCATCGGGCGATGAAACCATCGGCGACATCACCCTGCCCGCCTACCGTGGCGACATCGTCAACGGCATCGGCTTCGACGCGAAAAGCCGCATCCCCGACCCGGAACGCCTGCTGCAGGCCTACCACCAGGCCACCGCCAGCCTCAACCTGCTGCGCGCCTTCGCCCAAGGCGGGTTCGCCGACCTGCACCAGGTGCACAAGTGGAACCTGGACTTCATCGCCAACTCGGCGCTGGCCGACAAGTACCACCAGCTGGCCAACCGCATCGACGAAACCCTGGCATTCATGCGCGCCTGCGGCCTGGACAGCGCGCCGCAGCTGCGCGAAACCAGCTTCTTCACCGCCCACGAAGCACTGCTGCTGAACTATGAAGAAGCCTTCGTGCGCCAGGACAGCCTGACCGGCGACTACTACGACTGCTCGGCGCACATGCTGTGGATCGGCGACCGCACCCGCCAGCTGGACGGTGCCCATGTGGAGTTCCTGCGCGGCGTGCACAACCCGATCGGGGTCAAGGTTGGCCCCAGCATGAACCCCGAAGAACTGATCCGCCTGATCGACACGCTGAACCCGGCCAACGACCCCGGGCGCCTGAACCTGATCGTGCGCATGGGTGCCGGCAAGGTCGGCGACCACCTCCCGGGGCTGATTCGCACGGTCGAACGCGAAGGGCGCAAGGTGCTGTGGAGCTCCGACCCGATGCATGGCAACACCATCAAGGCCAGCAGCGGCTACAAGACCCGCGATTTTGCACAGATCCTGGATGAGGTGAAGCAGTTCTTCCAGGTGCACCAGGCCGAGGGCAGCCACGCCGGCGGCATCCACATCGAGATGACCGGGCAGAACGTCACCGAATGCATCGGCGGCGCCCGGCCGATCACCGAGGATGCGCTGTCCGACCGGTACCACACCCACTGCGACCCGCGGATGAATGCCGACCAGTCGCTGGAGTTGGCGTTCCTGATTGCCGAAACCCTCAAGCAGGTGCGGCGCTGAGCAACGCCTGGCGCAACTGACTGCCCTCGGTACGCGGGCAGTTAAGATGCACCTTCTCCAGCCCCAGCCAGCTGGCCAGGCGCAGCAGGTTGCCAGCCAAGGCCTGGTAACCCTCTTTGTCCAGGCCCGCTGCCTCGACATGCACGGCGTGCACTGCCAGTTGCCCCTGGGCGCGCTCGGCGCGCAGGTCCACGCGCGCGCCGATGCGTTCGCGGTACAGGAACGGCAGCACGTAGTAACCGTACACCCGCTTGTGCGCCGGGGTGTAGATTTCCAGGCGGTAGCGGAAGTCGAACAAGCGCTCGGTACGGCTGCGTTCCCAGACCAGTGAATCGAACGGCGACAACAGCGCGCTGGCCTCGATGCGCCGGGGGATGCGCGGCGCGCCGGCGCAGTAGGCAAGCTGCTTCCAACCCTGCACCTCGACCGCTTGCAGGCGGCCATCAGCCACCAGTTCGGCCAGTGCCGCTTTGCCCTGCCCCGGGTCCAGGCGGAAGTAGTCGCGCAGGTCGCGCTCGGTGGCTACGCCCAGGGCGGTGGCGGCGTGCAGCATCAAGCCCTGATGCGCCTCGGTCTCGCTGGGCAGTGGCTGGTCGAGGATCGACCTCGGCAGGACCTTTTCCGGTACATCGTAGAGCCGCTCGAAGCCGCGCCGCCCAGCGACCGTCACCTCCCCTGCGGCGAACAGCCATTCCAGCGCGTGCTTTTCCTCGCTCCAGTCCCACCAAGGGCCAGCCCGCTCTTCGCGGGTGGACAGGCTGCCCGCGCCAAGGGCGCCCTGTTCGCGGACCGCTGCCAGTACCCGAGCGATAACGTCCTGGCGTTCACGGCCAAACTGCGCGAGCTGGCGATAGATGCCACGACCATCGGCGGCCTGGGCCATGCGCCAGCGCAGCAGTGGGTACAGGCTCAGCGGCAGCAGCGAGGCTTCGTGCCCCCAGTACTCGAACAACAGACGTTGGCGGCCACGGCCCCAGGCGAGCTGGTCGAGGGCGGCAGGCGAGTAGCTGCCCAGGCGGGAGAACAGCGGCAGGTAGTGGGAGCGGACCAGGGCGTTGACCGAATCGATCTGCAACACGCCCAGGCGTTGCAGCATGCGTTTGAGTGCCGGCAGGGTCGGCGCCGTTTCCGGCTGTTTGCCGAAACCTTGGGCAGAAAGGGCCAGGCGGCGGGCCTGGTTGATGGACAGCTTGAGGGACAAGCCTGAACTCCTTGTAGTGTTTGACCCGGCCCTTTCGCGGGCAAGCCCGCTCCCGCAATTGTGCAGCACCTGTAGGAGCGGGCTTGCCCGCGAATAGGCCGGTAATTCCACCGACAAACTTAGCCTATTTCCGCAACGGATCATCCCAGAAATGCCGCTCGGCCTCCTGCTGGATATCCGCCCGGCTCAACCCCAGGTCGTGCAGGGTCGCATCACTCAGGCTGGCCAGTTCCTGGCGCTGGCGGTACAGCTGCAGCCATCGCGCAGGGCGCTGCAGGGCGGCATGCCACAGGTGGTTCAGGGAAAAGGCAGGTTGCTGGATGCTGCTGACATGACCTTTCATCGTGAAGCCCTCCGTGTTGATGGCTCCAGTCTCCTGCCAGGCATAAGATCAATCCAACGAATGTTTCTGATGCCAT
Organism: Pseudomonas sp. S1(2024); assembly: GCF_046557535.1. NCBI lineage: Bacteria > Pseudomonadati > Pseudomonadota > Gammaproteobacteria > Pseudomonadales > Pseudomonadaceae > Pseudomonas > Pseudomonas sp. S1(2024). The sequence continues at coordinate 16,582 of NZ_JBKGFP010000138.1, forward strand.
GCATCTCGGAGATTGATGCAATGTCCCAGTACCAGAGCCTCGACGCCGACGTACTGCGCACGTTCGTGGCCATCGCCGAGCAGGGCGGCTTCACCCGCGCCGGCGAGGTGGTCAACCGCACCCAGTCGGCGGTGAGCATGCAGATGAAACGCCTGGAAGAGGACATCCTCCAGCGCCAGCTGTTCGAGCGCGATGGCCGCCAGGTGCGCTTGACCGCCGAGGGCCAGGTGCTGCTCGGCTATGCGCGGCGCATCCTCAAGTTGCATGGGGAAGTGTTCAACACCCTGCGCATGCCGCACATGGTCGGGGTAGTACGCATCGGCACGCCGGACGACTATGCCATGCGCTTTTTGCCGACCATCCTGTCGAGCTTTGCCCAGGCTTACCCGCTGGTGCAGGTGGAGGTGCATTGCGACTCCTCCAAACAACTGATGCTGCGCCAGGACCTGGACCTGACCATCGTCACGCGTGAGCCGGGCAACGAGATTGGCCAGCTGCTGCGCCAGGAACGCCTGGTCTGGGCCGCCGCGGAAGGCTTCTGCCCGCAGGAGCAACGCCCCATGCCGGTAGCCTTGTTCAACACCGACTGCTTCTGCCGGGCCTGGACCTGCAATGCCCTGGAGGCCCAGGGCATCGACTACCGCATCGCCTATACCAGCCCGAGCCTGGCAGCGATCTTTGCCATCGTCACCGCTGGGTTGGCGGTGACCGCACAGTTGCAGAGCCTGATTGGCGGGAATATCCGCATTCTGGGCGAAAACGAAGGGTTGCCGCAGTTACCGGTGGCCAATGTAATGCTGGTGCGCAGTACCCAGAACCCTTCGCCGATTACCGATTGCATGGCCGACTACATTGTCGAAGGGTTCAAGTAACTTGGGGCTGCTGCGCAGCCCATCGCGGCACAAGGCCGCTCCCCCCAAAGGACGCGATTCCCCCTATGAGAGGAACTTTTTCTTTCAGGAAGAAGAGTCAGCTCCGAAAGGTAGACGCACTCCCTTGGGGGAGTGTTTTTGTGTCGCGATGGGCCGCAAAGCGGCCCCAAAATCTCAAAGCTCGAACCCGAGCATCACCGCACACCCCACCAAAAACACACAGAACATCGCCCGCAACACCTTCTCCGGCAACGCATGGGCCAATTTCACACCCCAACTGATACTCAGCAGGCCGCCCACCGCCAATGGAACCCCCACCCCCCAGTCAACACTGTGGTGCACCCCATAGGTCACCAGGGTTACCAAGGTACTCGGCGCCGCCAGCGCCAGCGACAGCCCCTGCGCCACCACCTGGGTGGTACCGAACACACTGGTCAGAATCGGCGTGGCTACCACAGCCCCACCCACCCCGAACAAGCCGCCCATCGTCCCGGCAAAGCTGCCCAGTACACCCAGCCAAGGCCAGGCATAGCGCAACTCGGCGCTGGGCGGCGTTACCTTCATGAACATTCGCGCAACGTTCCACACCGCCAGGGCCACCAGGAAGCCGACGAAGCCCAGGCGCATGGAATGCGCATCCAGCCCGACCGCCCAGATCGACCCCAGCCAGGCGAACCCGAAGCTGCACAGCGACAGCGGTACCGCATGGCGCAACTCGATGCGGTTACGCTGGTGATAACGCCACAGCGCCAGCAGCACATTGGGCACTACCATCACCAGCGCCGTGCCTTGCGCCAGTTGCTGGTCCAGGCCGAACAGCACGCCCAGCGCCGGAATCGCGATCAGCCCGCCGCCAATGCCGAACAGGCCACCCATGGTCCCCAGGGCTGCGCCCAGCACGATATACAACAACCACTCGATCATCAGGGGCCTCATCCGCCTTTACACATAATGCGAGCATGCTAACGATTGCGGGCTGGCGGGGAAACGCACAGCAGCGCACAATGGCTGTGCGTTTTTCGCAAAAGCAAGGCAGCCATGAGCCCCGATACCCTGACCGACCAGCTAAGCCTGTTCCTCGATGTGCTGGAAACCGGCAGTTTTTCTGCCGCCGCCCGCCGCCACCCGCTGACCCCGTCCGCCGTGGCCCGGCGCATCGACAACCTGGAAAGCGCCGTGGGCAGCCGCCTGTTCACCCGCAGCACCCACGCCGTGCGTGCCACACCTGCCGGCAACGCCTTTGCCGAACGGGCCAGGCGCATCATCGAGGAGCTGCGCCTGGCCCGCGCCGAAGCGGTGTCGCTGAGCAATGCCCCCGAAGGCCTGATCCGCATCGACGCCCCCGCCGCATTCGGCCGCCGCCACCTGGCCCCGGCCATCGCCGATTTCCTGGTCGCCTACCCGGGCCTGGATGTGCAACTGCGCCTGATCGACAGCTTCGTCGACCTGCATGGCAGCCACCTGGGCGAGGTCGACCTGGTGCTGCGCGCCGGCCCCCTGGCCGACACCCGGCTGGTCGCCACGCCATTGGCCTACATGGTGCGCATCGCCTGCGCCAGCCCGGCCTACCTGGCCAGCCGCGGCATGCCCAGCTGCCCCAGCGAGCTGCCAGGGCACGACGGCCTGGACTGGGACGGCCTTGCGCCACCATTCGCCTGGCGTTTCAACGTGGCCGGGCAAACCCGCCTGTACCGCCCCTCACGCATGCGCATGGCCGCCAACAACGCCGAAACCCTGCTGTTCGGCGCGCTCGCAGGCTTAGGCATAGCCCACCTGCCTACTTGGCTGATCAGCGAATACCTGCTGCGCGGCGAGTTGATACCGTTGTTTTGCGACGGCGGCTTGCCCAAAGCGGAAACCAGCGGTATTTACGCACTTCGCCTGGAACATGAAACGAACTCTCGCAGCCGTTTGCTGCTCGAATTTCTCAAGAGCCGCTTCAGCCCGATTCCACCCTGGGACCTGGCCTTGCGCAGTGAGCTGCGCGAATAAAGCGCGCACTAACGATCCGCGTGCCAGACTTTCCCATTGATTACCTTCAAGGACCTGCATGAACGCCGACACCCAAGCCTCCTGTGACGAGCTGCTGCTGGACAACCAGGTCTGTTTCGCCCTGCACTCCACCTCGTTGCTGATGACCAAGGTCTACAAACCGCTGCTGCAGGCCCTGGGCCTGACCTACCCGCAGTACCTGGCCATGCTCGTGCTCTGGGAGCACGATGGCCTGACCGTAGGCGAGATCAGCCAGCACCTGCTCACCGACCCCGGTTCGCTGACACCGCTGCTCAAGCGTCTGGAGAGCGAAGGCCTGCTGCAGCGCAACCGCAGCCGCGAGGACGAACGGGTGGTACTGGTGCAGCTGACCGACAAGGGCCGCGCCTTGCAGCAGCAGGCCAAAGAAGTGCCGCAGTGCATCCTCAAGGCCAGCGGGCGCAGCCTGGAACAGCTGCAACAACTGCAGGCCGACCTGCTGGCGCTGCGCGAGAACCTGCAGAAAACCCTCTGACAGCTATGCTGTGCGATGGCCGTTCAGATGAACGGTGATGATTTATCTTGCGCACTAACTAATTGCGCGCTAATTTAAATCCCACACCAACCCGCGCCCTCCTCCAGACGGGGAGCGCACAGCACATTAGCGAGGCTCAAGATGCAAAAGGTCACTCCGCTGTACATCGCAGAAGCTACCTCCACCGGTGGGCGCGACGGCAAATCCCGCTCCAGTGACGGCAAGCTGGTAGTCAGCCTGAGCACCCCCAAGGAACTGGGCGGCGCAGGCGGTGACGGCACCAACCCCGAGCAGATGTTCGCCGCCGGTTACTCGGCGTGCTTCATCGGTGCCCTGAAGTTCGTGGCCGGGCAGGAGAAAAAAGCCCTGCCGGCGGACGCCTCGATCACCGCGAAAGTGGGCATTGGCCAGATTCCAGGTGGTTTCGGCCTGGACATCGACCTGCACATCAACCTGCCGGGCCTGGCCCAGGCCGATGCCGAAGGGCTGGTGGAAAAGGCGCACAAGGTGTGCCCGTACTCCAACGCCACCCGCGGCAATGTGGATGTGCGCCTGCACGTGACCGTATAAGGCTTGCAGCCGCTCCTACAAGGGAAGCGTGCCGCGGCCTGGAAGTTTGCAGGCAAGAAAAAACCCGGCCTAGGCCGGGTTTTTTGCGTTTCACAAGAAGGATTACTTCTTGGAACGGCCTTTGAAGCTGTTGTCGCGAGTGTCGATATCGATCCACTCGTCGATCTGGATGAAGTCGGCAACCGAGATCTCGGTACCGTTCTTCAGCTTGGCAGGCTTCATGACCTTGCCCGAGGTGTCGCCGCGTGCAGCGTTCTCGGTGTAGACAACCTGGCGGCTGATGGTGGTCGGCAGTTCAACCGATACCAGGCGGCCTTCGAAGAACACGGCTTCGCAGACGTCTTCCATGCCTTCTTCGATGTACGGCAGAACGGCTTCGATGTCCTCGGCGTTCAGTTCGTACATGGTGTAGTCGGTGGTGTCCATGAAGGTGTATTCGTCACCGTTGATGAACGACAGGGTCGCTTCTTTGCGATCCAGGATCACGTCGTCCAGCTTGTCGTCTGCACCGTAGACGGTTTCGGTCTTGTAGCCGGTCAGCAGGTTCTTCAGCTTGGTCTTCATGATCGCGCTGTTACGGCCCGACTTGGTGAACTCAGCTTTTTGAACCAGCCACGGGTCGTTGTCGATCCGCAGGACGGTACCGGGTTTCAGTTCTTTACCAGTTTTCATTACGAAGTATCCGAATCTGGATGGATTTATAAAAATCGAGGCCGCGTATCATAGCGAATTTCGGTAAAAGTGTACTAGCGCTGTGGCAAGGTCCGGCTGAGCGGCCTGTCGCGCTGCCCAAAGCCGGGCATGCTGCTGCAGTTCCGGCCAGTGCTGGCGGGCCGCCTGCCAGGCCTGGCCCATGTCGCGGTCCATGTTCCAGGCACGCCACAAGCCAAGCAGGGCGGCATCGGCATCGTCTGACAACCCGTGTCGATAATGCGCGAGAAACGCTTCGAGCTTTTCCCAATGGGCATTCTCGTCCTGCACGTAGATGTGCCACAGCATCGGCTGCCCGGCCCACTGCGCGCGCACGAACGAGTCTTCGCCGCGCACGGCATTGAAATCACAGCTCCACAGCAACCGGTCGTAGTCGTCCTGGCTGACGAAAGGTAGCACCTGCACGGTCAGCGCCCCTCGCTTGCGCACGCTGCCCACTTGCAGTGTCGCCTCGCCAAGCCACTGGCCGAGCCCCGCGACAACGCGCCCTTGCGGCACCAGCAGGTGGCAAGGTTGCTCGCCTGAGGCCAAGGCATCAAGCCAGTTGCCCAGTTGCGGGTTTTCGTAGGCGAACAGGGAAATCAGCAACGCCCCCGCTTCAGGGTTTACGCCAAGCCCCTGCAAGAAGGCCTGACGTGCGCCTTGCTGGAACGCATCACGCCGCGCCAGCAGCGAGCCCTCGCGCAGCAAGCCACCGGTCTTTTCGGTAAAGCCGGGAAAGAAAAATACCTTGCGCAAGCCATTGGGCTGCGGCGAAGGCAAGCCATGGCAGCCCTCCACCCAGTCCTCGGCACTGAGGTATTCGAGGTTCAACCACAGCGGCGGCGCGGCGCGAGCACGCATTGCCTCTACATAAGCTGCTGGCAACTGGCAGGCGAAGGCACCGATTACCACATCAGCCGGCGCCACCGGCAACCAGGTCACCGGCCACTGGCGCACTTCCACACCGTGTTGCCACTGCTCCGGGGCGGTGGCATCGGCCCCGGGGCACATGGGCGTGAACGCATTGAGGTCATCCACCCACAGCCGCACTGCCAGGCCGTGCTCGGCCACCAGCTGCCGGGCCAGGCGCCAGGTCACGCCTATATCGCCGTAGTTGTCGACGACGCTGCAGAAGATGTCCCAGGTGGCTTTCATGTGCCCTGCCCTCGCCCAGCGGAAAAACCGCGCATTCTGCGCATAAATTGTCGCCGACAAAAGCACCTGCGCGGAAAAATGCCCAGGCGCATGCGACAATGCACCCCGAACACCCTGCCAGGAGGCTGCCATGCCGCGCCACCGTGAACTGAAGATCACCCTCAAGCCGCTGCCGTTGATCGTGTGCGTTGCCCTTGGCCTGTGGCTGGGCGCCGTGGCGATCGCCGCCAGCCTGTGGCTGGCCCTGCAACTGTGGCCACAGCAGGTACAGCCACTGGCCCAAGCCGTGGCCCCCGCCGCGTACCGGCCTGCCGCGCCGCCAGCGCCAGCCCCTGCGGCGGATGCCCAGGCGGAAATGTTCGAACGCTACAAGGACATCCTGCACAAGCAGGAGCTGCAACAGGCCGCCGAGGCCGCCCAGGGCAACCCGCGCAACCTCAACAGCCCCAAGTGCCAGTTCTGGCTGCAGCAGAACCGCACCGCGCCCACCGACAAAAGCCAGGCCAACGTGCTGGAGTTCTGTTACTGACCATGGACAAGCCCAGCCTGCTGGCACAGATCGTCGCCACCCTCGAGCATGACCAGGATGTGCTGACCCGCGCGGCGCAAACCGCGTACGAAGCCGCCACCGCCGAAGAGAACATCGCCGAGAACAAGTACGACACCCTGGGCCTGGAAGCCTCGTACCTGGCTACCGGCCAAGCCCGCCGCAGCGCCGAGATCCGCAAGGCGCTGCTGACCTACCAGCAACTGCTGCTGCGCGATTACGACCCGGCACGCGGGGTGCAGGTGAGCAACCTGGTAACGCTGGAGGATGAAGATGGCGGGCAACGCCGACTGTTCCTCGGGCCCGAGGCGGCGGGGTTGAAGATTGGCGAGGGGGATGGGCTGGTGACGGTGATTACCCCGCGCTCGCCGCTGGGGCAACAACTGGTCGGCAAGAAGGTTGATGATGAGGTAAACCTGGGGGCACAGGCATTGTTCATTGTTGATGTTGTCTGAACCGGCCCTATCGCCGGCAAGCCAGCTCCCACAGGATTACCACAAGCCCAAATACTGCGGGGTACCTGTGGGAGCTGGCTTGCCGGCGATAGGGCCGCTACAGGCAATACACATCTAAAGGATTTGCAAGGCATCGAACCGCCGCGCCAACCCCTGCTCTTCGAACTGTTCCACCACAAAATCGATAAACGCCCGGGTCTTGCCCGGCAACAGCTTGTGCTCGGCGAAATACAGGCTGATATGCCCATCGTCCACATACCAGTCCGGCAGCACCCGCTGCAGCCGCCCGCCTTCCAGGTACGGCACTGCAAACGGCAGGCTCACCAAGGCAATCCCCAAGCCCTGCTCGGCCACCGCGCAAGCCGCATCCGAATCGCTCATGGTCATCGTCTGGCGCAACTGCAATGGCTGCTGCACCTGCCAACGGCTGGTCAACGGCCATGACCGCACCCGCCCAGTCTGCGGCGAGCGGATCAGGATACCGTCATGCCGTTGCAATACCTGCGGGTCGTCGATCGGCGCGTGCCGCCCCAGGTACGCCGGCGCCGCCACCAGCACCCTGTGCGCCGGGGTCAGCTTGCGAGCCACCACCCCTGGTGGCAAATCGAAGCCTCCACCAATCGCCGCATCGAAGCCTTGGCCGATCAGGTCGACCTGGCGGTTGTCGAAATGCCAGTCCGGAGTAATGGCCGGGTAGCGACGCAGGAACTCGGCCAGCAATGGCAACACATACAAGCGCCCGAACACCGTACCCATGCTCACCCGCAACAAACCGGCCGGCTGGCCTTCGCTGCTGGCCAGGTTGGCCACGGCGTACTGGATGGTGCGGAAGCTGTCACTGACCTCCCCCAGAAATCGCTGCCCGGCCTCGGTCAGGGTCAACTTGCGGGTACTACGCTGGAACAACCGCACCCCCAGGCGCGCTTCCAGCTGGGCAACATGCTTGCCCACGGCAGCCGGGGTAATGCTGAGGCGCCTGGCGGCCTCGGCAAAGCTGCCGACTTCGGCACTGCGGATGAAGCATTCCAACGCGTTGAACGATTCCATGGCCATGATTGGCAACCAAAGGTTTACTCTGCTGATAGTGATTGCCATCTTATCAGCAGGTAATCAAGCGCCGATACTGCGCCCATCCAAGGCATTCCGGCCTGGCTTCCAGCAGGAGATCAGCATGTCCAAGCAACATACCCTCGAAGGCAAAGTAGCCCTGGTACAGGGCGGTTCCCGCGGCATTGGTGCAGCCATCGTGCGACGCCTGGCCCGCGAAGGCGCACAGGTGGCCTTCACCTATGTCAGCTCCGCCGGCCCGGCGCAGGCGCTGGCTGAGGAAATTACCGAAAACGGCGGCAAGGCCCTGGCCCTGCGGGCCGACAGCGCCGACGCGGCGGCCGTGCAACTGGCCGTGGATGACACTGTGAAGGCCTTCGGCCGGCTGGATATCCTGGTCAACAACGCCGGTGTGCTGGCGGTAGCACCGGTGACCGAATTCGACCTGGCCGACTTCGACCACATGCTGGCGGTGAACGTGCGCAGCGTATTCGTCGCCAGCCAGGCCGCTGCGCGCTACATGGGCCACGGTGGGCGCATCATCAACATTGGCAGCACCAATGCCGAGCGCATGCCGTTTGCCGGCGGCGCCCCCTATGCCATGAGCAAATCGGCGCTGGTCGGCCTGACCCGCGGCATGGCCCGTGACCTGGGGCCGAAAGGCATTACCGTGAACAACGTGCAGCCAGGGCCGGTGGACACCGACATGAACCCGGCCAGCGGCGAGTTCGCTGACAGCCTGATCCCACTGATGGCGATCGGGCGCTATGGCGAAGCGGATGAGATTGCCAGCTTCGTGGCTTACCTGGCGGGGCCTGAGGCGGGGTATGTCACTGGGGCCAGCCTGACGGTCGATGGCGGGTTTGCTGCCTGATTGAAGGGTTGCCTGTTCCGGCTTCTTCGCGGGCGCGCCCGCTCCCACAGGTACTGCGCGATGCCTGTGGGAGCAACTGTCTTGCTCAATTTCAAAAAGCTGGCGCGATCCCTGTGGGAGCGGGCTTGCCCGCGAACACGGGCGAAGCCCGTGCCATCCACCACGGTGTTGGCTTCGCGGGCAAGCCCGCTTC
>NZ_JBKGFP010000139.1:0-25221 GCF_046557535.1 Pseudomonas sp. S1(2024)
CAGAGTGAGAGGTGGATGGCGACTAGGCTCCCACTCGTGCTTTAGAGCACATCTGGCTTTCAGTCTGCCATCCACTGCTCTCACCCTTTCGAGTTTAAGAGACCTTGAAGACACAAGCTGGCTTGCCGGCGATGAGGCCCTGACAGGCAATAAAAAACCCCGGAACAAGTCCGGGGTTTTCAGTACATTACACTACGCGATCACTCCTGGCTCCCACCTCGACCGCATAGACCTAAAGCCGTGTGCAATCCCTGTGGGAGCTGGCTTGCCGGCGATGAGGCCCTGACAGGCAATAAAAAACCCCGAAACGGGTCCGGGGTTTCGGTACATCACACTACGCGATCACTCCTGGCTCCCACCTCGACCGCATAGACCTCAAGCCGTGTGCAATCCCTGTGGGAGCTGGCTTGCCGGCGATGAGGCCCTGACAGGCAATAAAAAACCCCGGAACAAGTCCGGGGTTTTCAGTACATCACACTACGCGATCACTCATAAAAAACCCCGGAACAAGTCCGGGGTTTTCAGTACATCACACTACGCGATCACTCCTGGCTGGCCAGTTTGTGCTCGAGGTAGTGAATGTTGACGCCGCCTTTGCAGAAGCCTTCATCACGCACCAGGTCGCGGTGCAGCGGGATGTTGGTCTTGATGCCGTCGACGACGATCTCGTCCAGGGCATTGCGCATGCGCGCCATGGCTTCGTCGCGGTCCTTGCCGTAGGTGATCAGCTTGCCGATCAGCGAGTCGTAGTTCGGCGGAACCGAGTAACCGCTGTACAGGTGCGAATCAACACGCACGCCGTTGCCGCCCGGGGCGTGGAAGTGCTTCACCTTGCCTGGGCTCGGGATGAACTTCTTCGGGTCCTCGGCGTTGATACGGCATTCCAGCGCATGGCCACGGATGACCACGTCTTCCTGGCGGAACGACAGCTTGTTGCCAGCGGCGATGCTCAGCATCTCCTTGACGATGTCGATACCGGTCACCATCTCCGACACCGGGTGCTCAACCTGCACGCGGGTGTTCATCTCGATGAAGTAGAAGCGGCCATTCTCGTACAGGAACTCGAAAGTACCCGCACCACGGTAGCCGATCTCGATGCACGCATCGACGCAGCGCTTGAACACTTCCTGACGGGCTTTCTCGTCGATGCCCGGGGCTGGCGCTTCTTCCAGTACCTTCTGGTGACGGCGCTGCAGCGAGCAGTCACGGTCACCCAGGTGAATGGCGTTGCCTTGGCCGTCGGACAGTACCTGTACTTCCACGTGGCGTGGGTTGGTCAGGAACTTCTCCAGATAGACCATCGGGTTGCCGAAGGCTGCACCGGCTTCGGTACGGGTGAGCTTGGCCGAGGAAATCAGGTCCTCTTCCTTGTGCACCACACGCATGCCGCGACCACCACCGCCACCGGCGGCCTTGATGATCACCGGGTAGCCGACGTCACGAGCAATCGCCAGGGCGACTTCTTCATCTTCCGGCAGCGGGCCATCGGAGCCCGGTACGGTCGGTACGCCCGACTTGATCATCGCGTCCTTGGCCGAAACCTTGTCGCCCATCAGGCGAATGGTGTCGGCTTTCGGGCCGATGAAGGCGAAACCGGATTTTTCCACCTGCTCGGCGAAGTCGGCGTTTTCCGCCAGGAAGCCGTAGCCCGGGTGAATCGCGGTGGCGCCGGTCACTTCGGCGGCAGCGATGATCGCCGGGATATGCAGGTAGGAATCCTTGGACGATGCAGGGCCGATGCAGACCGACTCGTCTGCCAGGCCCAGGTGCATCAGTTCACGGTCGGCGGTGGAGTGCACGGCGACTGTCTTGATACCCAGCTCTTTGCAGGCACGCAGGATCCGCAGGGCAATTTCCCCGCGGTTGGCGATCAGGACTTTTTCGAGCTTCCCAGACATCGTTGGCTCTCCGCGATTCAAACGATGGTGAACAGCGGCTGGTCGAACTCAACCGGCTGGCCGTCTTCTACCAGGATGGCGTCGATGACACCGCCGACATCGGCTTCGATGTGGTTCATCATCTTCATGGCTTCGACGATGCACAGGGTGTCGCCCTTCTTCACGGTCTGGCCAACTTCAGCGAAGTTCGGCGAGGTCGGCGAAGGCTTGCGGTAGAAGGTACCTACCATCGGCGAGCGGATGACGGTGCCTTTCAGGGCCGGGGCGGCGGCAGCGGCTTCAGCGGCCGGAGCGGCAGCGGCGACCGGGGCAGCAACAGGAGCAGCGGCTACCGGAGCCGGTGCGAAGTACTGCTGGGCAGCCGGGGTCTTGCTGTGACGGCTGATACGGACCGACTCTTCGCCTTCCTTGATCTCCAGTTCGTCGATGCCAGACTCTTCCAGCAGCTCGATCAGTTTCTTGACTTTACGGATATCCATTAATCATCAACTCCCAAAGGTTCGGTCAGGGGGCGAAATACAAAAAAACGTATCTGAAACGTTTCTCTCGAACCCTGGCCCACTGAGGCCAGGGTTTTCATCATTTGGGCTGTGCGTTGGCAGCCAGTTGTTCCAGCGCGGATTCCAGGGCCAGGCGATAACCGCTGGCGCCCAGGCCGCAGATCACCCCTACTGCAACATCGGAGAAGTAGGAGTGGTGGCGGAACGGTTCGCGTTTGTGCACGTTGGACAGGTGCACTTCGATGAATGGGATGCTCACCGCAAGCAATGCGTCACGTAATGCGACGCTTGTGTGGGTGAAAGCAGCCGGATTGATCAGGATGAAGTCCACACCCTCATTGCGTGCGGCGTGAATGCGGTCGATCAGTTCGTATTCGGCGTTGCTCTGCAGGTACTGCAGATGGTGGCCTGCGGCGCGGGCACGTTGCTCCAGGTCCTGGTTGATCTGGGCCAGGGTCACGGCGCCGTAGTGGCCAGGCTCGCGGGTACCGAGCAGGTTGAGGTTGGGGCCGTGGAGCACCAGTAGCGTTGCCATCTGCGGATTCCTTGGATTTGTAGGGCAATTCGACACAGCGCGGCGAGTGTGCCGTAAAGCGACGGCAAGTGTCCAGTTCCCGGCAATAGCCAGCACGATGTCCGAGGTTCGCGCGAAGTATGTGACCAAATAATTAGATTTGGTCACTGATTTCTGGATTTTTCACAGCTCGCGGGAAGTTATAGACCGACTTTACCGCGCACGCGTGTGAGAATTCGCGCAAATTCACCGGCATTTATCTCCCCAATGACCCGATCAGCGGTTATTTCGCTACCGTTCGCGGCAAAGAACAGCAGGGCGGGCGGGCCGAACAGCTGGTAGCGATCGAGCAGGCTGCGTTGTTCGGCATTGCTTTCGGTGATGTCAAAACGCAGCAGCTTGAAGCCGGCCAGTTGCGCTTGCACCTGCGGAGCGGTGAGCACCTCGCGTTCGATCACTTTGCAGCTGATGCACCAATCGGCGTACCAGTCCAAGAGCACCGGCTGGCCGGCTGCCTTGGCCTGGGCCAGGGCAGCGTCCAGTGCGGCGGGGGTAGTGATGGTCTGCCAGCTATCCGCCTGCACCGCCGGCCCGTTGCCGGTGGCCACAAGGGTTGCCGGCGGCAACGGGCGCAGTGGGTCGCCCTGGCCGCTGAGGGCGCCGTACCAGCAGGCCAGGGCGTACACCAGCAGGGCCAGGCCGAGCAGTTGGGCCAGGCGCTGGCGTGCGGTCTTGACGACGAACTCGAGGGCACCGAGGAACAGCGCCACGCCAGCGGCGAGGAAGCCGACCAGCAGCAAAGTCAGCGGGCCTGGCAGCACTCGGCTGAGCAAGCCGATGGCCAAGCCCAGTAGCAGGACGCCGATGGCATTCTTCACCGTGTTCAGCCAGGGGCCGCTTTTCGGTAGCCAGGCCGCGCCACCGGTGGCCACCAGCAGCAATGGTGCGCCCATGCCCAGGCCCAGGGCGAACAGCTTGAATGCGCCGCCCAGGGCATCGCCGCTGGCGCTGATGTACAGCAGCGCACCGGCCAGCGGCGCCGACACACAGGGCGAAACCAGCAGGCTGGAGAGTACGCCCAGTATTGCCGCGCCCAGCAGCGAGCCGCCCCGGGTGTGGCTGGCCACATTGTTCAGGCGGTTGCTCAGGGCTTGCGGCAGTTTCAGTTCGAACAGGCCGAACATGGCCAGGGCGAATACCACGAAAAACAGAGCGAAGGGCACCAGTACCCAGGCCGACTGCAGGCGCGCCTGCAGGTTCAGGCCGGCGCCGAACAACCCCATCAACGCACCGAGTACCGCAAAGCTGGCCGCCATCGGCAGCACATAGGCAAGCGACAGCGCCAGCCCGCGCAGGCCGCCGGCCTGGCCGCGCAGCACCACGCCGGAAAGGATCGGCAGCATCGGCAGCACGCAGGGGGTGAACGTCAGGCCGACCCCAGCGAGGAAGAACAGCAGCAGCGACTTCCAGGTCCAGGCGTGTTCACCGCCGGCCGGGGTGCTTTTGCCGCCTTCGCCATCGATGCTCAGGCGTGCGGTTTCTGGCGGGTAGCACAGGCCTTTGTCGGCGCAGCCCTGGTAGCCCACCAGTAGGGTGAAGGCGCGCGGGTCATTGCGCGGCAGCTCGATATCGAGCACGCCGTGGTACACCTCGACATCGCCGAAGAACTCATCGTGCTTGGCCTCGCCCTTGGGGATGCTTGGTGTGCCCAGGGCAATGTCGGCCGGTTCGGTGCGGAACTGGAAACGGTGGCGATAGAGGTAGTAGCCGTCGGTTGCGACGAAGCGCAGCTTGATGGTTTGCGCATCGGCCTGGACCAGGCTGAGCTTGAACGCTTCGTGTACCGGCAGGAAGTCGGCGTTGTTGGCCAGCGAAGCTGCGCCGAGGGTGGCGCTGGGGCGGTTGTCGAGCAGGCCCGTGGCGAAGGCAGGGCTGGCCAGCAGCAGGAACAGCAGGAAAAACAGGCGGCGCATGGCGGACTCGCGAGGTGGAACGTGCTGGGCATGATAGCGGAGTTGGTGCGGGTTGGGGCCATGCTGGTGGTAAACCCGCACCCACCTCGTCCGCATAAACCTCAAGCCATGCGTTATCCCAGTGGGAGCGGGCATGCCCGCGAAGAGGCCGGTACAGGCCAACCTAGACTCTGAAGGCCCGCACCGCCCGGTTCAGTTCACCACCCAGGCTCAGCAACTGCTCGCCTTGCTCGCGCCCCTCGCCAATGCGCTGCAGGTTGTCCTCACCCAGCTCATGAATCCGCTCGCTGTGGTCGCGAATCTCACTCACGGCACCACTCTGCTGCGCCGTGACATCGGCAATCCGCACCGCAGTGTCCGAAATGGTGCGAATGGCACAGACGATCTCGTCCAGCGCCCCGTCCGCCGCCTGGGCCTGGTTGGCCGTGGCCTCGGCATGCTCAAGCTGCGCACGCATCCCGGCCACCGAACTTCTGGCTGCCTGCTGCAAGCGGTCGATCAGTGCCTGAATCTCGCCGGTCGCCCCGGTGGTGCGCTGTGCCAGCGAACGCACCTCATCGGCCACCACGGCAAAACCACGGCCCATCTCACCGGCGCGGGCCGCTTCGATCGCGGCATTCAGCGCCAGCAGGTTGGTCTGCTCGGCAATTGAGCGGATCACCGTCAGGACGCCGCCGATGGTGGCCGACTCCTCCGCCAGTTGCTCGATCATGCGGGCGTTGCCCTGCACCTCGTCGACCAACTCACGCAAGCCCGACAGGCTCTGGCCGATCACCGCCTGGCCCTGCTCCACTGCACGCCCGGCATCGCGGCTGGCGTCGGCTGCGGCGCTGGCGTCGCCAGCTACTTGCTGGATGGTCGCTTCCAGTTCACCCAGGGCATCGCGGATCTGCCGTGTATCGCCGGCCTGGCGTTCGGCGCCGTCATGCAGGGCGGCGCTCATGCCGGCCAGGGCGTGGCTGCTGCCAGCCACCTGCTCGGCGTTGTGGCGTATGGTGCCGACCAGCTCTACCAGATACTGACGCAGGCGGTTGAGCGATTCCTGGATGTCGCGCAGTTCGCGGTTGGTCCTGCCCAGGGCGATGGCCTCGGCGAAATCACCCTCGGCCCAGCGCGACAGGGCAGGGGCCAGGCCGGTCAGGGTGCGCGCCAGGCGGCGTTGCAAGGTGTCGATCAGCAGGGCGATAAGCAGGATCAGGCCGATCATCAGACCCTGGATGATGCGCACTTCAGCGGCAATTTTCGCATGCTGGGCGCGTACCTCGGGCTCCAGCGCCGCAATGGCCTGTTGCACGGCCTCCAGGCGCTGGCCGGTGCTGGCAGCCAGGGCGACGCGGCGCTCGATCTGTTCGCGGGTGCGCTGCAGTTCGGCCGGGTAGCGGCCGAGCAGGCTCTGCAGTTCGCGCTTGAGGCCGACGGCAATGTCTTCCTGCAGGGCGCTGGCCTGGGTTTCCAGGCCCATCATCGCGGCGAAGTCGTCGGCACCGGATTCGGCGGTATGGGTTACGCCGAGCAAGGGCAAGGCATCGATCGCCTGGGCCTGGGCACGGATCAGCTGCAGCTCACGCTCCACTTCGTCGGCCAGCTCCGGGCGGCCGCTGCTGACCAGCTTGTCCCGGGCCAGCGACAGGCGACCGAGGTGCACGGTGGCGTCGAGCAGTGGCACCAGGTAGCGGTTTGCGTCGGCGTTGCCGCTGTCGCGGGCGTAGCCGGCCAGCTGTTCGAAGTTGGCACCCAGTTCCCGCTCGGCCT
Organism: Pseudomonas sp. S1(2024); assembly: GCF_046557535.1. Taxonomy (NCBI): domain Bacteria; kingdom Pseudomonadati; phylum Pseudomonadota; class Gammaproteobacteria; order Pseudomonadales; family Pseudomonadaceae; genus Pseudomonas; species Pseudomonas sp. S1(2024). Next base: position 6,638 of record NZ_JBKGFP010000139.1, read on the forward strand.
GCAGCAGCAGGGCTTGCGGGTCGCCGGCCAGCTTGCCGGCGGCCAGCAGCTCCTCGGCGGTAAAGGCCTGCAGGCTGTCCAGGCTGGGGCGCAGTTTGTCGGCCAGTTCGCTGGGCCACTCGGCCAGCGCGGCCTGCAACTGCTGGTTGGCCTCCATCGCCGCGGCATGGCGCAGGGCATCGCCGCTGCCCAGGTACGCCTGGATGTTGCGGGCCGCCTGGTTCTGGAACTGCTGGGACAGGCCCAGGTAGCGCTCCATCAGTTGGTAGGGGCGCTCCAGGGCCCGTTGCGACCACCACAAGGTGGCGCCCAGGGCGATACACACGGTTACCAGCAACAGGGTGTTGAAATTGGTCAGCCACTTCAGGCGCATAGCCGCGAGCTTCCTGCGGGGGAGGGGAGGTCGGTGGCTGAAGTTATTGCGATTTTGTGACGGGGTGATGACGACAGGGGGTTGGCGCCATAAAAAAAGTGGCACAGTGCCTGTATTTGTGTTGCCTGTACTGGCCTCTTCGCGGGCTCGCCCGCTCCCACAGGATATCTACCAGACCTGAACGCAGCGCAATCCCTGTGGGAGCGGGCAAGCCCGCGAAGAGGCCGGTACAGGCGATGAAGAACTCAGGGCTCTACACGCACCACACAATTACGCCCGGCATGCTTGGCCCGATACAGCGCCTCGTCCGCCGCACTGGCCATGGTCAGCGCATCCAGCCCCTCATCCAACTGCACCACCCCTGCACTGAAGGTGCACTGCAAGTCCCGTGGCTGCGCCGGGTAGAGGATCTCGGCAAAGCGCCGGCGGATTTCGTCCAGCACCTTGTGCGCCGCGTCCAGTGCAGTATTGGGCATCACAATGGCGAACTCTTCACCGCCGTAACGGCCAATGAAATCGGTCTTGCGCAAGCGCTGCTTGAGAAGCAGCGCCAGGCTCTTGATCACCCGGTCGCCCATGGGGTGGCCGTGGCGGTCGTTGATCTTCTTGAAGTGGTCGATGTCGAGCATGGCAAAGCACAACGGTAGCTGCTCGCGACGGGCGCGGAAGCTGCAGTCTTCCAGCAATTGCAGGATGTGGGTGTGGTTGTACAACCCGGTCAGGCTGTCGCGCACCATGCGCGCCTTCAGGTGCCGGGCGCGGGCGGCGCGGTTGCGCACGGTGGTGATCAGGTGGCGTGAGCGAAACGGCTTGGTCAGGAAGTCATCACCGCCTTCGCTCATGGCATCCAGCTGCTTGTCCAGGTCGTCCTCGGCAGACAGATAGATGATCGGCACACTCACATAACGGTCGCTGTGGCGGATCACCTTGGCCAGTTCGGGGCCGGTGCAGGCCGGCATGTACAGGTCGAGGATGATCAGGTCGGGCTGGAAGTCAGCCAGCTCGGCCATGGTGCGGATCGGGTCGGTCAGGCTGCGGGTGATCATGCCGGCGCTGGCCAGCACGCGCTCGGTGTACAGCGCCTGGGTGCGTGAGTCGTCGATGACCAGTACGCGCAACGGGTCGTGCTGGGTTGCATTGGTCAGCAGTTCGACCTTTTCCAACAGGCTGGAGGCTTCCAGGGTGCCGGTGAGGAAGTCCTGGCCACCGGCGCGCACGGCGGCCAGGCGGGTCGGGGTGTCGGTTTCGTGATGGCTGAAGAACAGCAGCGGTATATGTCGGGCCAGCCCCTGCTGCATCTGGGCAGCCAACAGCAGGCCTTGGCCGGCACCGTTGAAGTCGACATCCATGATGATGGCCGAGGGTGGGTATTCGCTGATCGAGGCCTGAAACGCCGCGGCGCTGGCAAGCGCCTGCACCACCAGGCCAAAGAATTCCAGTTGCTGGGCCAGGCGCTGGGCGCGCTCGTGGTCCTGCAGCAGGATGTACACCGGCTTGCGCAGGGGCGGCAGCAGCACCTGATCGAGCGGGTCGTCCTTGCGCAGGCCGCTACGCGTCAGCTGTTGGGCGGGGCACAGCGGGCTCGGCTCGGCTGCTTGGCTCATGTCCTGGCTACTTGTAGGTTGGGGTGTGCAGGGGTAATGATGGCTCTATGCTAGCAGTTCTTTTCAGGTGCGTGAGTGCCCTGCGTCAACAAAGCGGCCAGAACGAATATTCAGTTGCTGACCGATTGGTCGCTTATGCGTAAGGCGGTGTCTGCTTTATAGTGCTGCCACGCGGGCTTGCCGTGGCACCCTGGCGTAGGCCTGTGGTCCAAGCCCCTGAACCGTCGTGACTGATTAAGGACAAAGCCATGCTGGACTGGAAAAACCGCGAGGCCAAAGCCGAGCCCCGCGAGCGTGTCGACGGCCGTGGCGCCGCCGCCCGTAGCTATCTTGGCGGCCTCTGGAGCCGTGCCCTGGGGACCCTGATCGGGTTGTACCTGCTGGTGTGCATCGGCCTGGGCTGGTACTGGAGCCAGGAGCCGGAGCTGTTCCCGGTGCAGCAGAACGCCCAGGCCGCAGCCGAGCGTACCGGCCAGCAGATGGTGGTGGGCTACACCACTATCGAAACCCTCAAGACCGTGGCCGGCACCTTGCTGAACAAGCCTGGTGGCTACATTTCCAACGACCGCTTCCCGCCAGGGCTGTGGATGGACAACATGCCGAGCTGGGAATATGGCGTGCTGGTCCAGGTGCGCGACCTGTCCCGTGCCTTGCGCAAGGACTTCGCCCGTTCGCAGTCGCAGTCGACCGAAGACGCCGACCTGGCCAAGGCCGAGCCGCGTTTCAACTTCGACAACAAGAGCTGGATCCTGCCGTCGAGCGAGTCGGAGTTCGAAGAGGGCATCAAGTCGCTTACCCGCTACCAGACCCGTCTGGCTGCCGGCGACAAGGGCGCAATCTTCTATACCCGTGCCGACAACCTGAACAACTGGCTGGGTGACGTGGCCACCCGCCTGGGCTCGCTGTCGCAGCGCCTGTCGGCCAGCGTTGGCCGGGTCAAGCTCAACACCACGCTGAAGACCGAGTCGCTGGTCGCCGGCCAGGCGCCGCAGGTGGACGAGGAGCTGGTGGAAACCCCATGGCTGCAGATCGACAACGTGTTCTACGAAGCTCGTGGCCAGGCCTGGGCGCTGTCGCACCTGCTGCGCGCCATCGAGGTGGACTTTGCCGACGTGCTGGCGAAGAAGAACGCCACGGTCAGCGTGCGCCAGATCATCCGTGAGCTGGAAGCCTCGCAGGAAGCCCTGTGGAGCCCGATGGTGCTCAACGGCAGCGGCTTCGGCATGTGGGCCAACCACTCACTGGTCATGGCCAACTACATTTCCCGGGCCAACGCGGCGGTCATCGACCTGCGTCAGCTGCTGTCGCAGGGTTGATGATGGCGATCAGCCCGAACGAGGCCGCCCACCGGGCGGCTTCCGACCGAGAACTGGTCACCTGGGTGGATGAAGCCGACCGGGTGCTGGGTGCCTTGCCCCGGGCCGAACTGCGCGAGCGCGGCCTGATAGGGCGTTGCACGTTCATTCTGCTGTTCAACAGTGCCGGTGAACTGTGTGTGCACCGGCGCACCCTGAGCAAGGCGCTGTACCCGGGTTACTGGGATGTGGCGGCAGGCGGCATGGTGACGGCCGGGGAGGCGTATGCCGATTCGGCGGCGCGGGAGCTGGCCGAGGAGCTGGGGATCGACGGTGTGGAGCTGCGTTTTCATGAGCGGTTCTACTTTGACCAGCCGGATAACCACTTGTGGTGTGCGGTGTATTCGGCGGTGTCGGATGCGCCATTGCGGTTACAGCCGGAAGAGGTGATCGAGGCGCGGTTCATTGGCCTGGAGCAGGCTGAGCAAGAAAGCCTGACCAAGCCGTATTGCCCGGACTCGTTGGCGGCGTTGCAGCGCTATAAAGCCAGCCTGGGATAGTTGTTTTGGCAGTGCCGGCCCTTTCGCGGGCACGCCCGCTCCTACAGGGACAGTGCAATGTTCGAGAGCGGCGTCGGGCCTGTGGGAGCGGGCGTGCCCGCGAATAGTCGCAAAACATTCGCAAAATGCCGCATTCCAGTACTTAGCAACAGCGGGATTTATCGTTACACTGCGCGCCCTTTTCGGGCTGCCGCAGGTCTTGCGGCAGTAGCGCCGCCCCTGCCAGAGTGGGGCTTCGCGGTCGGGCTCAACCCCCTGGGGCCGACCAGTTTTTGTCCTCAGCACAGAGGAACAAAAGTGGCCAAGAAAGCTTCTTCCTTCGCCGCCCTTGGCGGTCTCGTTTACTCCACCGACACCGGTCGGCACTGCCCCGACTGTAGCCAGCCGGTGGATGCCTGTACCTGCAAGCAGCAGGTCATCCCCGAAGGCGATGGCATTGCCCGTGTGCGCCGCGAAAGCAAAGGCCGCGGCGGCAAGACCGTGACCACCGTCACCGGCGTGCCGCTGCCGCTCGATCAGCTCAAGGAGCTGGCCTCTACCCTCAAGCGCCGCTGCGGTACCGGTGGCGCCCTGAAGGATGGGGTCATCGAAATCCAGGGCGACCATGTCGAACTGCTGATCGGTGAGCTGACCAAGCAGGGCTTCAAGGCGAAAAAATCCGGCGGCTGATGCGGCCACGCGATTTTTTGCCCAGTGCTTTCTAAACTCGTTGCCGTGACCAGGGTCTATCCAGGGCACGGACGAATCGTCATTTTTGGCTTTTACACTGCGCCCGCCTCCTTGCGGGGCAGTGTCTTCGACTTATCTATAGGGGACTTGAATGTCCGTACGACGCACACGCAAAGACGATGGTAGCCAATGGACCGTGGCCGACAGCCGCAGTGTTTATGGCATCCGCCATTGGGGCGCTGGTTATTTCGCCATCAATGAAGCCGGGCGCGTCGAAGTACGCCCCAACGGCCCGAAAAGCGCACCGATCGACCTGTTCGAACAGGTCGACGAATTGCGCCAGAGCGGCCTGTCGCTGCCATTGCTGGTGCGCTTCCCCGACATTCTGCAAGACCGCGTGCGCCAGCTGACCGGCGCCTTCGATGCCAACATCGCGCGCCTGGAATACCAGAGCAAGTACACCGCGCTGTACCCGATCAAGGTCAACCAGCAGGAAGCGGTGGTGGAAAACATCATCGCCACGCAGAACGTATCCATTGGCCTGGAAGCCGGCTCCAAGCCTGAGCTGCTGGCAGTGCTGGCGCTGGCGCCGAAGGGTGGCACCATCGTCTGCAACGGCTACAAGGACCGCGAATTCATCCGCCTGGCGCTGATGGGCCAGAAGCTCGGCCACAACGTGTTCATCGTCATCGAGAAAGAGTCGGAAGTGGCCCTGGTGATCGACGAGGCCGCCGAGCTCAAGGTCAAGCCGCAAGTCGGCCTGCGCGTGCGCCTGTCGTCGCTGGCCTCGAGCAAGTGGGCCGACACCGGTGGCGAGAAGTCCAAGTTCGGCTTGTCCGCCGCCCAGCTGATTTCGGTGGTACAGCGCTTCCGCGATGCCGGTCTGGACCAAGGTATCCGCCTGCTTCACTTCCACATGGGCTCGCAGATCGCCAACCTGGCGGACTACCAACACGGCTTCAAGGAAGCCATCCGTTATTACGGTGAGCTGCGTGCGCTGGGCCTGCCGGTCGACCATATCGACGTTGGCGGTGGTCTGGGCGTGGACTACGACGGTACCCATTCGCGCAATGCCAGCTCGATCAACTACGACATGGACGACTACGCCGGCGTTGTTGTGGGCATGCTCAAGGAATTCTGCGACGCGCAGGGCCTGCCGCACCCGCACATCTTCTCCGAGAGCGGCCGTTCGCTGACCGCGCACCACGCCATGCTGGTGATCCAGGTGACCGACGTCGAGAAGCACAACGACGACGTGCCGACCATCGAGAACAAGGAAGCCCTGCCCGAGACCGTGCAGTGGCTGGTCGACCTGCTCGGCCCGACCGACATCGAGATGGTGACCGAGACCTACTGGCGCGCCACCCACTACATGGGTGACGTGGCCGCGCAGTATGCCGATGGCAAGATCAGCCTGGCCGAGAAGGCCCTGGCCGAACAGTGCTACTTTGCCGTGTGCCGCCGCCTGCACAACTCGCTGAAAGCCCGCCAGCGCTCGCACCGCCAGGTGCTGGATGAGCTGAACGACAAGCTGGCCGACAAGTACATCTGCAACTTCTCGGTGTTCCAGAGCCTGCCGGACACCTGGGCCATCGGCCAGGTACTGCCGATCATCCCGCTGCACCGCCTGGACGAAGAGCCGATGCGTCGTGCCGTGCTGCAGGACCTGACCTGCGACTCCGACGGCAAGATCAACCAGTACGTCGACGAGCAGAGCATCGAGACCAGCATGCCGGTGCATGCGGTGAAGGAGGGCGAGGACTACCTGCTGGGTGTGTTCCTGGTCGGTGCCTACCAGGAAATCCTCGGTGACATGCACAACCTGTTCGGTGACACCGACTCGGTGAACATCTACCAGAACGCCGACGGTAGCGTGTACCACGCCGGTATCGAGACCCACGACACCATCGAAGACATGCTGCGCTATGTGCACCTGTCGCCGGAGGAGTTGATGACGCACTACCGTGACAAGGTGGCCAGCGCCAAGATCACTGCGCGGGAGCGGACCCAGTTCCTGGATGCCCTGCGCCTTGGTCTGACCCGGTCTTCGTACCTGTCGTCGTAATTGCCAGGCCGCTCCCGCTTTTTTTGTGGGAGCGGCCTTGCGTCGCGATATGAGGGCGAAGCCCTCACCGCGTCATACCTGGTAATGGTCCAGTCCTCGCCTATCGCATCAGCGCCGCTACCTTTGAATGCAATGTTCAAAGGAGGATGACATGGAAAGTCCCGGCTCCCATCGTTTACGTAGTGGCCGAGTGTCCGATCCAGGGCGTCTCTACCTGCTCACCACGACCACCCGCAACCGAACACCGTTGTTCAAAGACTTCTTGTTCGCCAGAACAGTTATCCAGCAATTGCGGCTCAGCGAAGAGCGCAAGGCGTGTCGATCTCTGGCGTGGGTCTTGATGCCGGATCATCTTCACTGGCTTGTCGAGCTTGGGCCTTCGAGCCTGGGTAGGCTGATGTGCGAGTTCAAGTCCAGAAGCAGTTGTGCGCTGTACAAGGTGGGGGCTGAAAGGCGGCATATCTGGCAGACCAGCTTTCATGATCGGGCTTTGCGCCGCGAGGAGGATGTGAGGGCAGTGGCGCGCTACATCATCGCCAATCCCATTCGGGCTGGTCTGGTGCGGCGGGCTGGTGATTATCCACATTGGGATTGTGTGTGGCTGTGAATCCGCAGGTGAGGGCTTCGCCCTCATTTCGCGACACAAGGCCGCTCCCACAAAGTCCTGCGTACGCCGATCAATGTGGGAGCGGCCCCGGCATTACTGAACCCAAAGCCCTTTTTCCTGCAACCGCCATCCCACCCACCCCAACGTCACCGCCCGCAACCCCATGAACCCGAGAAACGCCAACCACAACCCATGGTTGCCAAACCCACTCATGAGCACCCCCAAGGGCAGCGCAATCACCACCGAAACCAACATCGCATTACGCATCTCCCGCGCCCGGGTCGCGCCTATGAACAAGCCATCCAGCAAATAACTCCACACCGCAATCAACGGCAGCAATGCCAGGTACGGCAGGTACGGATAAGCCGCTGCCCGCACACTCTCGATGTCGGTCTGCAAATCGATGAACAGGTGCCCGCCCAGCAGGAACAACCCGGCAAACCCCAGACTGGTGATCAGCGACCAGCCACAGGCCACCACCAGCGAGCGGCGCAATGTGTCGCGGTCGCGGGCGCCAATGGCATGGCCGCACAAGGCCTCTACCGCGTGCGCCAACCCGTCAAGCGCATAGGCAGTCAGCAGCAGGCCGTTGAGCAGCAGGGCATTGGCCGCCACAGTGGCTTCGCCCAGACGAGCGCCTTGCACGGTGATCAGCAGGAACACCAGTTGCAGCGCCAGGCTGCGCAGGAAGATGTCGCGGTTCACCGCCAGCAGCGGCCGCCAGGCCTGCCAGCGCTTGAGCGCCGCCCACACGATCTGCCCCGGGTAGGCGCGCAGGGCCGGGCGGGTCAGGGCCAGGCCGAGCAGGGCGGCACTCCATTCGGCGATCACCGACGCCCGCGCCGAACCCAGCACGCCCCAGTCCAGGCCAAGCACGAACCACAGGTTCAAGGCGATGTTCAGCAGGTTGGTGGTCAGCAGGATGGCCAGTGGCGCCCTGGCGTTCTGGGTGCCGAGGAACCAGCCGACCAGGGCGTAGCTGGCCAGTGCCGCGGGCAGGCCGAGCAGGCGGGTATGGAAGAAGTCTTCGGTGGCTTGCTGCAGGGCCGCGCTGGGTTCCATCGCGTGCAGCGCCAGCTGGCTGAAGGGCAGTGCCAGCAGGCCGATCAGCAGGGCGAAGCCGACCGCCAGCAACAGCCCTTGTACCAGTACCTGGCGCAACGCTGCCCCGTCGCCTCGGCCGGCGGCCTGGGCGGCGAAGCCGGTGGAGCCCATGCGCAGGAAGCCCATCAGGCCGACCATGAAGGTGAACAGCGTGGCGCCCACGGCTACGGCACCCAACTGGTGGGCGTGGGGGAGGTGGCCGATGACCGTGCTGTCGACCAGGGCTACCAGCGGCACGGAGATGTTGGACAGGATCATCGGCGCGGCCAGGGCCCAGACCTTGTGGTGGGTGGGGCGGTGCTGCCAGTCGGTGGAGAGTTGGGACATTTGCATTCCATGGGACCCTGGGGCCGCAGCGCGCCCCTTCGCGGGCACGCCCGCTCCCACAGGATAGTGTTGTTCTTGCGGCCGGCGCCGAACCTGTGGGAGCGGGCAGGCCCGCGAAGGGGCGCGAAGCGGCCCTCCTTTTAACGAATGGCACAGTGTAACGGCCTGGCAACCAATGCGCGCAACGCCAGGTACTGCACCCGCCATTGCGCTATAGTTGCTGCCCTCACGTACACGCTGCCAAAGAGTTCTACTCCATGTTCAACAAAGGATTGTTGCTGGCCTGCGCGCTGGCTTTGCTCAGTGCCTGTGACTCTTCGACGCCGGACAAGCCGGCGCCATCCGAAAAGCCGGCGGCCACTGCGCCCGCCGCCACCCCGGCACCCCAACGCGAAGACCCTGCCGTACTCGCCAAACGCTACGAGGGCCGCGAGCTGACGGTGCTGGATGTTTCCGAGGTGCAGCTCGATGGCGCCGCGACGCTGTCGATCAGCTTCTCCGCGCCGCTGGATGCCAAGCAGGACTTCGCCAGCAAAGTGCACCTGGTCGACACCGTCAAAGGCAAGCTCGACGGCGCCTGGGAACTGTCCGACAACCAGATGGAGCTGCGTCTGCGCCATCTGGAGCCGCAGCGCAAGCTGGTGCTGACCGTCGACAAGGGCCTGCTGGCGGTCAATGGCAAGCAACTGGACAGCGAGTCGATCAGCCGCCTGGAAACCCGCGACATGCAGCCGACCATCGGCTTCGCCAGCCGCGGTTCGCTGCTGCCCACGCGCCTGGCCGAGGGCCTGCCGGTGATCGCCCTCAACGTCGACAAGGTCGATGTCGAGTTCTTCCGCGTGAAGCCGGACATGCTCTCGACCTTCCTGGTCAACTGGGGGCGCAACAGCAGCCTTTACTACTACCAGTCCAAGGAAACCCTGGACATGGCCGATCTGGTCTACAGCGGCCGCTTCGACCTCAACCCCGCACGCAACACCCGCGAGACCGTGCTGCTGCCGATCGCCGGCATCAAGCCGCTGCAGGAGCCAGGCGTGTACCTGGCGGTGATGCGAGCCTCGGGCACTTACGACTACTCGCAACCAGCGACCCTGTTCACTCTCAGCGACATCGGTGTGTCCGCGCATCGCTACCGTGACCGCCTCGATGTGTTCGCCCAGGCCCTGGAAGGTGGCAAGGCGATGAACGGCGTCAACCTGGAAATCCATGACGACAAGGGCAAGCTGCTGGCTCAGGCCAGCACCGACAGCGATGGCCACGCCCAGCTGCCGATCACGCCCAAGGCCGACACCCTGATCGCCACCCAGGGCGTGCACACCACCCTGCTGCGCCTGAGCAGCGCGGCGCTGGACCTGGCCGAGTTCGACATCACCGGCCCGCAGGCCAACCCGCTGCAGTTCTTCATCTTCGGCCCGCGTGACCTGTATCGCCCCGGTGAAACGGTGTTGCTCAACGGCCTGCTGCGCGACCAGGACGGCAAGCCGGTCAAGGCGCAGCCAGTGAGCGTGGAAGTGCGTCGCCCGGATGAGCAGGTCAGCCGCAAGTTCGTCTGGGAAGCCGACGGCAATGGCCTGTACCAGTACCAGCTGCAGCTGGCCAGCGAGGCCCCGACTGGCCGCTGGCAACTGCTGCTCGACCTGGGCGGCGGGCGCAAGCAGGTGTATGAATTTCTCGTCGAAGACTTCCTGCCCGAGCGCCTGGCGCTGGAACTCAAAGGCAGCAGCAAACCGTTGTCTCCGGATCAGGATGCGCGTATCCAGGTCAATGGCCGTTACCTTTACGGCGCCCCGGCTGCCGGCAACCGCCTGAGCGGCCAGGCCTATGTTCGCCCGCTGCGCGAGGCGGTACCGGCGCTGCCTGGCTACCAGTTCGGCTCGGTCACCGAAACCGAGCTGAACCAGGACCTGGAGCTGGACGAAGTTACCCTCGACCAGGCCGGCAAGGCCGTGGTCGATATCGAAAGCCGCTGGGCCGAAGCCCGCTCGCCGCTGCAACTGACCGTGCAGGCCAGCCTGCAGGAGTCCGGTGGCCGGCCGATTACCCGCCGCCTGGAACAACCCATCTGGCCGGCCGAGCGCCTGCCGGGCCTGCGTGGCCTGTTCGACGGCGAGGAAACCGACAGTGACGGGCCGGTGGAGTTCGAGTTCCTGGTGGCCGACCGCAACGGCAAGAAACTGGCGGCCAACGACCTCAAGGTGCGGCTGGTGCGCGAGCGCCGCGACTACTACTGGAACTACTCGCAGAGCGATGGCTGGAGCTACGCCTACAACGAGAAGTTCCTGACCCAGAGCGAAGAGACCGTAAGCGTCAAGGCTGGCTCCACCGCCAAGCTGAGCTTCCAGGTGGAATGGGGCCCTTACCGTGTCGAGGTGGAGGACCCGGAGACGGGCCTGGTGTCCAGCGCGCGCTTCTGGGCAGGCTATCGCGCCCAGGACAACGCCGAAGGCGGCGCGGTGCGGCCGGACCAGGTCAAGCTGGCGCTGGACAAACCGGCCTACGCCGACGGCGCTACCGCCAAGGTCACCGTCACCCCGCCCGCAGCCGGCAGTGGCTACCTGATGATCGAGTCCAGCGATGGCCCGCTGTGGTGGCAGGAGATCGACGTGCCCGCCGAGGGCAAGACGTTCGACGTGCAACTGGACAAGCAGTGGGCCCGCCATGACCTGTACATCAGCGCGCTGGTGATCCGCCCGGGTGAGCGCAAGGCCAACGCCACGCCGAAACGCGCGGTGGGCGTGCTGCACCTGCCGCTGAACCGCGCCGAACGCAAGCTGGCGGTGAGCCTGCAGGCGCCGGAGAAAATGCGCCCGAAACAGCCGCTGACCGTGAAGGTCAAGGCTGCAAATGCCGATGGCAGTGTGCCTGAACAGGTGCATGTGCTGTTGTCGGCGGTGGACGTGGGCATCCTCAACATCACCGACTTCAAGACCCCCGACCCGTTCGCCAGCCTGTTCGGGCGCAAGGCCTATGGTGCTGACCAGCTGGATATCTACGGCCAGTTGATCGAAGCCGGCCAGGGCCGCCTGGCCAGCCTGGCATTTGGTGGTGACGCGGCGATGGCCAAGGGTGGCAAGCGCCCCAACACCACGGTGACCATCGTCGCCCAGCAGAGCCTGCCGGTGACCCTGGACGACAAGGGCGAGGGCCTGGCTACGGTCGATATCCCCGACTTCAATGGCGAATTGCGGCTGATGGCCCAGGCCTGGACCGACGAACACTTCGGCATGGCCGAAGGCAAGACCGTGGTCGCCGCGCCCTTGATCGCCGAACTCTCGGCGCCGCGTTTCCTGGCCGGTGGCGACCGTACCAGCCTGGCGCTGGACCTGGCCAACCTGTCGGGTCGTGCCCAGCAACTGAATGTTGAAATCAGCACCGAAGGGCAGCTGAGCCTGGCGGCCAACGCCGTGCAAAACGTAGCCCTGGCTGAAGGCCAGCGCTCGACGCTGTTGATCCCGGTACAGGCCCAGGGTGGCCTGGGGCAGGGCAAGGTACATGTGCGGGTTACTGGCCTGCAGCTGCCGAACGAGCCGACCGGCGCGTTCGAACGCGAGTGGACGCTGGGCGTGCGCCCGGCCTACCCGGCGATGCTCAAGCACTACCGCGTGGCCTTGAAGGACCAGCCATGGACCCTGCCTGAAGCAGACCTGGCCGCCTTCGAACCCGCCGGGCTTGAAGCCAGCCTGGCCTTGTCGAGCCGGCCACCGCTGAACCTGGCCGAGCAGATCCGTGCCCTCGAAGCCTACCCCTACGGTTGCCTGGAGCAGACCACCAGCGGCCTCTACCCGTCGCTGTACGCCGATGCCGACAGCCTCAAGCGCCTGGGTATCAAGGGCGAGCCTGCCGATGTGCGCAAGCGCAAGATCGAGATGGGTATCGAGCACCTGCTAGGCATGCAGCGCTACAACGGCAGCTTCGGCCTGTGGAGCTCGGACAGCGAAGAAGAATACTGGCTGACCGCCTATGTCACCGACTTCCTGCTGCGCGCCCGTGACCAAGGCTATGGTGTGCCGGCCGAAGCGCTGAAGAAGGCCAGCGAGCGCCTGCTGCGCTACCTGCAGGAGCGCAACCTGATCGAAGTCGACTACAGCGAGAACGCCGAACACACCCGCTTCGCCGTGCAGGCCTATGCGGCATTGGTGCTGTCGCGCAGCCAGCAGGCGCCCCTGGGTGCCCTGCGTGGCCTGTTCGAACGCCGCGCCGACGCCCGCTCTGGCCTGCCACTGGTGCAACTGGCGGTGGCGCTGGACAAGATGGGCGACAAGCCGCGTGCCGAGCAGGCCCTGCAGGCAGGCCTGGGCATCAGCCGCGGTAAAGGCTGGATGGCCGACTATGGTAGCGCCCTGCGTGACCAGGCACTGATCCTGGCGCTGCTGCAGGAAAGCAACCTGGCCAGCCGCCAGGTCGACCAGCGCCTGTTCGCCCTGTCGGATGAACTGGCGGCCAACCGCTGGCTGTCGACCCAGGAGCGCAATGCACTGTTCCTGGCCGGCCGTGGCCTGCTGGGCAAGCCGGAAGGCCAGTGGCAGGCGCGCCTGGACAGCGCGGGCGAAGTGCGCGAGTTCAACAATGCCGAGTCCGGCATGAAGCTCGAAGGCCCGTTGCTGGCTTCGCCATTGAGTGTGCAGAACCAAGGTAGCGAAACTCTGTACCAGCAACTGACCTTGTCGGGTTACCCACGCCAGGCGCCTGCGGCCGGTGGCAATGGCATGCAGATCCGCCGTGAGTACCTGGGCATGAATGGCCAGCCGTTGGACCTGCATAACCTGCGCAGCGGAGACCTGGTGCTGGTGCACCTGGCGCTCAAGGCTGAAGACCGGGTGCCGGATGCGCTGGTGGTGGACTTGCTACCGGCGGGCCTGGAGCTGGAAAACCAGAACCTGGCGCAAAGTGCCGCCAGCCTGGAAAACGCCAGCAGTGCGGTGAAGGAATGGCGCGAATCGATGCAGAACGCCAGCGTGGTGCACCAGGAGTATCGGGATGATCGTTACGTCGCCGCGCTCAAGCTGGACAGCTATGGCACCACCCACCTGCTGTACCTGGCTCGGGCGGTGACCCCGGGCACCTATCGCGTGCCGCCGCCGCAGGTTGAATCGATGTACCGGCCAAACCTGCAGGCCGTGGGGGATGGGCAAGGGGAGATGACCGTAAAAGCCCGCTAGAATTTTGTCGCCTTTACCGGCCTCATCGCCGGCAAGCCAGCTCCCACAGGATGGAGCATGGCTTGAGGGCGACGCGGTCGAGGTGGGAGCTGGCTTGCCGGCGATTGGGCCGCAACGCGGCCCCCGGCCTTGTTCAGTGAATCACCCAGCTCATCACCCACAACCCCAACAGCAGCCAGATGATCCCGAGGATGATCGAGGCGCGCATGAACGCGCGGATTGCCGAGTACAGCAGCACCAGCCCGATGATCAGGGCGAGGATGCTGAGAAGCGAGGTCTCCATGCCCAAGGTGCGCGCCAGGCCATCGATGAAATTGCCACCGGCACTGGCCAGCAGGTTGAACAGCCCGCTCAATGCGTCGACGATGAAGCGGATCAACGACCCCAGCGCCTGGCCCAGCCACTCGAAAAAACCTTCTACATGCATAGTTGCTTCCTGATGAACGAATCGGCGATGTTGCCGTTCCCAAGCCTTTGGCCATCACCTGGCCAGGTCGGTTCCCGATGCCAAGCTTAACGCGGCCGCATACCCGTGCGGGCAGGCTGTTGCGCGCCACGGTGATCGGCATGCTGGTACTGTTCGGCCTGTTGTGGCTGGCCGACCGCCTATGGCCGCTGCCCATGCCCGGAGACGACCTGGCCCGCGTGGTGCTGGCCGAGGACGGCACGCCGTTGTGGCGCTTTGCCGATGCCGATGGTGTATGGCGCTACCCGGTCAGCTCCGACGAGGTCTCGCCGCTGTATCTGCAGGCGCTGCTCACCTACGAAGACCGCTGGTTCTACAGCCACCCCGGGGTCAACCCGCTGGCCCTGGCTCGCGCTGCCTGGCTGAACCTGCGTGGCGGGCGTGTGGTGTCGGGCGGCAGCACGCTGTCGATGCAGGTCGCACGCCTGCTCGACCCGCATGAGCGCACCCTGGCCGGCAAGCTGCGCCAACTATGGCGCACGGCACAGCTGGAATGGCACTTGTCCAAGCGCGAAATCCTGCAGATCTACCTGGACCGCGCGCCCTTCGGCGGCACCCTGCAGGGCGTGGCGGCGGCCAGCTGGGCCTACCTTGGCAAGTCGCCCATGCACCTGACCCCGGCCGAAGCGGCACTGCTGGCCGTGCTGCCCCAGGCGCCCAGCCGCTTGCGCCCGGACCGTCACCCCGAGCGTGCGCAGCGCGCCCGGGACAAGGTGCTGCAACGCCTGGCCGAATACCAGGTGTGGCCGGCTCAGCAAATCCGTGAGGCTGCCGAAGAGCCGCTTGTACTGGCGCCACGTCAGGAGCCGGCTCTCGCCCCGTTGCTGGCCCGGCGCCTGAACAGCGCCGACAGCCCGCCGCTGATCCGTACCACACTCGACGCCGCACTGCAGCGGCGCCTCGAAGACCTGCTGCTGGGCTGGCGGGCACGGCTGCCGGAGCGCACCTCCGCCGCCATCCTGGTGGTCGATGCGCAGACGATGGCGGTGCGTGCCTACCTGGGTTCTATCGACCTGGCCGACGAGCGCCGCTTCGGGCATGTCGACATGGTGCGTTCGTTGCGCTCGCCGGGCTCCACCCTCAAGCCGCTCCTCTACGGTATGGCGCTGGATGACGGCCTGATCCATTCCGAGTCGTTGTTGCAGGATGTGCCGCGACGCTATGGCGACTACCGCCCCGGCAACTTCTCCATGGGCTTCAGCGGGCCGGTGTCGGCCAGTTCGGCGCTTGCGCTGTCGCTCAACCTGCCGGCGGTGCAGCTGTTGGAGGCCTATGGTCCGAAACGCTTTGCCGCGCAACTGCGCATGGCGGGCATGCCGCTGATATTGCCGCCTCTGGCAGAGCCCAACCTGTCGTTGATCCTGGGTGGCGCGGGCAGCCGCCTGGAGGACCTGGTGGGTGGCTACGCTGCGCTGGCGCGGGGTGGCAATAGTGCGAGGGTGCGCCTGCAACCACAGGATCCGTTGCTGGAACGGCGCCTGCTGTCGCCAGGGGCGGCGTGGATCATCCGGCGCATCCTCAGCGGCCAGGCGCGCCCCGACCGCGACCCGCATGCCGAGCTGGTGCAACGCCCGCAACTGGCGTGGAAGACGGGCACAAGCTACGGCTTTCGCGATGCCTGGTCGATCGGCGTGGGCCCGCGCTACCTGATCGGCGTATGGATTGGCCGCCCCGATGGCACCCCGGTCCCCGGCCAATTCGGGCTGGCTTCGGCAGCGCCGCTGATGCTGCAGGTGCACGACCTGCTGAGCAACCGTGACAGCCAGCGTGGCATCAGCGTGCCGGTGGAGCGGGTGCCGGCGAACGTCGGCGTGGCTGCGATCTGTTGGCCACTGGGCCAGCCGATGAGCAAAAAGGACCCCAACTGCCGGCGTCAGCGTTTCGCCTGGACTTTGGACGGCACTACGCCGCCAACCCTGCAGGCCGCCGACCAGCCACTCGGCCTGGGCCTGCGCGAAAGCGTATGGGTCAACGACCAGGGGCTGCGCGTCGATGGCAGTTGCCCGGGCGCCAAGGCCCGCGATATCGCCCTATGGCCCGCCCCGCTGGAGCCTTGGCTGCCACGTGTGGAGCGGCGTGCGGCGCGCCTGCCGGCCATCGATCCGGCCTGCCCGCCGCATGTGCCGGCCAGCGCGCCACCGCTTTCGATCGTGGGCGTGCGCCCGGGCGACAACCTGCGCCGCCCGGCCACCAGCAGCGAGCCGTTGCAACTGCATGTGTCGGCGCTGGGCGGCGGCGGTCGGCGCTGGTGGTTCCTCAACGGCCAGCCATTGGGCGAAACCCAGGGCCAGGACAGCCTGCTGGTGCGCTTCCAACAGGTAGGCCAGGCCGAAATCAGCGCGCTGGATGAAAGCGGCGAGACGGCGCGCGTGGCGTTCCAGGTCAGCGAGTAGCCGTTCGACGAGGGCCGAGGCAGCACCTACGCTTGCAGGTAACGGGTGTGACCGGCTGGCGCCCCTGATGCCTGTAAATCAAGCAATTTGGGGCCGCTTTGCGGCCCTTCGCGGGCACGCCCGCTCCCACAGTTCAGGAAATGCGCGATCTCTGTGGGAGCGGGCGCGCCCGCGAAGGGCTGCAACGCAGCCCCAGGGAACATGGAGCGCCCTATGCGTCCTCTGGCCGTGCCCCTGTTGTTGCTGCCCTGGGCGCTTGCGGCCCATGCCGAGCCTTTGCCGGGTTTTCTCGACAGCCATGAGTACGAACGTCGCCTGCCCGGCGCCAACCTGCCGATAGACGCCTACCGTTCGGTCAGTGCTCACCTGCAGCTGGCCGGGAAGTATGGCGACAGCCGCGCGTGGGCGCCTGCGAATACCCGGCTGGTGCTGCATAAAGTGCGCTTCGAAGGCGGCACGGTGTTCCCCTTGAGCGACCTGCGCGAACACTACCAACCGCTGATCGGGCACCAGACCACGTTGGGCGAGCTGCAGCAGTACACCGCGCGCCTGACCCAGCGCTATCGGCAGGAAGGCTACCTGTTGTCGTACGCCTACCTGCCGCCGCAGGAAGTGGCCGATGGCCGGGTCAATGTGGTGCTGGTCGAAGGTTATATCCGTGATTACCGCGTGGACGGCGATATCGGCCCGGCCGGCGCCTATCTGCATCAGCTGCTGGAGCGGCTTGCCACCGAGCGCCCGCTGACCCGAGAAACGCTGGAGCGCTACCTGGGCCTGGCCGAGCGCCTGCCGGGGGTAACGATAGAGCCGCAGCTGGCCGTGGCGCAAACCGCTGATGGTGCTGCGCGGTTGACCGTGCATGCGCAGCGCAAGCCGTTCAGCGCTGCTGTTATCGTTGCTGATGGCAACCGCGACGATGCGCAGGCGCTGCTGACGGCAACCAGCCACGCCCAGACCCGCTTTGCCGAACAGATCGAGGCCAGCCTGTTGCTGCCGCCGGGGGATGACCAGGTGCATTACCAGCGCCTGGCCTACAGCCAGTACCTGGACGCGGGCGGCAGCCAGCTGCTGCTGTCGGCTTCGCGCTACCGCAGCGAACCCGGCACGCGGATTCGTCTGGACGATGGCCGTGACATCACCCGCAAGCGCGACAGCGATCGCTATGCGATCGGCCTGCGCCAGCCGGTGATCGTCAGGCCGGATGAATGGATGGTGGTGCAGGGGCAGGTGTATTCGGTCAGTGAGCACTTCGAGGACCGGGTAGATGGGTTGCCATCGGCACGGGACTACGACACCTACGTGCGTGCGCTGTCATTCGAGGGCGACTGGCGCAAGGTGGAAGAGGGCCGTTTGCGCATCGTCAGCGCCGGGGTCTATCAGGGCCTGGATTATCTGGGGGCGCGTAGCGATGCCGACTACGATCTGGATTTTCTGCGGTTGCGGCTTTCCGGTTTGCAGAGCGACAGGTTGCTCGGTAACTGGCAGGGGGTGGTGTCTGGTGCGATGTACTGGAGTGATGACCGCTTGCCCGGCAGCGAGCGTGCGGGGTTTGGCGGGCAGAGTTTCGGCCGTGGCTACCCGCGCGACCAGGCGGACGGGGACAAGGGCTGGGGTGTGGCTTACGAGGTGAACTACAGCATGCACGCCAACTGGCTGGCGTTGGTGCAGCCCTATGTGGTGTTGGACACGGCGCAGGCATGGCATAACCGAGGGCCTGTAGAGGATGCCCACCTGGCTTCGGCGGCGCTTGGAGTGCGATTGGGCGATGGGCGCTTGTTCAATGTGGCGCTGGAGGTGGCCAAGCCTTTGGCTGATGTGGCATTGGACAGCCTGGACCGCGGGCCTCGGCTGACTTTGACGCTTGGCGTTCAGATGTAAGGGGTCGCTGTGGGAGCGGGCGCGCCCGCGAAGAATCCAACGCGGTGCATGGCACCGGCTGCGCCGGTGTTCGCGGGCGCGCCC
>NZ_JBKGFP010000140.1:0-14447 GCF_046557535.1 Pseudomonas sp. S1(2024)
CCCGCTCCCACAGGTGTCGCGATGTGCTGCAACGCAGCCGCCAAAATCTTGAAGCTACCTGCTTAGTGGGTAGTAAACCGCTGATGCACCGGCGACGAACTGGGTGTCAGTGCCAGTGCCAGCTGGGTGCGGTTGTGCATGTGGGTCAGGCGCAGCACCTGCGACACATACAGCTTCACGGTATTCTCGGTAATGCCCAGCTCACAGGCGATCTGGTAGTTGGTCTGGCCCTTGCCCACCAGGCGGGCTACTTCCAGCTGGCGTGGCGACAGCTTCTCGAACGCCGCTGGCAGTTCGCTTTCACTCTCGTCCACATCGCTGGCACGCCGGTGCATGCCCTGGCCCCGGGCTTTTTGCAGGTCCTGGTAAAGCTCGTCCATCGACTCTGCCAGCTCTTGCAGACGCTGGCTCAACCCGCCCAGCTCGCGGAAGCTGCGCTGGCGCTCCTGCACGGCCTGTTCCTGGCGGCGTACGCCCTCCAGCAGTTCATCGAGGTCCATGGGTTTCTGGTAGTAATCGGCAAAGCCCTCGCGCAACGCTCGGATCACATCCTGCTTCTCCGCTCGACCGGTCACCATGATGGCCTCGAACGCGCGCTGCCCGCCTTGTATCTTCAGTTCGCGGACCAGTTCAATACCATCACGACCAGGCATGTGCAGGTCACAGATGACCACGCCAATGGCCTCGTCTGCCAGGTAACGTTCCACGGCTTCGTCAGTGGAGTGGGCCGGCAGGCAGCGGTAACCCTTGGTTTCGAGAAACTCACACAATTGTTCGACTATCACTGGTTGGTCATCGACCACCAATATCTTCACATCACTGAATGCTCTGGACACGATCAACTCCCTGTCGTTACGCGGTCCTGCTCCCGGGCCAAGCGCTTTGCAAACTAAAAATAGTCGGGGGTAGTGGATTTGTACAAGTTACAAATTCTGTACAGCCATCGGACCACGAGATTGCTCACTGGATCCATACAGCAGTCAAAAGAAAACCGGTGAGCACATAGGGGACGAACGCCTGCTTGTCACCCATTTCCTCGGTCAAAGCCTGCAAGCGCTTTTTTACCTTGGGGTTGAGCAACGTCCACAGGCGCCGGCGGGTAAGCAGCCACAGCAGCACGCTGACACCGGCGCCGATGAAGGTGCCAAGTACGTATTGCGGGCTGGTGGCCAGGGCCAGGGCGCCCATCAGCTTGACGTCATCGGCACCGAAACGGCCGAGCATGTAACCGGGCAGGGTCAGCAACATGACGATGGCCAGCGCCCATCCGGCATCGCTGGCATCGGCGCCGATCCAGCTGCGGCCAGTGGCGAAAAGCCAGGCCAGGGCGCAGGCAGCCACACCCAGGGTGAGCATGTTGGATATCTGGCGTTGACGCACGTCCTGTTCGGAGCACAAGGCAAGCCACAGCAGGAGAACAATGCTTTGCATTGGCAGGTCGCCCTTCCCAAATGTTGAACACATCTACCCGGTCAGTCAGGTTTCCTTAAGTGAAGATAGACGGGAACCTGCGGGGAGTGGAGCGGGAGAGGGAAAAAGGCGTGGCCGGGATGGATTTTGTCGTAGCTGGCACAGGTACGTGCCGTTGAAAATCTTGCGCGATCCCTGTAGGAGCGGGCGAGCCCGCGAACACGGGCGAAGCCTGTGCCATCCACCGCGGTGCCTGTTTCGCGGGCATGCCCGCTCCCACAGGTCCGCGGCGCCAATTGAGTTTGTGTTTGAGCGTTACTTCCTGCTCCCCGGCGGGTAGTTGGCCAACACCTTGGTCACGGTGTTCTGGATCGCGCTGTTGCGTTCCTCGGGGCTTGGCGGGTAGTTGTTCATGATCTGCTCGGCACTGCCGCGCCACACCAGCTTGCCGTCACGCCCATCGAACAGGTCGATCTGGATAGTGGCGACCTTGTAGTCGACGCTGCGGGTTTCGTTGTACATCGGCCCACCCCAGTAGCCGCCCCAGTAGCCTCCCCAGCCACCGCCGTAGTTGGTGGTGATCTGTTGCTGGCGCTGCTCGACGATCAGGTACGCGCGCACTGTCACGTCCGGTCGGGCGCCGCCTTGTACCGGGCGCAGGCCACGCTGGTCGAGTTGGCTTGCAACTGCCTGGCGAATGCGTTGCTCGGTGAGGTCGCTCTTGATTCGTGGGTCATCCGGGCGGTACTGCAGGCCCGGTTCCTGCCATGCCCAACTGCGGTAGGCGGCAAAGTCACGGCTGGCATCGAAATCCTGCTGGACGTTATTGCTGGAGCAGGCGGCGAGCAACAACGCGAATGACAGTAGAACGAGACGGCGCAACATGATGGTTCTCCGTTGGATATCAACTGGGAGGATAGCCGTTGAGCGCCTTGTGCACAGAATCGCGCAGGGCGCTTTCGCGTTCACGCGGCGAGTCCTTGTCGCTGCCGCTTTCGGCACTGGCACTCCATACCGGCTGGCCGCTGCGGGCGTCGTACAGGTCGATACGCACCACCATCACCTGCACTTCGTAGGTGCGCACGATGGGCACGCTGGCATAGCCCCCATAGCCATGGCGGTAGCCGCCATAGCCGACACCGCCATAGGGATACGGGCCGTAGTAAGGGTCGTAGGCATCGTAGTCACGTACCTGGCGCAAGCGCTTTTCCAGGCGTATGTCGGCGCTGACCAGCAAGTCGACGGGGCCGCCCCGGGCGGGACGCAGGCCATGCTGGTCCAGTGCGCCGCTGACGGCATCGGCCAGTTGCGCCGGGTCGGTATCGACCGAGCCACTGGGCAACTGGCCGTTGAGCCAGCTCCAACTACGGTAGTGCCCGTAATCACGGGCCGGTGTCGGGTAGGCACTGGCATCGAAGGTGCTGGCCGCCTGGGCCGGTGCCGGTGGTAACGGGCGGCTGCTGGCCACGTAGGGGTTGCTGCCCTGGCAGCCAGCCAGGGCAAGCGGCAGCACGGCCAGGCACAACAGACGGTAAGGCATGTATTCCTCCCGGCGGGCAGGTCAACGGGGGCGGCAGACCCAGTGCAGGTAGCGGCCGAGCCCGGCGAAGCTGGGGTGTCGACGGTAGGCCAGTTCCATTTCCAGCAGGTCGAGCAGCTCGGCCTTGCCTTGGAATTCCTTGGGCATGTAGTCGTGGAACACCCGCACGCCACTTTCGCTTTCAACCTGCCACATAGGATCAAGTTGCGCCCTGAGTTCCCGTGGATCAAGCGGTTTTTGCGGGGTCAGGCTCTGCTTTTCACCTTCCAGCCGGTTGCTGCGCAACTTGCGGAAATGGCCCTTGAGCAGGTTGCGATAGACCAGGGCGTCGCGGTTGTAGAAGGCCAGCGACAGCCACCCGGAAGGGGCCGTGAGCTGGTGCAGCACCGGCAGGATGCTTTCGGGCTCGGCCAGCCATTCGAGTACGGCGTGGCATAGCACCAGATCGTAGGGTTCGGTCAGCTGGCCAAGCAGGTCTTGCCAGGGGGCCTGGATGAAGGTGGCCGGTTGGCCGGCTTCGGCAAAGCGCGCCCGTGCGCCGTCGAGCATGGGCGCGGCGGGTTCGGCCAGGGTCAGCTGGTGGCCGCGCTGGGCCAGCCACAAAGCCATGTGACCCAACCCGGCACCGATGTCGAGGATGCGCAGCGGGCGGTCAGGCAGGGCTTCGGCCAGGTCGGCCTGCAGCACGGCCAGGCGGATCGCGCCCTTGGCGCCGCCGTAGATCTTTTCGGCAAAGCGGGTAGCCAGCTCATCGAAGTGACGGTCGTTCATCGGGCGAAGCGCCTCTCGCTGTCGGCCAGCTTGGCTCGCACTACCTGGTCCATGTCCAGGCCAAGTTCGCTGCACAGCAGCAACAGGTAGAGCACCACATCGCCGATTTCCTGGCCGGCATGGGCCAGCTTATCGGCTGGCAGCTGGCGCGATTGGTCTTCGCTCAGCCACTGGAAGATTTCCACCAGCTCGGCCATTTCGACACTGGCGGCCATGGCGAGGTTCTTCGGGCTGTGAAAGCCGCGCCAGTCGTTGTTGTCGCGGATCTGGTGCAGGCGTTGGGTGAGTTCTTGCAGATTCATCGGGGGTCTCCTAATGCTGCATAGCTTCTGCGCAGGCCCGATGCAAAGCAAGCGTATACCGCCAAGACAGACATGGTCCCTGTAGGAGCGGCCCAGCGCCCGAACATATGCAGAATCCCTCCATGCCCATCCAGCCGCAGCTCTCCCGCAGTCCCCGCCTCACTGGCACCGAGCACCACCTCCGATGGCAACCGCACCGGCTTGCGGAAATCCACCTCGAAGGCAAAGCCACTGTGCGGCAGGTGCCCGCGCAGTGCCGCCAGGGCCATGGCCTTGCTCCACATGCCATGGGCAATGGCCGTGGGGAAGCCGAACAGCCGCGCACTGGCCGCGCTGAGGTGGATCGGGTTGTAGTCCCCGCAAACCTTGGCATAACGCCGGCCGATATCGCTGTCGGCGTACCAGCGGGTCGCCTCTTGCAGCGCTTGCGGTTCGTCCTCGGCAGGCTCACCTGCCTGGCTTTCCAGCTTCAGCCCGCGCACCAGCATACGGCTGGTCTCGCGCCAGAGCAGGCCGATGCCGTCTTCGGCTTCGGTGACCAGGTCGAAGGTGCCGCCCTTGGCATGCGCTTGCAGATTGCCTGCATGCACCGCAAAGCGCAGCCCTTCGATACCGCCCAGCGGGCGCAGCACCTCGATGCGGTTGTGCAGGTGCACCAGGCCGAGCAGCGGGAAGGGGAAGTTTGGCGCGGTCATCAACTGCAGCTGCAGCGTGAACGCCATGACATGGGGATAAGTACCCGGCAGGCGGCCATCGTCGGTGAAGTGGCACAACCGTCGATAGGCGGCCAGGTTGCCCGGCTGGACGCGGATGAAGCAGCGCAGGCCGTCGTCCGGCAGCTGGTCGCCGCTGATGCTGCGCTTGCTGGCCGCGCGCAGGTACAGGCTGGTGCGCGAAGCCGGGCTGTGCAGGTCGTGCCAGTGTCGGCTCATGCTCAAGCCCCCATCAAGGCCTGGCCGCATACCCGCAGCACCTGGCCGTTGACTGCACCGGAGCCTGGCTGGCTGAGCCAGGCGATGGCTTCGGCGACATCCTGCGGGCGGCCGCCCTGGCCAAGCGAACTCAAGCGTCGCCCGGCCTCGCGCAGGCCCATGGGCATGGCGGCGGTCATGTGGGTTTCGATGAAACCGGGGGCCACGGCATTGATGCTGCCGCCGCGCTCGGCGAGCCGGGGTGCCCACGCTTGGGCCAGGCCGATCAGCCCGGCCTTGCTCGCGGCATAGTTGGCCTGCCCGCGGTTGCCGGCGATACCGCTGACCGAGGCCAGCAGGGTGATGCGCGCGTTTTCACCCAGGGCGCCGTTGTCGTACAGCGCCTGTGTCAGCACCTGCGGTGCCTTGAGGTTTACCGCCAGCACCGCGTCCCAGTATTCCGGGGTCATGTTGGCCAGGGTCTTGTCGCGTGTGATACCGGCGTTGTGCACCACGATGTCGACGCCGTCGGGCAGGGCCGCAAGCAGTTGCGTTGCCGCGTCGCCGGCGCAGATGTCCAGGGGCAGCGCCTTGCCACCCAGGCGTGCGGCCAGGGCGTCGAGGTCCTGGCTGGCTTGGGGCACATCCAGCAGCAGTACGTCGGCACCGTCCCGGGCCAGGGTTTCGGCAATGGCGGCACCGATGCCCCGCGCGGCACCGGTCACCAGGGCGCGGCGCCCAGCCAGCGGCCGGGTCCAGTCCTCGACCTGGCTGGCGCAGGCATGCAGGCGCAGCACCTGGCCAGAGATAAAAGCGCTTTTGGGCGAGAGGAAGAAGCGCAGGGCGCCTTCCAGCTGACCCTCCGCGCCTGGGCCGACATACAGCAACTGCGCGGTCGCACCGTTGCGCAGTTCCTTGGCCAGCGAGCGGCTGAAGCCTTCCAGGGCTCGTTGGGCAATGCTGGCCAACGGGTCGTCGAGGCTTTCTGGCGCGCGGCCCAGCAGCACCACATGGGCGCACGATGCCAGGCTGCGCAGCAGTGGCTGGAAAAATTCGCGCAACTGCTTCAACGCGTCGCTGTCGGACAGGTCACTGGCATCGAATACCACGGCCTTGATCTTCGGCCCCAGACCAGCCACCCATGCCTCGGCCTGGAGGTTGTCGGTATTGAAGCTGTAAAGCGTGTCGGTCAGGCGCGGGGCAATGGCTTCGACCTGGCTCGCCAGTGGCCCGCCACCCAGTACCAGGGCACCTTCGACCGGGCGCAGGCGGCCTGCCTGCCAACGCTCCAGCGGCGCTGGACGTGGCAGGCCAAGGGCATCCACAAGGCGGCGGCCGAGGTTGGAGTTGGCAAAGCCGAGGTAGCGATCGCTCATGAGTGGGTCTCCCGGAAGGCAAGCTTGAAAGTGTGGACCAACTTTGTGGCAAGGTCGTTCGAATGCGGCAAAAACACCTAGGCTGTACGGATCAAATTGTTTCAGGAGGAACAAGCGCATGCGTTCACTTCGCCGGGTCGCGATCCTGGGCGGCAACCGAATTCCCTTCGCCCGTTCCAATGGCGCCTACGCCACGGCCAGCAACCAGGCGATGCTCACCGTCGCCCTCGAAGGGCTGATCGAACGCTACCGCTTGCATGGGTTGCGCATGGGGGAGGTGGTGGCTGGCGCTGTGCTCAAGCACTCGCGAGACATGAACCTGACACGTGAGTGCGTGCTGGGTTCGCGCCTGTCGCCGCTGACGCCAGCCTATGACATCCAGCAAGCCTGCGGGACGGGGCTAGAGGCGGCACTGCTGGTGGCCAACAAGATTGCCCTGGGGCAGATCGACTGCGGCATAGCCGGCGGTGTGGACACCACCTCCGATGCGCCGATTGCGGTCAACGAAGGCCTGCGCCACATCCTGTTGCAGGCCAACCGTGGCAAGAGCTTGGGCGAACGGCTCAAGCCATTTCTCAAGCTGCGTCCTCACCACCTGAAACCCGAATTACCGCGCAACGGTGAGCCGCGCACCGGTTTGTCTATGGGCGAGCATTGCGAACGCATGGCCCAGGCCTGGCGCATTGGCCGTGCCGAGCAGGACGAGCTGGCGCTGCTGAGCCACCAGGCGCTGGCTGCCGCGTACGCCGAAGGGTGGCAGGATGACCTGCTGACGCCGTTTCTGTCGTTGACCCGTGATAACAACCTGCGCCCCGACCTGACGCTGGAACAATTGGCCAAGCTCAAGCCAGCCTTCGACCGCAGCGGGCAGGGCACGCTGACGGCGGGCAACTCCACACCGCTGACCGATGGTGCTTCGCTAGTGTTGCTGGGCAGCGAGGAATGGGCCGAGCAGCAGGGGCTATCGGTGCTGGCCTATCTGGTCGATGGTGAAACCGCTGCGGTGGATTTCGTTACTGGTCGCGAAGGGCTGTTGATGGCGCCGGTGTATGCGGTGCCGCGGCTGTTGGCGCGCAATGGCCTGACGCTGCAGGACTTTGACTATTACGAGATTCACGAAGCCTTTGCTGCCCAGGTGCTGTGCACGCTCAAGGCCTGGGAAGATGCCGATTATTGCCGCGAACGGCTGGGGCTGGATGCGCCGCTCGGGGCGATTGACCGCAGCAAGCTCAACGTCAAGGGCAGTTCGCTGGCGGCCGGGCACCCGTTTGCCGCGACCGGGGGGCGGATATTGGCCAACCTGGCCAAGCTGCTGGCGAGGTCGGGGAAGGGGCGGGGGTTGATATCGATCTGCGCTGCGGGTGGGCAGGGGGTGACCGTCATCGTCGAGCGCTGAGCTGTTAGGCTTGTCTGGTCAGAACTAAAAGAAACCACCATGCCCATCATCGGACACCCCCGCCCCATTCCGGCGCTGGACCACCTGCCCAGGCCGCTCTATGCCCGTGCCGAAAGCCTCGGCGCCGGCTCCTGGACCACCCGCCACCAGCACGACTGGGTGCAGTTTTCCTATGCCATCAGCGGCGTCCTCGGGGTGTATACCCAGGAAGGCAGCTACTTCGCCCCGCCCCAGTGGGGCGTGTGGATACCAGCCGATGCCGAACACGAAGTGGTCACCTCTATGCAGGCCGAAATGCGCAGCCTTTACGTGCGCCGGGATGCCTGCCCGTGGGCCCCGGAGCAATGCCGGGTACTGGAAGTGACCCCGTTGGCGCGCGAACTGATCAAGCAGTTCTGCCTGTTCCCGGCAGACTACCCGGAGGGTGACAGCGCCGAGGCGCGGCTGGTGGCGGTGTTGCTCGACCAGTTGCGCATGCTGCCCGAGGTCGGTTTTTCGCTGCCACTGCCACGGCACCCGGGGTTGCTGGCGCTGTGCAATGGGCTGATCGCTGCACCGGACCAGTCGCAGACCTTGCAGCAGTGGGCGCGAGAACTGGGGTGCTCGGAGAAGACGCTGATGCGGCTGTTCCAGCGGGAGACGGGCTTGAGTTTTCGCAACTGGCGGCAGCGTATGCGGCTGTTGTCATCGCTGGCGCTGCTGGAGGCGGGGGAGAGTGTGACCGAGGCGGCGTTGGGGTGTGGGTATGACTCCACCTCGGCTTACATTGCGGCGTTCAAGCAATTGTTCGGTGCGACGCCGGGGGAATTGAGGCTTTAGTGATTGGTCGCCTGTGCCGTCCTCTTCGCGGGCGCGCCCGCTCCCACAGGATCGCCGCAGCTTTGCAAGCTGTGCAGTACCTGTGGGAGCGGGCGTGCCCGCGAAGAGGCCGGCGCAGGCAACACATCAGGTACGGAACCTGCGCACCAGTGCATCCAGCTCATTGGACAACCCGGCCAGGCTCTCCGAATCCATCCGCGCCGCCTGGGCCAGTTCGGCCACCAGTTGCGCATCGCCGTGAATCTGGCTGATGTGCCGGTTGATGTCTTCGGCCACCTGATGCTGCTCTTCGGCCGCCGTGGCAATCTGGGTGTTCATGTCGCGGATCACATCCACCGACTCGCGGATCTGCCCGAAGCTGTCACGGGCCAGGCCGATGCGGCTCACCGACTGCTGCGAAACCTCCAGGCTGGCGTGCATCTGTGCGGCCACCTCGGCAGTGCGGTTGGCCAGGTTGCCCAGCAGGCCGTCGATCTCTGCGGTGGAGTCGGCAGTGCGCTTGGCCAGCGCCCGCACTTCGTCGGCAACCACGGCAAAGCCACGGCCCTGCTCGCCGGCACGGGCCGCTTCGATGGCGGCGTTGAGCGCCAGCAGGTTGGTCTGCTCGGCAATCGAGCGGATGGTGCCAAGGATTGACTGGATGGCGTTGCTGTCACGCTCCAGCTGCTGGATCGACTGTGCCGACTGCTCGATCTCCTGGCTCAGGCGGTCAACGCTATGTACCGCGGCATCGATCTGCTGCTGGCCTTCGCGGGCCTGTTGCTGGCCGCTGTCGGCCGACTGTGCCGCCTGGCTGCAGGAACGTGCCACTTCGTTGGCGGTGGCGACCATTTCGTGGAAGGCGGTAGAGACCATGTCCACCGCTTCGCGCTGGCGGCCTGCTGCTTCGGCCATGTCGCTGGAAACGCGGGTCGAGCTGCTGGAGGTGCTGAGGATCTTGCTGGCGGCAGCACCGATGTGCTGGATCAGGCTGCGAATGGCACCGAGGAACTGGTTGAACCAGCTGGCCAGTTGTGCGGTTTCGTCGCGGCCACGGATCTCCAGGTTGCGGGTCAGGTCGCCCTCGCCTTGGGCGATATCTTCCAGGCCACTGGTGACGCTGTTGATCGGGCGTACGAT
The DNA here is from genome assembly GCF_046557535.1 of Pseudomonas sp. S1(2024). Lineage (NCBI taxonomy): Bacteria > Pseudomonadati > Pseudomonadota > Gammaproteobacteria > Pseudomonadales > Pseudomonadaceae > Pseudomonas > Pseudomonas sp. S1(2024). Next base: position 9,645 of record NZ_JBKGFP010000140.1, read on the forward strand.
CAGCTTGGCGAAGGTGGCACCGACCACGGCGAACAGCGCGGCCAGTACCAGGGCCACCACGCCGATCAGCCAGGTCAGGCGGGTGGTGGTCTGCATCACTTCGCTTTGTTCGATCAGGCCGATCAGGGTCCAGCCCAGCTGTTCGTCCGGGTAGATGTTGGCCATGTAGCGCACGCCATTCAGCTCCACTTCGGCCAGCCCCTTGCCGTGCTTGGCCAGCTCGGCGTACCCGTCGCCAAAGCTCGCCAGTTGCTTGAAGTTATGCTTGGCGTCCCGAGGGTCGACCAGTACGTTGCCGTTGTTCTCCACCAGTAGCACGTAGCCGCTTTCGCCCAGCTTGATCTGCTGGACGATCTCGGTGAGGCCTTTGAGCGAGACGTCGACGTTGACCACGCCGCCAGGGTTGCCCAATTGGTTGGCGACGGTGCGCACGGTGCTGACCAGCACGGCGTCGTCGGCAGCCCAGTAGTAGGCGCCGGTACGCAAGGTCTTGCCAGGGTTGGCCATTGCCAATTGGTACCAGGGTCGGGTGCGCGGGTCGTAATTGACGAACTTCTGCCCGGCCGGCCAGCCGACATAGCCACCGTCATTCACCCCATAGGACAGGTACGCATAGCTGGGATGCGTGGTGGCCAGGCGGGTCATGAACTCCAGCAGCTTGTTGGCCTGGTCGCCCAATTCGTAGGACGGGGTTGCGCTCATGTACTTGTTCAGTTCGCTACCCGTGGCGGCGACCATCGGCTGCGCAGCCAGATACTCGACGTTCTGGTTGATGCCCTGGAAGAAGATGTTCATCGCGTTGCTGACCTGGCGGATTTCCCGGCTGCTGCCATCGAGGAATCCGTCGCGGGCTTCGCCACGCAGATTGAGGACCACAAGGGTGGCCACTAGGACGATGGGCAAGCCGGCGATGACCGCGAATGCCCAGGTCAGTTTCTGTTTGATGCTCATCGACGCTCCCGGATTTGTTATTTTCGACACACGAGGCAGGTAACAATTGCATCGGCAGCATCCGTGTTTAATGTAGGAAAACGCCCGTATTTATTGGATAAAGTCGCAGTTGGTGACTATTCGGTCGTGTTTGGACGTATATGGCATACCAAAAGCGTTGCGGGTGGCTCAGTGACAGCAGCCACCAGCAGTGCCATTGGCCAGATCCTTGAGGATCGGGCAGTCCGGGCGCTCGTCTCCCTGGCAGTGCGATACCAGTTCGCCAAGGGTGTCGCGCAGGCTCACCAGTTCTTCGATGCGCCGGTTCAGCTCATCGATGTGCTGCATGGCCAGCGCTTTCACATCGGCGCTGGCACGCTGGCGGTCCTGCCACAAGGTCAACAGCTTGCCGACCTCCTCGAGGGAAAAGCCCAGGTCGCGGGAGCGCTTGATGAAGGCCAGGCTGTGCAAGTCTTCCGCCTGGTAAAGGCGGTAGCCGCTGTCACTGCGCGTGGCGGGTTTGAGCAGGCCGATGGACTCGTAGTAACGGATCATCTTGGTGCTGAGCCCGCTGCGGCGGGCGGCCTGGCCTATGTTCATGGGGCCTCCTGGGTGTTGCTGGTGGGTTTCCACGCCTTGAGCCACAGTGCGTTGCTCACCACGCTGACGCTGGACAGGGCCATGGCGGCGCCGGCCAGTACCGGGTTGAGGTAACCCAGCGCGGCCAGCGGGATGCCGATCAGGTTATAGATGAACGCCCAGAACAGGTTCTGGCGGATCTTCGCATAGGTCTTGCGGCTGATCTCCAGGGCGGCCGGTACCAGGCGTGGGTCGCCGCGCATCAGGGTGATGCCGGCGGCCTGCATGGCCACGTCGGTACCGCCCCCCATGGCAATGCCGATATCGGCGGCGGCCAGCGCCGGCGCATCATTGATGCCATCCCCGACCATGGCGACCACGCCATCCTGCTTGAGTGCAGTCACGGTCGCGGCCTTGTCGGCCGGCAGCACTTCGGCATGCACGTCGTCGATGCCCAGGGCATCGGCCACCACTTTGGCGCTGCCGCGGTTGTCGCCGGTCAGCAGGTGGCTGCTGATGTGTTGCGCATGCAGGGTATCGATTGCCTGCGCGGCGCCGGGCTTGAGGCTGTCACCAAAGGCGAACAAGCCCAGCACACGCGGCTGCGCGCCGCGTTCGATAAGCCATGACAGAGTGCGCCCCTCGGCTTCCCAGGCCTGGGCCTTGGCGGCCAGGTCGCCGGGTGGCAGGGCGCTTTCATCGAGCAGGCGGCGGTTGCCCAGGGCCAACTCGCGGCCTTCCACGCGCCCGGCAATACCACGCCCGGTCAGCGACTGGCTGTCGGCAACGCCAGGCACGTCCAGGCCCTTTTCGGCACAGGCATCCAGTACCGCCTTGGCCAGCGGGTGTTCGCTGCCGCGCTGCAGGGCACCGGCCAGGCGGTGCAGGTCGGCGCTGCTGCCCACCTGCGCCTGGCTGTGGACAACGCGCGGGCTGCCGGAGGTGAGGGTGCCGGTCTTGTCGAACACCACGCGGTTGACCGCATGGGCGCGCTCCAGGGCTTCGGCGTCCTTGATCAGGATGCCATGGCGGGCGGCGACCCCGGTGCCGGCCATGATCGCGGCGGGTGTGGCCAGGCCGAGGGCGCAGGGGCAGGCGATGACCAGTACCGCGACGGCATTGATCAGCGCGGTTTCCAGTGGCGCGCCAGCCAGCCACCAACCGACCAGGGTGATCAGCGCCAGTACCAGCACGGCCGGGACGAATACCTGGCTGACCCGGTCGACCAGCTTCTGGATCGGTGCCTTGGCCGCCTGGGCGTCTTCCACCAGGCGGATGATGCGTGCCAGCACGGTTTCGGTACCCAGTGCCTGGGTGCGTACCAGCAGCCGGCCTTCGCCGTTGATAGCGCCACCGGTGACCCTGTCCCCTGGCTGCTTGGGCACCGGCAGGCTCTCGCCGCTGATCAAGGCTTCATCGGCATGGCTGCTGCCGTCTTCCACCACGCCATCGACCGGGAAGCGCTCGCCGGGTTTGACCAGTACCAGGTCGCCGAGGCGCAGTTGTGCAATGGCCACGTCCTCTTCCTGGCCATCGACCAGGCGCACGGCCCGTTCCGGGCGAAGGGCTTCGAGGGCACGGATGGCGCTGGCAGTCTGGCGCTTGGCACGGCTTTCCAGGTACTTGCCCAGCAGCACCAGGGCAATCACCACGGCCGAAGCTTCGAAGTACAGGTGAGGGGCCATGCCGGCGGGGGCTTGCGCCCACTGGTACAGGCTCAGGCCGTAGCCGGCGCTGGTGCCCAGGGCTACCAGCAGGTCCATGTTGCCAGTCCCGGCGCGCACGGCTTTCCAGGCGGCCACGTAGAACCGCGCGCCGAGAATGAACTGCACCGGTGTGGCCAGCAGGAACTGCACCCACGCTGGCAACATCCAGTGCACGCCAAACGGCTGCACCAGCATTGGCACCACCAACGGCAGGGCGAGCAGCAACGCTGCGCCGACCGCCAGGCGTTCGTTACGCAGGCGGTGCTGGGCAGCGTGCTGGTCGTCCTTGGCGGTTTGCGGCAGGCTGGCGCTGTAGCCGGCCTTTTGCACGGCGTCGATCAGCAGGTTGTCGTCGAGGGCCGCGAGCACTTCGAGGTGAGCGCGTTCGCTGGCCAGGTTGACGCTGACCCGTTCAACACCCGGCAGCTTGCCGAGAGCGCGCTCTACGCGGCCGACGCAACTGGCGCAGGTCATGCCGCCAATCTGCAGTTCGACGGTGCGGGTGGGCACGCCATAGCCGGCTTCGCGTATGGCCTCGACCAGCGCGGGCAGACTGTTGGCCGGGGCCTGGACCCGGGCCTGTTCGGTGGCGAGGTTGACGTTGACCTGTTCAGTGCCGGTGACCTTGCGCAGGGCGCGTTCGACCCGGCCGGCACAACTGGCGCAGGTCATGCCGGAGATCGGCAGGTCGTATGTGGTGGATGCGGGCATGGCTCTCCTCCTTGGACAGGCCTCCAGCATCAACCTTGCCACGCAGGTAAGGTCAATAGCCCAGGCCGGCTCGCTTCAACTCCAGCCCATATTGCCCCATGGCGATGCGGTATTTGTTGATCTGGCCCGCCTGCAGGTTCAGTCGCGTGCTGCGTTGGTCCTCGACACCCGGGGCGCAGCCGGGCATTTGCCCGGGCAGCAGGCGCAGGCGCACGTCCACCGGGCCGGGCGGCAGGTTGAACGAGGTGGACTGCTCCTGGAACACGCGCCCGGAGAGCTGGTCGTTGAGGTAGATGCCGATTTCGCAACTGGTGGCCACTTCCAGACGCTCCCGGGAAATGATCAGCACGCTGTAGTCCGAGTTGCCCTCGGCGCTGGCCGGTGGCACCGCAGCCAGCGTGCTCAATAGCCCGACGACGCCCAATGCTGCCCTGAACATGAAGAATCTCCTGCTTGCCTGATCATCAAAGGCGCAGCTTGGCCGACGCGCGCGCGGATTTCCACCCCGGCTGGTGTTGGCAAGTCTTGACCTTGCCCCGATGGCAAGCTTGAGACTTGTGGAAAACCTGAAGGAGGTAACCCCCATGCAAGTGTTCAATGTACAAGGCATGACCTGTGGCCATTGCGTGAAAGCCGTGACCCGGGCGGTGCAGGAACAGGATGCCGCGGCCAAGGTGGAGGTCGATCTGGCGGCCAGGCAGGTACGGGTGCAGAGCGAGTTGGCTCAGGAGCAGATCCTCACGGCCATTCGCGATGAGGGTTATCAGGTCGAGGCGGCCTGAATACTGACCTGTGGGAGCGGGCGTGCCCGCGAACACCGGCGTAGCCGGTGCCATCCACCGCGCCGCCTGATTCGCGGGCACGCCCGCTCCCACAG
>NZ_JBKGFP010000141.1:0-10747 GCF_046557535.1 Pseudomonas sp. S1(2024)
TGTGGGGGAGTGGGTTTACACAAAAACACGGGCGTATCGGGTCCCCCCCCCCCCCCCCCCCCCCCCCCCCCCCCCCCCGCTCCCACAGAGGGCGCTCCAGGCTCGGTATTGTTGCAAATGTTTTCACATCGATAGGGGCCACAGCAGGTAGAATCGAGCACTTGCTTAGCCTGCTATGGATTCCTGATGAACCTGCGAATGGTGCTCATCCTGGGCGCACTCAGTGCGTTCGGGCCCTTGGCGATCGACTTCTACCTGCCCGCCTTCCCGGCCATGGCGCAGGCGTTCGCCACCGATGAAAAACACGTCCAGGCCACTTTGGCCGCCTACTTCCTTGGCCTGTCCATCGGGCAACTGGCCTACGGGCCGGTGGCTGACCGCTTTGGCCGACGCAAGCCGCTGATGTTCGGGGTGACCCTGTTCACCCTGGCGTCACTGGCATGTGCCTATGCCCCCGACCTCGATAGCCTGGTGCTGGCGCGGTTTGTCCAGGCGTTGGGCGGTTGCGCCGGGATGGTGCTTTCGCGGGCCATCGTCAGTGACAAGTGCGACCCGGTGGCCTCGGCCAAGGTGTTCTCGCAGCTGATGCTGGTCATGGGTCTGGCGCCAATCCTGGCACCGATGCTGGGCGGGGTGCTGGTGAACGTGGCCGGCTGGCAATCGATCTTCCTCGCCCTGAGCCTGTTCAGTGCCGGCTGCCTGCTGGCGGTCAGCCTGGGCCTGCCGGAAAGCCTGCCCGAGCACATACCGCGGCAACCGCTGTCTGGCGCCATGCGCCAGTACTTGCGCCTGTTCGCTGACCGGGTGTTCGTCGGCCATGCCCTGACCGGTGGTATCGCCATCGCCGGCATGTTTGCTTACATCGCCGGTTCGCCTTTCGTGTTCATCAAGCTCTATGGCGTGCCGGCCGAGCATTACGGCTGGTTGTTCGGCACCAATGCCGCCGGCTTCATCCTGGTGGCGCAGGTGAATGCACGCTTGCTGGCCAAGCGCGGGCCGGCATTTCTGTTGGCGCGTGCGGTGTGGCTGTACCTGGCTGCGGGCCTGGTGTTGCTGGCCGTGGCGGCAATGCGGCTAACACAGCTGTGGCCACTGCTGGTACCGCTGTTCGTCTGCATCTCCAGCCTCGGCTGCATCATCCCCAACGCCTCTGCCTGTGCCATGAGCGGGCAGGGGGCGCGGGCCGGCAGTGCCTCGGCGCTGATGGGCTGCCTGCAGTTCAGCGTCGCCGCCGGTGCAGCGGCGCTGGTGGGGCTGCTGCATGATGGCAGTGCGGTACCGATGGCGCTGGTGATCAGCCTGTGCGGGGCGCTGGTGGTCAGTGTCGCGCTGCTGACCCGACGCTTGCCGGCCAAGGCTCCCGCATAAGCGGGTGAGGTGCCTGCAGACGGGTTTCCAGCGTGGCGACGAAGGCACGCGCCTCGGCCTCGCTGCGGAAACTGACCACGTGTTGATCGAGCTGGACCTGCCAGGGGCAAGCGGGGTTTCGGCTCGACGCACTGACGACAATTTTCATCGCGGCATACCTCCAAAGGGGGAGAGCGGATGAAGTGTAGCGCTACACCTTCTGCCCGCCATGACCTGCATCAGTGTCCTGACTGACGGTCGGCAAGAACGTTTTCTACATGTTTTTTCCAGCTTGGGGTGCAATGCCTGCAAGCACGTGGAACCTTCGCTTTGGCTTGCGCTACTTGTGGAAATTGCTTGTCGGCCGCGTCCGAAGTTGCATCCGGTGTTTTTTCCGCCTGTCGTTCCCGGGCTCCTGCCATGTGTGCCGGGCTGCTTGCCCACGCGGTCCGGGCAGCTTTCACGCACTGTTCCGCTGCCTGCCATGGGTAGGCATACCCAGTGGTATTTTGCCTGTGGCACCACTGCGCGGCGCTGCCTGAATGGCGTTTTTTGCGGCTTATACTGGCGAACCAGGCCAGTGCCAGCGAGAGGCGCTTCCCTGCCAGGGGTGGCCATCGCATCCACACAGTGAACTTGCAGGGAGTTACAGGGACATGAACGCAGCCAGCAGTATCAGCCAGATTGCCAGCCTGATGGCCGACCCCAAGCGCAGTGCCATGTTGTGGGCATTGATCGATGGCACGCCGCGGCTGGCCAACGAGCTCGCGGTAATGACAGGCCTGACCTCGTCATCGGCCTGTGCTCATCTTTCGTTGTTGTCGTCGGCCGGTTTGCTCCGGCACGAAGCGCGGGGGCGCAAGCGCTACTTCCGGCTGGCCACACCGCAAGTCGGGGCAGCGGTGGAGGCCCTGGCCAGTGTCCAGTTGGAGAGTGCCAGGGGGGAGCGGGCCAAGGCACCGGTATCACCGCTGCCCATGTCGATACGCAGGGCGCGTCGCTGTGGCGATCACCTGGGTGGGGAACTGGCCGGTGAGCTGTATCACCGTCTGGTGGTGGCCGGCTGGCTGGAGGGTAGTGGTCGGCAGTTGATGGTAAGCGAAGAGGGGCGGACGCAGCTGGCTTTGGTCGGGGTCTACATCGATGCCTTGGCGCCGCACCAGCAACGTGGCTGCGTGATCTGCCGCTGCACCGAGTGGAACGACCAGGGGCCGCACCTGGGCGGCGTGCTGGGGCAGGCCTTGTTCCGGCTGTTCCTGCAATCTGGCTGGATGCGCGAGGCCGAGGACTCGCGGGCATTGCATATTTCTGCGTTGGGTATCCAGCAGATCAATCGCATTGCCCGCGTGCCGACGTTGCAGGTAGGTTGACGGCGCCACAGATATGTCGCCGTCAGGTCATTCAGGCCAGCCGGGCATCCAGGCTGTTCTGGGCCAGTCGACGGGCCTGGTCTTCGGTCATGCCCAGATGGGTGTACAGGGCGTGGAAGTTTTCGGTGACATAGCCGCCGAAGTAGGCCGGGTCGTCAGAGTTGACCGTGACCTTCACGCCGCGCTCGAGCATCTCGAGGATGTTGTGTTGGCTCATGTGGTCGAACACGCACAGCTTGGTGTTCGACAGCGGGCACACCGTGAGCGGGATCTGCTCGTCGATGATGCGCCGCATCAGGCGCTCGTCCTCGATGGCGCGCACACCGTGGTCGATACGCTTGACCTTCAGCAGGTCCAGGGCTTCCCAGATGTACTCGGGCGGGCCTTCCTCGCCGGCATGGGCAACGGCGACCAGGCCTTCGCTGCGGGCGCGGTCGAACACTCGCTGGAACTTGCTCGGTGGGTGCCCCATTTCCGAGCTGTCCAGGCCAACGGCGATGAACGCATCGCGGAATGGCAGGGCCTGGTCAAGGGTTTTCTGTGCTTCATCTTCGCTGAGGTGGCGCAGGAAGCTGAGGATCAGGCCACTGCTGATGCCCAGTTGCTCGCGACCGTCCTTCAACGCCTGGTTGATGCCGTTGAGCACCACCTCGAAGGGGATACCGCGGTCGGTGTGGGTCTGTGGGTCGAAGAACGGTTCGGTGTGGATCACGTTCTGCGCCTTGCAGCGTTGCAGGTAGGCCCAGGTCAGGTCGTAGAAGTCCTGCTCGGTGCGCAGCACGTCGGCGCCTTGGTAATACAGGTCCAGGAACTCCTGCAGGTTGTTGAAGGCATAGGCACCGCGCAAGGTCTCCACATCGGCCCAGGGCAGGGCGATCTTGTTGCGCTCGGCCAGGGCGAACAGCAGCTCGGGCTCCAGCGAGCCTTCCAGGTGCAGGTGCAGTTCGGCCTTGGGCAGGGCGTTCAACCAGTCATACATGGTGGGTCATCTCGATCAGGTACGGTTGCCGCCATTCTACAGAGCCTGGCCGGGCATTGCGCACGGCCAGGCTGCGACCTGGTGAATCACCAGACCAAGGGTTCGCCCTTGTAGTTGATGAAGCGCAGGCCTCCGTTACCGCTTTGCGCCTTGATCTGTTCAAGCATGCCGCGGGTGCTGGTCAGCACGTCGATCTCGGCGTTTTCACCGCCCATGTCGGTTTTCACCCAGCCTGGGTGCATGGCCAGTACGCAAAGGTCGGGGCGTTGTTGCTCGACGACGAAGCTGTTGATCATCGAGTTCAGGGCCGCCTTGCTGGCCTTGTACAGGCAGATTTCGCCGCCATCGGGGATGGTCACGCTGCCCAGGATCGAGCTCATGAAGGCAAGCACGCCGCTGCCTTCGCGTACCTGGCCGACCAAGCGGCGGGCCACGCGGATTGGCGCCACGGCGTTGGTCATGAACAGGTCGCCGATGTCCTTGTTCTGCACCGTCTCCAGGTCTTGCGGCAGAGGCCCCATGACCCCGGCGTTGATGAACACCAGGTCGAAGACTTGGTCTTGCAGGCGTTGCTTGAGGCCATCGAGCTGGGCCGTGTCGTTCATTTCCAGCTGTTCGATGCGCACGCCGGGCACGTTCGCCAAGGCGCCGGGCTGCTGCGGGTTGCGCACGGTGGCGGTGATGGTCCAGCCGTCTTCCTGGAGGCGTTGCACCAGGCCCAGGCCCAGCCCGCGCGAGGCGCCGATGATGAGTGCGGTTTTTGCGTTAGCCATTTGGATGCGCTCCGTGATCGGTTCGAAGAAGGATATTGAGGATAATGCACTGTGCTGCCGAGCGCCTCGTGGTGGGCTGTACGAAAAATCACCAGTTGCGTCAGGCCCTTGTACGGCGTGGCCTTCGGCCTGTTGGCGCACGGGTTATCCACAAGCTGGTCCACAGTTATTGTGTGCAAGCGCAGATGGCTGTGCGGGGGGTACGCAGGCTGGGGACCTGGGGATAACGTCAGGAGCATCAACGGTTTGCGGCTGTCATCAAATGGTGATCAAAATATGATCAAGCTTCTGTAGCCCTTGATTAATGCTGCCTGCAAGCGAATGCCCCAAGCTTATCCACAGGCCGGCCCACAGTTGTTGTGGGCAAGGTTCAACGTGCTTCGAGCAGAATGCGCCCGCGGCTCAAGTCGGCCAACTGCTGCTGAATTTGCGCCAGATGGGTGTCGCCGAGTGCAATCAGCAGGTCCACGCCATTGGCGGTGAATTGTTCGTCCAGAACCAGGCCGTCAACCTCTGCCAGGCGCAGCTTCACCAGTGCCAGTTCGCTGAAACTGCAACTGCAGGTGAATTCGCTGCGCTGCACCAGCAGCCGCTTGGGGGCCTGTTGCAGGCATTTGTTGGCGCCGCCGCCGTAGGCCCTGGCCAAGCCGCCAGTTCCCAGCTGAATGCCGCCGTACCAGCGGATTACCAGCACCACCACCTGGTCGCAGTCCTGCGCCTCGATGGCCGCGAGGATTGGCCGCCCCGCGGTACCGCCAGGTTCGCCGTCATCGCTGCTGCGGTACTGGGCGCCAAGCTTCCAGGCCCAGCAGTTGTGGGTGGCGGCCAGGTCGCTGTGGCGTTCGATGAAACTCATCGCGTCGGCGGCACTGCTGATCGGCCCGGCCAGGGTGATGAAGCGGCTTTTGCGGATTTCCTCGCGGTACTCGCAGAGGTCGAGCAGGGTAGAAGGCATAAATGACGATCAGGCAGCCGGCTTGATGCCGCAGCCCTTCAAAATGATGTGGATAAGATTGTTGCTCGCGTCTTCCATGTCCTGCTTGGTCAGGCGGCTGCGGCCGGTCACCTGGCAGATCTGGGTGGCGAAGTCGGCGTAGTGCTGGGTGCTGCCCCACAGCAGGAAGATCAGGTGCACCGGGTCGACCGGGTCCATCTTTCCGGCTTCGATCCAGGCCTGGAACACCGCGGCCCGGCCACGGAACCATTCGCGGTAGTCGGCACTGAAGTATTCGCTCAGGCAGGTGCCGCCGCTGATCACTTCCATGGCGAAAATCCGCGAGGCTTGCGGGTTGCGCCGGGAGAACTCCATCTTGGTGCGGATGTACTGGCTCAGGGCTTCGCCCGGATCGTCGTCGACGCTCAAGGCGTTGAAGGTGCTGTCCCACAACTCGATGATGTTGCTGAGTACGGCAATGTACAGGCCCAGCTTGTTGGTGAAGTAGTAATGCAGATTGGCCTTGGGCAACCCCGCCTTGAGGGCGATGGTGTTCATGCTGGTGCCCTTGAAACCATGGCGGGCAAACTCGTCTTCGGCGGCCTGGATAATGGCCTGTTCGTTCTTCTGGCGGATGCGGCCCGCGGGCTTGCCCGAGGCGGAGAGGCGATGCGCAGGGACTTCTAGGGTCATGGACGATTCCGTACGGGTCAGTGGCTGCGGCTGTCGGACAAGATTACCTGCCTGTGCCGAAGTGACAAGCGTTTGCGGCACAGACTGGCATCAGCGTGTCGCAGCCAGGCTTTCGAGGAAGCTTTCCAGTACCAGGTTCGGCCGCCGGCCCTTGCGCGTTACCCAGCTGAGACTCAGGTCATAGAAGCGTTCCCGGGGCTTGAGGGCACGCAAGCGGCCTTGCTGCACCCAGAACGTGGCGTAGTGGTCTGGCAGGTAGCCGATGTAGCGCCCGGTAAGGATGAGAAACGCCATGCCTTCGCGGTCCGAAGCACTGGCCGTGCAATTCAGTGCCTGGTAATGCGCCTGGATTTCGGCCGGCAGGCGGAAGGTGGGGGTGATGGCTTCCTGGCTGTTGAGGCGGTCGTCGTCGATCTGCTGGTCATCGGCATAGAACAGCGGGTGGCCGACTGCGCAGTACAGCAGCGAGCGCTCACTATACAGCGGCTGGTACTCGAGGCCCGACAGCGGGCTGGTCTGCGGCACCACGCCGACATGCAGGCTGCCATCAAGCACGCCGTGCTCGACCTGGCTGGGTGCGATCATGCGGATCTGGATGCGCACATCGGGGCCGCGGTCCTTGAGCTCGGCCAGGGCATGGGTAATGCGCATGTGCGGCAGCGTCACAAGGTTGTCGGTCAGGCCAATGTTCAGCTCGCCACGCAAATGCTGGTGCAGGCCGTTGACCTCGGTGCGAAAGCTTTCCAGAGCGCTGAGAAGTTGCAGCGCCGAGTGGTAGACCTCGCGGCCTTCCTCGGTCAGCGAGAACCCGGCGCGTCCGCGCTGGCACAGGCGCAGGCCGAGGCGTTGCTCAAGGTCGCTCATTTGCTGGCTGATGGCCGAACGGCCAATGCCCAGCACGTTTTCGGCGGCCGAGAAACCGCCGCACTCTACGACACTGCGATAGATCTTCAGCAGGCGGATGTCAAAATCGCTGACTTGGGCGAGTGGATCGGGGCGTCGGCTCATTAGTTTAGTCAGGGCCTGTCTGAAGATTAGAAATGTTGGCTTTTCCAGACTTTATCGCCGTGCCAATTTAGCTGCAACAACATCCATCGTTGCCTAATCGTCTCCGAGGAACCGCCGATGAACATGCCCGAAACCGCCCCCGCCGGTATCGCCAGCCAGCTCAAGCTGGATGCGCACTGGATGCCCTACACCGCCAACCGCAACTTCCAGCGCGACCCACGCCTGATCGTGGCGGCCGAAGGCAGCTACCTGTTCGACGACCAGGGGCGCAAGATCTTCGATGCCCTGTCCGGTTTGTGGACCTGCGGCGCCGGGCACACCCGCAAGGAAATCACCGAAGCGGTGGCTCGCCAGATCGGCACACTGGACTACTCCCCGGCCTTCCAGTTCGGCCACCCGCTGTCGTTCCAGCTGGCCGAGAAGATCACCGAACTTACCCCGGGCGACCTGAACCATGTGTTCTATACCAACTCCGGTTCCGAGTGTGCCGACACCGCGCTGAAGATGGTGCGTGCCTACTGGCGCCTGAAAGGCCAGGCGACCAAGACCAAGATCATCGGCCGTGCTCGCGGCTACCACGGCGTGAACATCGCCGGCACCAGCCTCGGTGGCGTCAACGGTAACCGCAAGCTGTTCGGTCAGCTGCTGGATGTCGACCACCTGCCTCACACCGTGCTGCCGGTCAACGCCTTCTCCAAAGGCATGCCGGAAGAGGGTGGTATCGCCCTCGCTGATGAGATGCTCAAGCTGATCGAGCTGCACGACGCCTCCAACATCGCTGCCGTGATCGTCGAGCCGCTGGCAGGTTCGGCTGGTGTTCTGCCGCCGCCGAAGGGTTACCTGAAGCGCCTGCGTGAAATCTGCACCCAGTACAACATCCTGCTGATCTTCGACGAAGTGATTACCGGCTTCGGTCGCATGGGCGCGATGACTGGCTCCGAAGCCTTCGGCGTGACCCCGGACCTTATGTGCATCGCCAAGCAGGTGACCAACGGCGCCATCCCGATGGGCGCGGTTATCGCCAGCAGCGAGATCTACCAGACCTTCATGAACCAGCCGACCCCGGAGTACGCCGTGGAATTCCCGCACGGCTACACCTACTCGGCCCACCCGGTAGCCTGCGCCGCCGGTATCGCCGCGCTGGACCTGCTGCAGAAGGAAAACCTGGTGCAGGCCGCCGCCGAGCTGGCGCCGCACTTCGAGAAGCTGCTGCATGGCGTGAAGGGCACCAAGAACATCGTCGATATCCGCAACTACGGCCTGGCCGGCGCGATCCAGATCGCTGCCCGCGACGGTGATGCCATCGTGCGTCCGTACGAAGCGGCGATGAAACTGTGGAAGAAAGGCTTCTATGTACGCTTCGGTGGCGACACCCTGCAGTTCGGCCCAACCTTCAACACCACGCCGCAGGAACTGGATCGCCTGTTCGACGCAGTAGGCGAAACCCTGAACCTGATCGACTGATCTTTCCGATTCTGATGCCTGGCGCGTGAACGCATCGCGCGCCTGCCTCAACCTTCTTTATCTGGAGTTTTGCATGAGCATTGTTCAGCACCTGATCCATGGCGAACTGGTTACCAAGGGTGAGCGCACCGCCGATGTCTTCAACCCGTCCACCGGTCAGGCCGTGCGCAAAGTCGAGTTGGCCAGCCGCGCGACCGTGCAGGAAGCGATCGACTCGGCCAAGGCTGCCTTCCCGACCTGGCGCAACACCCCACCGGCCAAGCGCGCCCAGGTGATGTTCCGCTTCAAGCAACTGCTGGAGCAGAACGAAGCACGAATCTCGCAGATGATCAGCGAAGAGCACGGCAAGACCCTGGAAGATGCTGCCGGCGAACTGAAGCGTGGCATCGAGAACGTCGAGTTCGCCTGCGCCGCGCCGGAAGTGCTCAAAGGCGAGTACAGCCGCAACGTCGGCCCAAACATCGATGCCTGGTCCGACTTCCAGCCGCTGGGCGTGGTTGCCGGTATCACCCCGTTCAACTTCCCGGCCATGGTGCCGCTGTGGATGTACCCACTGGCCATCGCCTGCGGCAACGCATTCATCCTCAAGCCTTCCGAGCGCGACCCGAGCTCGACTCTGTTCATCGCCCAGCTGCTGCTGGAAGCCGGCCTTCCGAAGGGTATCCTCAACGTGGTGCATGGCGACAAGGAAGCGGTGGATGCGCTGATCGAAGCGCCGGAAGTGAAGGCCTTGAGTTTCGTCGGTTCGACTCCGATCGCCGAGTACATCTACGCTGAAGGCACCAAGCGCGGCAAGCGTGTGCAGGCCCTGGGTGGTGCGAAGAACCATGCGGTGCTGATGCCGGATGCCGACCTGGACAATGCCGTGAGCGCACTGATGGGGGCGGCCTACGGTTCGTGCGGCGAGCGTTGCATGGCCATTTCGGTGGCGGTATGCGTGGGTGACCAGGTGGCTGACGCCCTGATTGCCAAGCTGGAACCGCAGATCAAGGCCCTGAAGATTGGTGCCGGCACCTCGTGCGGCCTGGACATGGGCCCGCTGGTGACGGCTGCTGCCCGTGACAAGGTAGTGGGGTATATCGACGAAGGTGTTGCTGCTGGCGCCAAGCTGGTGGTGGATGGCCGTGGCCTCCGTGTGGCTGGTAATGAGGATGGCTACTTCGTCGGTGGCACCCTGTTCGACAAGGTGACCCCGGAGATGCGTATCTATAAGGAAGAGATCTTCGGCCCGGTGCTGTGCGTAGTGCGTGTGAACAGCCTGGAGCAGGCCATGCAACTGATCAACGATCATGAGTATGGCAACGGCACCTGCATCTTCACCCGTGACGGTGAAGCGGCGCGCCTGTTCTGCGACGAGATCGAAGTGGGCATGGTCGGTGTGAACGTACCGCTGCCGGTGCCGGTGGCCTACCACAGCTTTGGTGGCTGGAAGCGCTCGTTGTTCGGTGACCTGCATGCCTATGGTCCGGACGGTGTGCGCTTCTATACCCGTCGCAAGGCGATTACCCAGCGCTGGCCGCAGCGGGCCAGCCATGAGGCTTCGCAGTTTGCGTTCCCTAGTTTGTAAGGGATGAAGCGGAAGCGGGGAGGCCGACAGGCCTCCCCGCTTTGTTTTTGGGGTTTGGTGTTTTGGCTTTTGGTTGTCGTGTGCGTCAGGGCGGCTATGGGCCTGTCTTGAGATGGTATTGGCTTTGAGATATGCCTGCCTTAGGTTCCCTGGCGCCTGTGAGATCGAGCGCCGCCCGCGCGGCGCTTCGCAGCACAAGGCTGCTCCTACCGTTTGTTTCGGGCCAATTATTCCTGTGAGAACGGCACGCGACCGCCTTGGCGTCCACCTCGATGTCGCGTCGGGCAAACAAGGCGGTCGCGTGCGCAGGCACAGGCGTGACTGGCCCGAAACAGATGTAGGAGCAGCCTTGTGCTGCGAAGCGCCGCGCGGGCGGCGCTCGATCTCATAGGCGCAGAAGGTGTTGTGGCGAACATCTGGTGGCCTTTATAAGGTCTTCGCCTGGGATATTTCAAATAAATGAAATTAACCCTTGACCGCCTTCTGAATCCCCTTATAATGCGCCCCACTTCCAGCGACGCCGGAACGACAAACTCCTTGATTTTCAAAGAGTTAGATAGTTGAAGCGAAGTTGAAAGGGCTACGATCGAATGATTGTCAGCGGTTGAGATG
>NZ_JBKGFP010000142.1:0-25185 GCF_046557535.1 Pseudomonas sp. S1(2024)
AGCGCGTACTCCCGGGAGCAGGCCCGTAGTGAGGGAACCCCGGAGCGAAGCGTAGGGGCCGGATGATGGGAGCCGACGGTTTTTGGTTCCTTTTTGCCACGACAAAAAGGGACCCGCCGTAAGGGCGGAAAGGTGACTTGGCGCCACCATCGCGAATGAATGTCTACTCGATGCGAATGCCATATCCAAAAAGCCAAAAAGCTGCAGGCCCCGTCCATGGGGCCTAAGCAAGAATGGCGAATCAGGTCACCACCTGGTAGCACGGTACATACGCCGCGCCGCCCGGCAGCTTCATCCGGTGCTGGTCGACGAACGCCTGCAACAGCCGGCCCAGTGGGTCCAGCACGGCGCTGTCGCCACGGATCTGATACGGCCCGTGTTCCTCGATCAGGCGGATGCCCTTGTCCTTCACGTTGCCGGCGACAATTCCGGAAAACGCCCGGCGCAGGTTGGCGGCCAGTTCGTGGGCTGGCAGCTCGCGGCGCAGGTCGAGGTCGGCCATGGCCTGGTGGGTCGGGTCGAACGGGCGCTGGAAGCTCTCCTCGATCTTCAGCAGCCAGTTGAAATGGAAGGCATCGTTGCGCTCGCGGCGGAACTGCTTCACCGCCTTGAGCCCTTCGACCATGTATCGAGCAACTTCCGCCGGGTCATCGATGATGATCTCGTACAAGCGATGCGCCGCCTCACCCAGGGTGGCGCCGACGAATGCGTGCAGCTGTTGCAGGTACGGCTCGGCGCTGCGCGGCCCGGTGAGTACCACCGGGAACGGCAGCTCCTGGTTGTCCGGGTGCATGAGGATGCCCAGCAGGTAGAGGAACTCCTCGGCCGTGCCGGCACCGCCCGGGAAGATGATGATGCCGTGGCCGACACGGACGAAGGCTTCCAGGCGCTTCTCGATGTCCGGCAGGATCACCAGTTCGTTGACGATCGGGTTGGGTGCTTCGGCGGCGATGATGCCGGGCTCGGTCAGGCCCAGATAGCGGCTGCCGTGCATGCGTTGCTTGGCGTGGGCAATGGTGGCGCCCTTCATCGGGCCCTTCATCACACCCGGGCCGCAGCCAGTGCACACGTCCAGCTTGCGCAGGCCCAGCTCGTGGCCGACCTTCTTGGTGTACTGGTACTCCTCGCTGCTGATCGAATGGCCACCCCAGCACACCACCATCTTCGGCTCCACGCCCGGCCGCAGGGTGCGAGCGTTGCGCAGCAGGTGGAACACGTAATCAGTGATGCCCTGGGAGCTTTCCAGGTCGATGCGCTGGCTGGCCAGCTCGCTTTCGGTGTAGACGATGTCGCGCAGGGCACTGAACAGCATTTCACGGGTGCTGGCTATCATTTCGCCATCGACGAAAGCGTCGGCCGGGGCATTCAGCAGCTCCAGGCGCACGCCGCGGTCCTGTTGATGAATACGCACCTCGAAGTCCTGATAGGCCTCGAGGATAGTCTTGGCATTGTCGACATGGGCGCCGGTGTTGAGGATGGCCAGGGCGCACTGGCGGAACAGGGTGTAAAGGCTACCGGTACCGACTTCACTCAGTTGCTGCACTTCACGTTGTGACAGCGTCTCCAGGCTGCCTTTGGGGCTGACGGATGCATTGATGACATGGCGTTGAGGCATCTAAGTCTTTCCTGTGCGGGTAAAACATCCTTCTTTGACAACACCATACCGAGAAATGTGGGCGGCAACGAGGGGGGAGTGGAAAAAGCTTGAGAGCAGGCTGGCTTCTTCGCGGGCTTGCCCGCTCCCACACGGGCCGCGCTGCTTTCAGGCTTGCGCTGGACAGGTGGGAGCGGGCCCTTCCTATTCTGTTTTTTGTTCTTTCCCCTTCTTTTCGCCCGCCTCCCCCCCCCCCCCACCCCCGCGAAGCAGGCGACTCGGTCTCAAGTCATCCCAACAGCCTCTGCACGGCCAGGGTAATCGCCACGCCACCAAACACCAGCCAGAGGTTGAGAATCGCCCCGGTGGCCAGCGCCCGCGGCCCGGCCTGGCGAATCTGGCTGAAGCGTGTCTCCATCCCCAGCGCGGTCATGGCCATGGTCAGGGCAAAGGTATCCAGGCTGTTGACCGCCTGCGTCACGCTACCCGGCAACACCTGCAGCGAGTTCACCAGTACCAGCGCGAGGAAGCCGAAGGCGAACCAGGGCATGGCGATGCGCCCGTTGCCCTGTGCCTGGCCCGGCTGGCGCGCGCGGCTGATCCAGAGGCCCACCACCAGCAGCACCGGTACCAGCAGCATCACCCGGGTCATCTTGACGATGGTGGCGATATGCGTGGCCTCTGGGCTGACGTTGCTGGCGGCACCGACCACCTGGGCCACCTCGTGAATGGTGCCACCCAGGAACAGCCCGGCGCCCATGGTATCCAGGTGCAGCCAGCCGGCATTGATCGCCAATGGGTAGAGGAACATCGACAGGGTGCCGAACAGCACCACGCTACCAACCGCCATGGCGCTTTTATGCGGTGCGCTGCGCAGGGCCGACTCGAAGGCCAGAACTGCAGCGGCGCCGCAGATGGCGCTGCCTGCGGCGGTCAGCAAGGCGGTATCGCGGTCCAGCTTGAACAGCTTCATGCCACACCACAGGCCGATCAGCAGGGTGCTGGACACCACCAGCAACGACACGATGAGCCCGGACCAGCCGACTTCGGCTATTTCCTGCAGGCTCACCCGCAGGCCGAAGAAGGCCACGGCAATGCGCAGCAGGCCGCGGGCGGAAAAGTTGATACCCGCCGCCCAGCTGGCGGGAACGCCGTCACGCAGTGCATTGCCGTAAAGCGCACCGGCGACGATACCGACGATCAGCGGGCTGATACCCAGGTTGGCGATGGCGGGCAGGGCGGCCAACTGGGTGACCGCAAGCGCGAACAGCGCGACGAACAGAATGCCATTGAGCCGCCCTCGGGTAGAGAGGATAGGTGCAAAGGCGGGGTTGGACGGAGCCGTGGCCATGTGAGTCCTCCGGAAAGGTGTTTCGACATGGACTACGTTAATCTGGTTATAAGCTTATAAAAAATCGTAATTTAGGATGGCAAATATCCATTTAGCTGATATTTTTGATTCATGACCCCAGAACAACTGATAACGTTCGCCACCGTCGCCGAGCATGGCAACATCAGCCATGCGGCCCAGGCCCTGCATTTGTCGCAGCCAGCGGTGTCTGGCCAGCTCAAGCTGCTGCAGGAGGCCTTTGGCGAGCCGCTGTATCAGCGCGCCGGCCGTGGTGTGCGGCTTACAGCAGCCGGCGAGCAATTGCTGGCCCATGCCGAGCGCCTGCGCGAAACCTTCCGTCAGGCCCAGGCATTGCGCGAGGCCATGCGCGGGCTGGAGCGCGGTACCTTGCGCATCGGCGCCAGTACCACGCCGGCCAGCTACCTGCTGCCTTACCTGATTGCCGATTTCCATGCCCGCTACCCGGAGGTGTTGGTGAGCACTTCCAACGGCAATACGGCAGAAATCGTCGCTGCGCTGGACAGCGTCGATATCGCCCTGATCGAAGGGCCGCCTGGGCAGGAGCTGCCATTGGGCACGGCGGTGACGGCGTGGCGGGAAGACGAGATCGTGGCCATCGTGCCACGTGGTCATCCGCTGGCCGGCAGTGACCGGCAGACGCTGGCGTCGCTGGGGGCTTACCCGTTGGTGCTGCGCGAGAGCGGCTCGGGTGTGCGACAGATCGTCGAGCGGGCATTTGCCCGCAGCGGCGTGGCGATGCGCGTGGCGCTGGAAATTGCTGGCGTGGAAGGGGTGAAGGAGGCAGTGCGAGCCGGGATGGGGATTGGCTTTGTGTCGGCGATGTCGATCCGACATGAGGACGGGGCGTTGCAGCGGTTGCAGGTTATGCCGCAGGCGTTGGTGCGGCGGTTTTCCATTCTGGTGCCGCATGCAGCCACCCCGTCGCGGGCTGCGGCGCGGTTTCTGGAGTTGTGTGTTGGCCTGCAAGAGGTGGGGTGACTCTGCTGGCCTCTTCGCGGGCTTGCCCGCTGCCACAGGTTTCTCACGGTTCTTGAATGCTGTGAAGTACCTGTGGGAGCGGGCGAGCCCGCGAAGAGGCCTGCACAGGCAACCTCAATCCACCCGAAAGACATGCTTCAGATAGGCCACGAAGTTCTCATCCCGGCACTGTGTCTTGCCCGGGCTGTCGGAAATCTTGGCCACTGGTGCCCCATTGCAGGCCGTCATCTTGATCACGATATTCATCGGCTCCACGCCCGGGATATCACAGGTCAGCCTGGTACCAATGCCAAAGCTCACATTGATCCGCTCATGCAGCGCCCGGTACAGCCCCAGCGCCTTGGCAAGGTCCAGCCCGTCGGAAAAGATCAGGGTCTTGCTCTTCGGGTCGATCCCCAGCCGCTCATAGTGGGCAATGGCCTTTTCCGCCCAGGCCAGCGGATCACCTGAATCGTGCCGCAGGCCATCGAACAGCTTGGCGAAGTACAGGTCGAAGTCGCGCAGGAACGCGTCCATGGTGATGCAGTCGGTCAGGGCGATGCCCAGCAGCCCCCGGTATTCCCGCACCCAGCATTCCAGCGCGGCAGCCTGGCTGTCGACCAGGCGCGGGCCGAGTTGCTGGTGGGCCATGAACCACTCATGGGCCATGGTGCCGATCGGCTTGAGCTGGTATTCGCGGGCCAGGTGCACGTTGCTGGTACCGACAAAGCGGCCCGGGAAGTCACGCTTCAGAATGTGCACCACCTCTTCCTGCACCCGGTAGGAGAAGCGCCGCCGGGTGCCGAAGTCGGCCAGTTGGAAACCGGCCAGTTCTTCGGCGCTGGCCTCGGCCTTCAGCCAGTCGAGGTTCTGATATAAGCGCTCGCGGACCTGCTCGATCACCACCTCGCGATAACGGTAGCGGTTGCGCACCTCGCTGATGATCGCCAGCAGCGGGATCTCGTAGAGAATCACGTGCAACCACGGCCCGCGCACGCGAATCGCCAGTTGCCCGGCATCATCCAGACCCACCTGCACATAGCGCAGGTTGAAGCGGAACAGGCTGAGAAAACGGATGAAATCCGGTTTGATGAACGGGATCTTCTCCAGGTAGGCGAGCTGGTCATGCGTGACGCTGACATCGGCCAGTTGCTCTACCTGGTAACGGATTTCCGCCAGGTAAGGTGCGAGGTTCTCGCCGTTACGGCAGCGGAATTCCCATTCCACCTCGGCATTGGGGTAGTTGTGCAGCACCGCCTGCATCATGGTGATCTTGTAGAAGTCGGTGTCCAGCAGGTTCTGGATGATGCGTGGGCCGAATACGCTGTCGCTCATGGGCGGTCTTCCTTGATCAGAGAGAGCTGGTAGTCGAGCGCGGCTTCGTCGCCGCAGAGGATCACGCCCTCGGCGGCCAGGGCGCCACATGCTTCGATGGCGCCTGCCTGGGTGAGGGCGCGGCAGGCCGGCAGGTACAACAGCACCTGGAAACCGGCCTGGCGCAATTGGCGCGCAGTGGTCCTGACGCAATAGTCCAGGGCCAGGCCACCGACGATCACCGCGCCCACCTGCTGCACCTTGAGGTACTCGATCACCCCGGTGGAGCGGCGTTCGGCCAGGTCGTGGTAGCAGGCGCCGTAGGGGTGCAGGTCGGGCTCGACGCCTTTCCATACGAAATAGTCATAGTCGATGGGGGCCGGCAGGCCGGACAGCAACTCGAAGCCGGGTGTGCCGGGCACGCAGTGGCTGACCCAGGTCAGGTCGGCGTTGGCCAGCTGCAGGGGCTGCAGCATGTGCGCGGGGTCGGCGACTACCCAGGCGGCGTTGGCCGGGTGGGCGTCCTTGCTGCCCAGGCGCAGGTCGGCGCGCAAGGCCATGGTATTAAGATCTGCCGCGATTTCATGGCCTTCGGGAACCGGCAGCTCTTGCGGCACGTTGCTGGTGAAGCCGTTCTGGGCGTCGACATCGAAACTGGCGATCTTCATGGCGGTTCTCCTCGCTGGAATGGATACATAATTCACTTGGTGTATTAAGTGTGTCAAGCAACTTTTTATACGGGCTTTCTGCTTGCCTTACTTAGATGCTCTGGTGGATTATGATGAGCTTGAACAAGGAGTCGCCCGGTGAGTACAGTCGAAGTCCTGGCCAGCGTCGATATCGTCGCCCTGCGCATGGCCCCCGAAGCTCAGCATCTGCAGGTGCTGTTGCACCGTCGTGAGCGTGAACCGCATGCCGGCCAGTGGGCCTTGCCCGGGGTGATCGTCAATGGCCGCACCCCCGACACCAGCCTGGAAGCTGCTGCCGAACGCGCGCTGCGCGAGAAAACCCAGGTCGTACCTTGCTACATGGAACAGGTGGGCACTGAGGGCAATGCTTTCCGCGACCCGCGTGGATGGTCACTCAGCACCTATTACCTGGCATTGCTCGAACCCGGGCAGGTCGTCGAGGGCGAGCAACTGGCGTTTTTCGACTTGGACAGCGTATTGGCGCGCAAGGTGCTGTTGCCCTTTGATCACAACCTGTTGGTGGAGCGCGCCCGTGAGCGGCTGGCGGCGAAGACGGTGTACAGCAGCCTGCCGCTGTACCTGCTGGCGGAAAAGTTCACTGTGCTGGATGCGCTAGGTGCGGTGCAGGCGTGCCTGGGGCAGGCGGTGAACAACACCTCGCTGCGCAAACGCCTGGAGCGCTTGCGCGAGCTGGGGTGGGTGAGGGACACCGGGGAGAAGAACCAGCCCAGGCTGGGCCGGCCGCAGCAGTTGTATCAGTACACGCCACAGGGGGAGCGGGCGTTCATGTTCGATCGCAGTCTGCTGCCTGAGGGCGCTTAGTCGCTTGCATCAGTGTGCGCAGCGGTTGGCATCCTGTTCTCCGCGGGTGCCTGGCGCGCCGCGTCACTCGTCGCTGTAGTTCATGATCGACAACAGGCGGATGGGTACTTGCACCAACTGCTCCGGGCCGTGCGGGGTCTCGCCGTCGAAGGTCAGGCTGTCACCGGCCTGCATGTGATAGAGCTGGTTGCCGTGCCGGTACACCAGTTCACCCTCCAGCAAGTGGAGGAACTCGGTGCCGGGGTGGGCGAAGGTCGGGAACTCTTCGCTGGCGTCGTCCATGGTCACCATGTACGCCTCGAAATTCTTCTTCGGCCCCCTGGCGTGATTGAGCAAATGGTAGGTGTGGCCTTTCTCGGTACCGCGGCGCACCACCTCCAGCCCTTCACCGGCTTTCACCAACAAGGCATTGCCGTCGGGCTGGTCATATTGGCTGAACAGCTTGGCCATCGGCATGCCCAGCACGTCGCACAGGCGGCTGAGAGTGTCGAGGCTGGTGGACACCTGGGCGTTCTCGATCTTGCTGAGCATGCCTTGGCTGATGCCGGCGATGCGCGCCACGTCGGCGAGCTTGAGGGACTGGGCCTGGCGCTGGCGCTTGATCTGCAGGCCCAGGTACTGCTCCAGGCGAAGGCGCGGTTCGGTTTCGGTTGGCATCGAATGTCCTGCACGGTTTCAGTTCAAGAATAAAGTTTTCGCACTGGGAAAGTGCGAAATGCAGCTACGGTGGCTACATCTTTCCTCGGGTGAAAACAAGTTTCCCATAAATGGAGCATGGAAATCTGCTTGGGTTTTGTGCTGCCCGTACCGGCCTCTTCGCGGGCACGCCCGCTCCCACAGGGCTATGCGGCGAACTCTGTGGGAGCGGGCGTCCCATCACCCCCTCTCTCCCCGGGCGTCTGTCGGCGGCTTTTGGGGGGTTTTGTGCTGCCCGCGAAGAGGCCCGAACAGGCAACACAAGGTTGCACTCTGAACAAAGTTGGCAAGCCCATTGCATTCCTGTGAGGAAAGTAAGTTTCTCGTGCGGAATCATTGCCCCTTGCCCAGGAGTGTTCAACCCATGTTGCCAGCAGAAACCCAGCGCACCCTTGATCAGCACGGCATCAAATACGTGCTGGCACAGTTCGTCGATATCCATGGCTCGGCGAAGACCAAATCGGTGCCGGTCTCGGGCCTGAAGATGGTGGCCGAGGAGGGCGCCGGCTTTGCCGGGTTCGCCATCTGCGGCATGGGCATGGAGCCGCACGGCCCCGACTTCATGGCCCGCGGCGACCTTTCCACCTTGATCCCGGTACCGTGGCAGCCCGGCTACGGCCGGGTGGTGTGCGTAGGCCACGTGAACGGCCAACCCTGGCCCTACGACAGCCGTTATGTGTTGCAGCAGCAGGTGCAGCGCCTGGCCGACAAGGGCTGGACCCTGAACACCGGCCTGGAACCCGAATTCAGCCTGTTCCGCCGCGACGAGGATGGCAAGCTGCAACTGGTGGATGCCTCCGACAATCTCGACAAGCCGTGCTACGACTACAAGGGCCTGTCGCGTTCGCGGCTGTTCCTCGAGCGCCTGACCGAGGCCTTGCAGCCGGTGGGCTTCGACATCTACCAGATCGATCACGAGGACGCCAACGGCCAGTTCGAGATCAACTACACCTACAGCGACGCCATGGAGTCGGCCGACCGCTTCACCTTCTTCCGCATGGCCGCCGGCGAGATCGCCAACGACCTGGGCATGATCTGTTCGTTCATGCCCAAGCCCGACCCCAAGCGCGCCGGCAATGGCATGCACTTCCACCTGTCGCTGGCCAGCAGCACCAACAAGAACCTGTTCCATGACCCGTCCGACAGCAGCGGCATGGGCCTGTCGAAGCTGGCCTACCACTTTGCTGCAGGCCTGCTGGCCCATGGCCCGGCGCTGTGCGCCTTCGCCGCGCCCACGGTCAACTCGTACAAGCGCCTGGTGGTAGGCCGCTCGCTTTCCGGCGCCACCTGGGCCCCGGCGTTTGTCGCCTACGGCGCCAACAACCGCTCGGCGATGGTGCGCATCCCCTATGGCCGCCTGGAGTTCCGCCTGCCGGACGCTGGCTGCAACCCGTACCTGGTCACCGCCGCGATCATTGCCGCCGGCCTCGATGGCATCGACCGCCAACTGGAGCCGGGCGAGATGTGCAACGAGAACCTCTACAACCTGAGCCTGGAAGAGATTGCCGCACGTGGCATCAAGACCCTGCCGCAGTCGTTGAAGGAAGCCGCCGACGCCCTGGAGGCCGACCCGCTGTTCCGCGAAGTGCTGGGCGCCGAGATCGTCGATGAGTTCATCAAGCTCAAGCGCATGGAGTGGGTGGAGTACTGCCGCCACGTCTCCGACTGGGAAATCCAGCGTTACACCGAATTCTTCTGAGCGCCCCCAATCCCTTGGGCAGCCAGCACGAAAGCGGTCGCCCACTGCCTAGTAAGGAGCATCATCATGTGTGGAATCGTAGGTCTGTACCTGAAAAAAACCGAGCTGGAAGCCCAGCTCGGCAAGCTCTTCGAACCCATGCTCGAAGCCATGACCGACCGTGGCCCGGACAGCGCCGGCTTTGCCATCTACGGCGACGAAGTGGCCGATGGCTGGGTCAAGCTGACCCTGCAGGCCACTGACGTCAACTACCCCTGGGCGGCCCTGATGGGCCAGCTGGAAGGGCGCCTGGGCTGCTCGCTGGACTGGTTCCAGAACGCCAGCGCTGCCGTGCTCAAGGTACACACCTGCGAGGCGACGGCCCGCCAGGCCCTGAGCGAACTGGCCCCTGACGTGCGCATCATGAGCGCCGGGCAGAGCATCGAGATCCTCAAGGGCATGGGCCTGCCGGCGGAAATCTCCAGCCGCTTCGGCCTGGCCGGCATGAAAGGCAGCCACATCATCGGCCATACCCGCATGGCCACCGAAAGCGCCGTGACCATGGAGGGCAGCCACCCGTTCTCCACCGGCGCCGACCTGTGCCTGGTGCACAACGGCTCGCTGTCCAACCACTTCCGCCTGCGCCAGGAGCTCAAGCGCGAAGGCATCAGCTTCGAGACCGACAACGACACCGAAGTGGCCGCCGGCTACCTGACCTGGCGCCTGCAGCAGGGCGACAGCCTGGCCCAGGCCCTGGATGGCGCCCTGGAAGACCTGGACGGCTTCTTCACCTTCGCCATCGGCACCCGCAATGGCTTTGCCGTGATCCGCGACCCGATCGCCTGCAAGCCCGCCGTGCTGGCCGAGACCGACGACTACGTGGCCATGGCCTCGGAGTACCAGGCACTGGCCAGCCTGCCGGGCATCGAGAACGCCAAGGTCTGGGAACCGGCGCCGGCCACCCTGTACGTCTGGGAACGCGAAAGCGCCTGACCTGCCACCGAACCACTGGAGAACCACATGAATACGATCGACCTTTCCAGCACCTCGGTGCGTGTCCTCAACCAGTCCCTGCACGGTGAGGTGCAGGACCACGAATGGCGGGTGACCCACCCCGACGGCAAGCACAACCTGGCCGTGGGCATCAACACCGCCGTGGCCGTGGATATCGAAGGCCACGCCGGCTACTACTGCGCCGGCATGAACCAGCAGGCCAGCGTCACCGTGCATGGCAACGTCGGTGTCGGTGTGGCCGAGAACATGATGTCCGGCACGGTGCGGGTCAAGGGCAGCGCCTCCCAGGCCGCCGGCGCCACAGCCCATGGCGGGCTGCTGGTGATCGAGGGTGATGCCGGCGCGCGCTGCGGTATTTCCATGAAGGGCGTGGATATCGTCGTCGGCGGCAGCATCGGCCACATGAGCTGCTTCATGGGCCAGGCCGGGCGTTTGGTGGTGTGTGGCGATGCCGGCGATGCGCTGGGCGATTCGCTGTACGAGGTGCGCATCTACGTCAAGGGTTCGGTGCAGTCACTGGGTTCGGACTGCATCGAGAAAGAGATGCGCGCCGAGCACCTGCAAGAGCTGCAGGAACTGCTGAACAAGGCCGGCCTGGACCACAAGGCTGCCGATTTCAAACGCTACGGCTCGGCTCGCCAGCTGTACAACTTCAAAGTCGACAACGCCAGCGCGTACTGATCCAGGAGCATTCCCATGAGCGAGCAATTCCCCCCGGTACTGCGTGAGTCGGCCACCTTCGACCGCCTGACCATCCAGGAAATCCAGCGTGCCGCCGAAACCGGCATCTACGACATCCGCGGCGGCGGCACCAAGCGCCGCGTGCCGCACTTCGATGACCTGCTGCTGCTCGGTGCCAGCGTGTCGCGCTACCCGCTGGAAGGCTACCGCGAGAAGTGCGGCACCGATGTGCTGCTGGGCACCCGCTTCGCCAAGAAGCCGATCCACCTGAAAATTCCGGTGACCATCGCCGGCATGAGCTTTGGCGCGCTGTCGGCCAACGCCAAAGAGGCCTTGGGCCGTGGTGCGACCATCGCCGGCACCAGCACCACCACTGGCGACGGCGGCATGACCCCGGAGGAACGCGGCCAGTCGCAGCACCTGGTGTACCAGTACCTGCCGTCGCGCTACGGCATGAACCCCGACGACCTGCGCAAGGCCGATGCCATCGAGATCGTCCTCGGCCAGGGTGCCAAGCCGGGCGGTGGCGGCATGCTGCTCGGCATGAAGGTGACCGAGCGGGTGGCGGGCATGCGCACCTTGCCGATCGGCGTCGACCAGCGTAGCGCCTGTCGCCACCCGGACTGGACCGGGCCGGATGACCTGGCGATCAAGATTGCCGAGATCCGCGAGATCACCGACTGGGAAAAACCCATCTACGTGAAAATCGGCGCCAGCCGCCCGTACTACGACGTGAAGCTGGCGGTGAAGGCCGGTGCCGATGTGATCGTGCTCGACGGCATGCAGGGCGGTACCGCCGCGACTCAGGAAGTGTTCATCGAGCACGTCGGCATCCCGATCCTGCCGGCCATCCCCCAGGCAGTGCAGGCGCTGCAGGAAATGGGCATGCACCGCAAGGTGCAGCTGATCGTTTCCGGGGGTATTCGCAATGGCGCCGACGTGGCCAAGGCCATGGCCCTCGGGGCTGATGCGGTGGCCATTGGTACTGCGGCGTTGATCGCGCTGGGTGACAACCACCCGCGGCTGGATGCCGAACTGAAGAAGATCGGTTCTGCGGCCGGTTTCTATGACGACTGGCAGAACGGCCGCGACCCGGCCGGCATTACCACCCAGGACCCGGAGCTGGCCAGGCGCCTGAACCCGGAGGAGGCCGGGCGCCGGCTGGCCAACTACCTGCGGGTGCTTGTGCTGGAGGCGCAGACCATGGCGCGGGCGTGTGGCAAGTCGCACTTGCACAACCTCGACCCGGAGGACCTGGTGGCGTTGACCGTGGAGGCTGCGGCGATGGCACGGGTGCCGTTGGCGGGGACCGCCTGGGTGCCGGGGCAGGCGCAGTACTGAGTTATCGGTAATTGGGGCCGCTTTGCGGCCCATTCGCGGCACAAGGCCGCTCCTACAGCGGACCGCGTCTCTGAGCCTGCGCGGTCCCCTGTAGGAGCGGCCTCGTGTCGCGATGGGCTGCAAGGCAGCCCCCGGGCACCCCCACCATTCACACAGGAGTGACTCCATGAAGCACCTCACCCTCGCTGTAATGTTGTTAGCCCTGACCACCCGGGCCCACGCCGCCGATGCCACCCTGGACACCGGAAACACCGCCTGGATGATCTGCGCCGCGATGTTCGTGCTGATGATGTGCATCCCGGGCCTGGCACTGTTCTACGGTGGCATGGTGCGGGCCAAGAACTTCCTCTCGGTATTCACCCAGCTGTTCGCCGTTGCCGGGGTGATCGGCATTCTCTGGGTGCTGTTCGGCTACAGCCTGGTGGTAGACACCACCGGCATGGTCGAGGGCCAGCTGACCCTCAACAGCTTCATTGGCGGGCTGGGCAAGGCGCTGATGCTGGACATCGGCCATGACAGCCTGGTCGGCACCATCCCCGAAGGCGTGTTCGCAGTGTTCCAGCTGACCTTCGCCATCATTACCCCGGCGTTGATTGCCGGTGGTTTTGCCGAGCGCATGAAGTTCAGTGCTTCGTTGCTGTTCATGGCCGCCTGGTTCGTGCTGGTGTACGCGCCGATCGCGCATATGGTCTGGGGCGGGCCGGGGGCGTTGATGGTCAACTGGGGTGTGCTGGACTTTGCCGGCGGTACCGCCGTGCATATCAACTCCGGCGTGGCAGCGCTGGCTGCGGCGTTGATGCTGGGCAAGCGCAAGGGCTACCCGCAGGTGGCCATGCCGCCGCACAACCTCGGTTTCACCTTGGTGGGCGCCGGGTTGCTGTGGGTGGGCTGGTTCGGCTTCAACGTCGGCTCGGGGCTCGCGGCCAACCAGGCGGCAGGGGTGGTGATGCTGGCGACCATGGTGGCGGCCTGTGCGGGGATTGTCGGCTGGTTGCTGACCGAGAAGGTGGCGCATGGTCGGCCGACGGCCTTGGGTGCGGCTTCAGGGGCTTTGGCAGGGTTGGTCGGGATTACCCCGGCCTGTGCATTCGTCGGGCCGTTGGGCGCGCTGGTGATCGGGTTGTTGACCGGGGCCATCTGCTTCTTTGCCGTGACCCGGTTGAAACAGGCGCTGGGTTATGACGACAGCCTGGATGTGTTCGGCCTGCATGGCGTGGGCGGAATGGTCGGCGCGATCCTTACCGGGGTCTTTGCCGCGCCTGCGTTGGGCGGCTATGTGGAGGGTGCATCACCGGTCGGGCAGGCATTGGTGCAGTTGAAGGGGGTGGCGTTCACCTTCGTGTATTGCTTTGTGGTGAGTTGGGCGATTCTGGGGGCGATCAAGCTGACCATCGGGCTGCGGGCCAGCCGGGAAGAGGAAGAACAGGGGCTGGACCTGGCGGAGCACAATGAGCGGGCCTACAACCTCTGATTGATGTGTTGCCTGTACCGGCCTCTTCGCGGGCTTGCCCGCTCCCACAGGAATGTCACCGGCCTCGAAGGCTGTGGTGTCCCTGTGGGAGCGGGCAAGCCCGCGAAGAGGCCGGCACTGGTTGAATCAGTGCCCCATGGCCACCTTGGCACTCATCTGCCGGCGACGGTAGGCGCTATCACGGCTGGCCAGCCACCAGTAAAGCGGCGAAGTAACCGCCAGCCCCACCAGCCACGACAGGTCCGCTCCGTTGATATGCTCGGAAATCGGCCCGACATACAGCGGCGTGTTCATGAACGGGATCTGCACCACGATACCCACGGCATAGGCGATCAGCGCCTGCGGGTTGTAGCGCCCGTAGATACCGCCATCGACCTGGAAGATCGACTGGATATCGTAGTCACCCTTGTGGATGGCATAGAAGTCGATCAGGTTGATCGCAGTCCACGGTACCAGCACCACCAGCAGCACCAACACCATGTCGACGAAGTGGCCGATGAAGTCCGCCGAGGCGAACACCGCCACCACGCAGCAGGCCGTCAGTACTACCAGCGACAGCACGGCGCGGCTCTTGGCGGTGGGGATCCAGCGGTGGGCGAAGGTTTGCACCAGGGTGATGATCGACAGCACTGCGCCATACAGGTTGAGTGCGTTGTGGCTGATCACGCTGAGCAGGAACAGCACCAGCATGATCGGGCCGAGGGTACCGGTGGCCAGCTTGACTGCATCCATGGTGTCCATGCCGGCCGGGATCGCCAGCACCGCCACGGCGCCGAAGATGAACGACAGGCTCGAACCCAGGGCCGAGCCCAGGTAGGTAGTCCAGAACGTCGAGCTGACCTTCACGTCCGCCGGCAGGTAGCGCGAGTAGTCCGACACGTAGGGCGCAAAGGCGATCTGCCACAGCGCCGCCAGCGACACGGTGGCCAGCCAGCCGGCCAGGTTGAAGCCGCCGCGGGTGAGGAAGTCGTCGCTCTGCACGTGGCTGAAGATGTAGCCAAAGCCGACCACGATGCCGATACCCAGCACCCAGGTGCCGATGCGGTTGAGCACGTGGATGAAGCGGTAGCCGATGATGCCGATGATGCCCGAGCCCAGTGCACCGATGACGATGCCCACCGGTACCGGCACGGCATCGACCACGCCGTGCAGCGACTTGCCGGCGAGGACAATGTTGGAGGCGAAGAAGCCGATGTACATGACCCCGGCGATCACCACCACCAGCAGCGCGCCGAGCGAGCCGAACTGGGCGCGGCTCTGGATCATCTGCGGGATGCCCATCTGCGGGCCTTGGGCCGAGTGCAGCGCCATCAGTACGCCACCGACCAGGTGGCCGACCAGGATGGCGACGATGCCCCATACCAGGTTCAGGTGGAACAGTTGCACGCCCAGCGCGCCTGTGACGATGGGCAGCGGCGCGATGTTGCCGCCGAACCACAGT
This sequence comes from Pseudomonas sp. S1(2024), assembly GCF_046557535.1. Taxonomy (NCBI): domain Bacteria; kingdom Pseudomonadati; phylum Pseudomonadota; class Gammaproteobacteria; order Pseudomonadales; family Pseudomonadaceae; genus Pseudomonas; species Pseudomonas sp. S1(2024). The sequence goes on from NZ_JBKGFP010000142.1 coordinate 15,071, forward strand.
GTGAACAGATCCCTTACCTTTCCATGGCGGTCTTGCGGGGGCACGTAGCCGATCGTGTGTTTTTCTATGAGGGGTGCCGAATTGGCTGCACTGGTCATGACTGACTCCAAGGCAAGGTAGGGCATCGGGAGCTGCCCGGGGGCGTGCCGGCGAAGGGCGACGCGTTCTTGTTGGAGCGATGATGCGGGGCGCGGGGATAACGAGAAATTAGTAAATATGTGCCCATAAACCTTAAAAAACCTAAGGCTGACAAAAGGTTAAGCGGGCGACGGTAGCAAGGAGGGTGCCAGGGGGCGGGAGGGCTTGGTCTAGAGGGGCTGGCGGGGTGGCAGGTAGTTTGTGGTGGGCGGTGGTGGTGCGGTGTGCGCATTTTCAGGGCAGCTGAATGGTTGCCTGTGCCGGCCCTTTCGCGGGCTCGCCCGCTCCCACAGGTGCACCACAGAACCTGAAAGCTGCGCCGTACCTGTGGGAGCGGGCGGGCCCGCGAAAGGGCCGGCACAGGCAACAACGCTACATCGGCAACAACCGATCCTGAATCACCTCTTTCATCACCAGCGTCGAACTCAACCGTTTCACATTGGGAATGCTGGTCAGCTGCTCGTCATACAGCTTCTGGAACGCCGGCAAATCCTTGGCCACCACATGCAGCAGGTAATCCGGGTCGCCAAACAGCCGCTGCGCCTCGACGATCTGCGGGATTTCGGCCAGCGCCGCTTCAAAGTCCGCTACCGGCTGGCGAGTGACTTCGCGCAAGGTCACGAACACCAGCGCGGCAAAGTTCAACCCAAGGGCGCTCGGCGCCAAGCGGGCGTGATAGCCAAGAATCGCCCCCGACTCCTCCAGCGCCTTCAAGCGCCGATGACAGGGCGACAGGCTGAGCCCCACACGGTCGGCCAGTTCGGTCACCGATAGCCGACCATCTTTTTGCAGCTCGGCAAGAATTTTTCGATCGGTCCTGTCCATTGAGAAGGATCTTCCAGTAATTGAAGGTTGTTGGGGAATATACGAAAGAAAATCCCTCGGCGGAATCCGTAATCTTTCGTCATCCCAAAGCAGTGGAAAAAGGAAGATTCAAGTGGCTCTCAGTGTTCTGACGGCGTTCTGGGCCGTGTCGATGCTGTTCGTGATTACCCCGGGCGCGGACTGGGCCTATGCCATTTCGGCCGGCATGCGGGGGCGCTGGGTGATGCCTGCGGTGGCGGGGATGTTGTCGGGGCATTTCCTCGCGACCCTGGTGGTGGCGGCAGGGGTCGGCAGCCTGCTGGCCGGCCACCCGCTGGCGCTGACCTTGCTGACCCTGGCGGGGTGCAGCTACCTGCTGTGGCTGGGTGGCAACCTGCTGCTGAGCCCGGCCTTGCCGGCGGCCGGGCAGGATGGTGCGGGGGAGTCGGGGTCTCGCTGGGCATTGAAAGGGTTTTGCGTCAGTGGCCTGAACCCGAAAGTGTTTTTGCTGTTCCTGGCGTTGTTGCCGCAGTTCACCGACCCGCAGTCGAGCTGGCCGGTGCCGTTGCAGATCTTGCTGCTGGGCCTGGTGCACCTGTGCAGCTCGTTGGTGATCTACTCGCTGGTCGGTTATGGCGCCAAAGCCGTGTTGAGCACCCGGCCGGGGGCGGCGAAGCTGGTTGGCCGGGTGTCGGGGGTGGCGATGATCACGGTGGCCCTGGGCTTGATAGCCGGCCAGATCAGCTGACTCACTGGCGTGCGTTGGCCGCTCCTACAGGTTGCCGCGTTAACCTGGCAGGCGAGAGCCAAGGGTAAAGACGACATGCATGGCCTCGGATAAACTCGCAGCACTTCAACGCACAACCAGGATGTGCCCCATGCCCGAAACCACGCAACTGCTCACCTTCGCCCTGATCTGCCTCGGCATGGTCCTGACCCCAGGGCCGAACATGATCTACCTGATCTCCCGCTCGATCTGCCAGGGCCGCAAGGCCGGGCTGATTTCGTTGGGTGGTGTGGCCCTGGGCTTCGTCATCTACATGTTCTGCGCCGCGCTGGGCATCACCGCCCTGGTGATGGCCGTGCCTTTTGCCTACGACGCGCTGCGCATCGGTGGCGCGCTGTACCTGTTGTACCTGGCCTGGCAGGCGCTGCGCCCTGGTGGCCGGTCGCCGTTCCAGGTTCGCGACCTGCCTGCCGACAGCCCGCGGCGGCTGTTCACCATGGGCTTTGCCACCAGCCTGCTAAACCCCAAGATCGCCGTCATGTACCTGTCGTTGATGCCGCAGTTCATCGAGCCGGGGCATGGCAGCGTCCTGCTGCAGTCGCTGGTGCTGGGGTCGACGCAGATCGCCATCAGCGTTTCGGTCAATGCACTGATCGCGATCATGGCCGGGTCGATCGCCGTATTCCTCGGCGGTCGCCCGCTATGGCAGCAGGTTCAGCGCTGGCTGATGGGTACGGTGCTGGCGGGCCTGGCCGTGCGCATGCTGGCCGAAGGGCGGCGTTGACCGCTAGGCCTCAGGCGGCGGCTCCTGGGGCAGGTACAAGGTAAAGGTGGTGCCCTGGCCCGGCACACTTTTCACCTGCACATCGCCCCCGGACTGCCTGGCAAAACCGAACACCTGCGACAGCCCGAGCCCGGTGCCTTCACCCGGTGCCTTGGTAGTGAAGAACGGGTCGAAGATACGCTCCAGCAGTTCGGTGGCAATGCCGACACCGCTGTCGCTCACCGAAATCGCCGCGAACGGGCCCGGCTGTGGCGCCTGGCCGCGCAGGGCGGGCAGTGACTGGTCAGCCTGCAGGCGCAGCTGCAAGGTGCCTTCGCCGGCCATGGCGTCGCGGCCGTTGAGCATCAGGTTGATTACCGCAGTTTCCAGTTGATTGAGGTCGGCGCGGATATGGCAAGGCGCCTGTGGCAACTGCAGCTCGACCTGGATCCGCGCACCGGTGGCAGTGTCGAGCATGTCGGCCATGGCCTCCAGCCGTGGCCCGGCCTCGAACACTTGCGGGCTCAAGGCCTGGCGGCGGGCGAAGGCCAGTAACTGGCCGGTCAGCTTGGTGCCGCGGTCGACAGTGTCGGACATGGTCTTGAGATAGCGTTCGCGACGCTGTGCATCGAGGTTGGGGCGCTGCAGAAAATGCAGCGACGAGCGAATGATGGTCAGCAGGTTGTTGAAGTCATGAGCCACGCCACCGGTAAGTAGGCCAATGGCTTCGAGCTTTTGGGTCTGGCGCAGCACGGCTTCTGTGTGCAGCAACTGGCTGGTGCGTTCATCCACGCGCTGTTCGAGGGTGGCATTCAGCGCCTCCAGTGCCGCCATGGCTTCGCGGACCTCGGCGTGGGCCTGTACCCGCTGGATATGCGCCCAGCAGCGCTCGGTGACTTCACTGATCAGCGTCTGTTCATAGTGGGTCCACTCCCGTGGCACCTTGTCGTGGATGGCCATCAGCGCGGTCAGTCGGCCGCCTTTGATCAGGGGCATGCAAATGGTCGCGGTAATGCCGATGGCCTGGAAGGTGGCAGCTTCGTCCGGGGACAGCTCGCTCAGGTTGTCCTGGATGACCAACGGCAGGCCATTGCGCAGGCGGCCGAGCGCCAGCTTGCCAAAATCCTGCAATCGATAGCGGCCCAACAGATGCGGCGAGCCGGGCGCCACGGCGTCACCGCAGATGGTGAAACCGTCTTCGTCTGGCTCCATCACCGCGTAGGCACAACTCGACAGTTGCAGGTGCTCGACCAGCATGCGCGTGGTAGTGGCAAGGATCTGGTTCGGGTCGGTAGCGTCGGCCACGGCACGGCCCAGGTCGTCGAGGAACCTCAGGCGCTGGTTGGCGAGCACGCTGGCGGTGGTTTCGGTGACTGTATCCAGCATGCCAAGGACCTTGCCGTCGTGGTCGCGGATGGGGCTGTAGCAGAAGGTGAAATAGGCCCGTTCGGGGCCGCCGTTGCGGTCGATGACGAGCGGGAAGTCTTCGATGTACACCGCCTCGCCGGCCAGGGCGCGGTTGGCCATGTGGCCGATGTCGGCCCAGGCCTCCTGCCACACGGCGCGGAAGGGGATGCCCAATGCCGAGGGCTTCTGCCCGAGAATCTGTGAGAAAGCGTCGTTGTGCAGGGTGAGCAGGTCAGGGCCCCAGAGCACGGCTTGCGGAAAGCGCGAGGCCAGGCACAGCGCCAGGCTGGTTTTCAGCGGGTCGGGCCAGTGCTCCAGCGGGCCCAGCGGGGTGGCGGCCCAATCGTGGTTGCGGATGCGCTCGGCCATCAGACCGCCGCCGTCTAGCCATTTTGCCATGTGCTCTGCTGGTCCTTTTGCGTAAGGCCTTAAGGGTGCATCCAGAATAGACGTTTGGCGAGAATTTTTGGTGGCTGTACCGGCCCTATCGCCGGCAAGCCAGCTCCCACAGGACTGCACATGACTTGAAGTCGATGCGGTCCAGGTGGGAGCTGGCTTGCCGGCGATAGGGCCGGTACAAGCTAGCGAATGAAGTGCACCTTGCCAGTGTCGTCATTGCCCATGTAGATGCCATAAACCCCGGCTTGCCGCTCGAGGATATAGCGCTCGAGTATCTGCCGGATTGCCGGGTAGTAGATTTCATCCCACGGGATCTCGTCGGGCTCGAAGAACCTGTAGGCCAGCGTTTCCGCCCCGTACTGCCCGGTTTCCTCGGTGGCGATGGCGCGGAAGATGATATAGACCTCGCTTATCTTCGGGACGCTGAAGATCGAGTACGGCGAGACGATTTCGGCGCGTACGCCGCTTTCTTCCCAGACCTCGCGCAAGGCCGCCTGCTCGGTGGTCTCGCCGGCCTCCATGAACCCGGCCGGCAAGGTCCAGGTGCCGGGGCGCGGCGGGATGGCGCGCTGGCATAGCAGGTACTTGCCATCACGCTCGATGATGCAGCCGGCGATGATCTTCGGGTTGATGTAGTGGATGTAGCCGCAGCCGGTGCAGTGCAGGCGTTCGTGGGTGTCGCCTGTGGGAACGCCCCGGGCCAGTTCCGTGGTGCAGTGCGGGCAGTAGCGCGGGGCGTTGGGCATGATCGGTGGCCTGTGGGTGGCTTATATGCGTGGGTCCTTCAAGGCCAGGGGCTCAACCATCTCGCGCACCTTGACGTTGTCATCCTGCTTCTGGCGCAGGTAGTCCAGGGCCACCTTGGCGGCGGCGCGGACGTGGTCAACCGAGGCCTGGTGGGCAACCAGCGGGTCGCCGCTCTTGATCGCCTCGACGATCTTTTCCATTTCGCGGTTGCTGGCACCGCGGCGGTTCTCCTGCGACACCGAGGTGGCGCGCAGGTAGCTGATGCGCGCCTGCAACTGGCGCAGCTGCTGGGCGGCCACCTGGTTGCCGGAGCCTTCCAGCAGCACATCGTAGAAACCTTGTACCGAGTCCAGCACCTGTTGCAGTTCGCCTTCCTCGAGGGCTTCGCGGTTGACCTCCAGCGCGCGCTCCAGGGCGCGGATGTCCTTGGCCTTTGCGTTCAGGGTGAACAGCTGCACGATCAGGCCTTCGAGCACGCAGCGCAGCTCGTAGATATCGCGGGCGTCTTCCAGGGTGATGATGGCCACGCGCGGGCCCTTGGCGTCGGCGAACTCCACCAGGCCTTCGGATTCCAGGTGGCGCAGGGCTTCACGCACCGAGGTGCGGCTGACGCCGAGGCGGTCGCAGAGGTCGCGCTCGACCAGGCGATCGCCTGGCAGCAGGTGGAAGTTCATGATCGCGGCGCGCAGCTTGTCGAGCACGATTTCGCGCAGGGTAACGGGGTTGCGATTGACCTTGAAGCTGTCGTCGAGTGGCTGGCGTTTCATCAAGTGCGCTCTTAAAGAGGCTGCCCGGCCGCAACCGCAACAGCACCACGAACCTTGGGTGCTCCTTGCGTGGGTTCGAACAGCCCGGTGTTAACGGGTTGACTCCGCATCGGCTTCAGCGAACGCTTCGCGGGCCAGGCGGAAACTGTCCACCGCCGCGGGCACGCCGCAATAAATGCCGACCTGGAGCAGGATCTCGCGAATCTGTTCACGGCTCAGGCCATTACGCAAGGCGCCGCGAATGTGCAGCTTGAGCTCGTGGGGCCGGTTGAGCGCGGAAATCATGGCCAAGTTTATCATGCTGCGCTCTTTGAGCGACAAGCCTTCGCGGCCCCAGACGTGGCCCCAGCAGTATTCGGTGACCAGCTCCTGCAACGGCTTTGTGAAGTCGTCGGCGTTCTGGATCGAGCGGTTGACGTAGTCCTCGCCCAGTACCTGGGTGCGGATCTGCAGGCCTTTTTCGTACTTTTCATTGCTCATGTGCAGTACTCCAAAATAAAACAGGGGACGCAACCCAGGGTGAGACGATGACGCGGCCCCTAAAAACAGGGTCATCGGTGTTGGCTTCTTCGCGGGCTTGCCCGCTCCCACAGGGATTGCACAGGTGCTGAAACCTGCGCAGTACCTGTGGGAGCGGGCGAGCCCGCGAAGAAGCCAACGCGGTCTATCAACCCAAGGGGGGCAGGGCGCCCAGCTTGCCCTTGTGGTAGACCATCGGGGTCACCGGCTCGGCCGGCAGCACCAGGTTCTTCACCGCGCCGACGATGATCGCGTGGTCACCGCCGTCGTACTCGCGCCACAGCTCGCATTCGATGATCGCCGTGGCCTTGGCCAGCAGCGGGTTGCCCAGCTCGCTCAGGTGCCATTCGATGCCTTTGGCCTTGTCCTTGCCCTTGCCGGCGAAGGCATAGGCCTCGGCGGTCTGGTCGGCGGACAGCAGGTGAATCGCGAACTGCTTGCTGTCACGCAGGATGGGGTAGGTGTCGGAGGCGTAGTTGGGGCAGAACAGCACCAGCGCCGGGTCGATCGACAGCGCGCTGAACGCGCTGGCGGTGATGCCGACGATGCCACCGTCGGCGTCCAGGGTGGTGACCACGGTGACGCCGGACGGGAACGAGCCCATCACGTCTTTGTAGATGCCTGGTTCGATCATCTCGTGCTACCTCTTAGCGCATCACAAACGGGTCGGGCATCGGCGCGGTGGACAGGTTGATCCACACCGTCTTCAGCTCGGTATAGGCCAGCACCGAATCGATGCCGCTCTCACGGCCGTAGCCGCTGTTCTTGAACCCGCCGATCGGCGCCATGGCCGACACGGCACGGTAGGTGTTGACCCAGATGATCCCCGAACGCACGTCGCGGGCCAGGCGGTGGGCACGGCCCAGGTCGCGGGTCCAGATGCCGGCGGCCAGGCCGAACTGCGAGTCGTTGGCGATGGCCAGGGCCTCTTCCTCGGTCTTGAAGCGGATTACCGCGGCAACCGGGCCGAACACCTCTTCCTGCATGATGGTCATCGAGTTGCTGTCGCACTCGAACAGGGTCGGCTCGTAGAACCAGCCGTCACCCTCGACCTCGGCACGCTTGCCGCCCATGTGCAGCTTGGCGCCTTCGGCCTTGGCAGCAGCCACCAGGCCTTCGACCACGGCCAGCTGTTGCGCGGTGGCCATGGGGCCCATTTCGCTGGCATCGTCCTGCGGGTTGCCGATGCGGATGCGCCTGGCGCGGGCGATCAGGCGTTCGACGAACTCGTCGAAGATCTCGTCCTGCACCAGCAGACGCGAGCCGGCCACGCAGCTTTGCCCGGAGGCGGCATAAATGCCTGCCACGGCGCCGTTGATGGCGCTGTCCAGGTCGGCATCGGCGAAAATGATGTTCGGCGACTTGCCGCCCAGCTCCAGCGACAGCTTGGCGAAGTTCTCGGCGCTGCTGCGCACCACGTGGCGGGCGGTGGCGGCGCCGCCGGTGAAGGCGATCTTGCGCACCAGCGGGTGGCGGGTCAGCGCCGCGCCGGTGCTGGGGCCGTAGCCGGTGACCACGTTGACCACACCGGCCGGGAAGCCGGCCTCGAGGGCCAGGCGGGCCAGCTCGAGGATGGTCGCCGAGGCGTGCTCGGACGGCTTGAGCACGATGGTGTTGCCGGCGGCCAGGGCCGGGGCCAGCTTGATGGCGGTGAGGTACAGCGGGCTGTTCCACGGGATGATCCCGGCCACCACGCCGATCGGCTCGTGCACGGTGTAGGCGAACAGGTCGGGCTTGTCCAGCGGCAGGGTGCCGCCTTCAAGCTTGTCGGCAAGGCCTGCGGTGTAGTGGAAGAACTCTGGCAGGTAGCCGACCTGGCCGCGGGTTTCGCGGATCAGCTTGCCGTTGTCACGGCTTTCCAGCTGGGCCAGGTGTTCCTTGTTTTCGGCAATCAGGTCACCCAGGCGACGCAGCAGCTTGCCGCGCGCGGTGGCGGTGATGCTGCGCCACTCCTTGCTGTCGAAGGCGCGCTGGGCGGCCTGCACGGCCAGCTCGACATCGGCCTCGTCGGCGTCGGGCAATTGCGCCCATGCCTGGGCGGTAGCCGGGTTGAGGCTGTCGAAGGTCTTGCCGCTCTGGGCATCGCGCCATTGGCCGTCGATGCACATCTGGAAACGAACGAGGGTCATGCAACAATCCCCTTGGCGGATTCGGTGAGGGTGCGGGCTTGCGCGAGGAAGTCCAGCAGCATCTTGTTGACTTCGCGCGGTGCTTCCACCGGCATCATATGCCGTTGCTCGGCGAGGACCACGCTGTGTGCGCCAGGAATGCTGGCAGCAAGCTGGCGGGTCATGGCCGGGGTGGAGCCCGAGTCGAGTTCGCCGGTGGCGATCAGCGTCGGCACCTGGATACTGGCCAGGTCGGCGGCGCGGTACATGTCCTGGGTGGCGAACAGCGAATAAGTGGTGTGGTAGCCCTGCGGGTCGTTGCTCGCCAGCACCTGGCGAATGGCGGCGACCTGCGCCGGGTTGGCAGCCTTGTATTCACGGCTGAACCAGCGGTCGAGCGCGGCGTCGACGTTGGCGTCGGGGCCAAGCTGCGCAGCCTGGGCGGCGCGGGCGATAACGCCGGCACTCTGCTCGGGGGTGCGGTTGAACACGCTGTTGAGCACTACCAGTGCAGCCAGGCGCTGTGGGTATTCGAGGGCGAACGCCCGGGCGACCAGGCCGCCCATGGAAAAGCCGATCACGGTGGCTTGCGCGATCTGCAGGTGGTCGAGCAGTTCGGCGAGTTGCGCGGCATAACCTTCCAGGCCGATGTCCGCGGCTGGCAGCGCGCTCTGGCCGTGGCCGAGCATGTCGTAGGCGATGACGCGGTAGTCGTTGGCCAGGCCAACGAACTGACCGCCCCACATTTCCTTGTTCAGGCCCACGCCGTGGATCAGTACCACGGGTTGGCCCTGGCCGACGGACAGGTAGCTGGTGCCGGCGGGTGTGCGTTCAGCGACAGGCTGAATCATGGAGGGCGCTCCTTGAAGGTCGGGCGCGGCGGGTAAGCACGCCACGCCCCGGCCCGTCTTGGTTGTTGTTATTGAGCGTTGGCTTTTTCGGCAGCCAGTTCTTCCAGGTCGATGTAGCGGTTGCCGATGCGCGGGTGCAGGCGGCCGCCGTCGGAGGCGCCCAGGACCACGACGATTTCATCGGCGCGCGGGGCATCTTCGATCTGCATTTCCAGGGTGATGTAGTGCGAGCGCAGGCCTTCGTCGTCCTTCTGCATCATCGGGATCTGGATCGAGGTACCCGGGCCGCCGCGCTTGTTGGTGAAGCTCAGGTAGCTCTTGGCCTGTACCGCTTCACGGTAGTGGTTGCCGAAGCGCAGGGTGTGGATCACCGCCGAGGCGTGTTCGATTTCGCCGTCGGCACCGACGACTGCGGCCTTGCCGTAGGCTTCGATCTTGTCGGCGCCGCCGATGGCGGCAGTCAGGCGCTCGACCATCAGGGCACCCAGGTCCGAGCAGTTGGCACGGATTTCCGGCTTCAGATCTTCAACGAAACCGCGACCGGCCCATGGGTTCTTGATCACGACGGCCAGGCCGACCATGGTCACCGGCTTGTCGGTGGCCTTGCCGCCTTCGATGCGGGTCTCTTCGGAGTAGGTGACGATCTTGCGGATTTCGAAACTCATGGGTGGCTCCTGGTGAGGGTTATCAGCTCTTGTTGTCTGATGGTATACCATAATATTTGTTGTGCAAGAGGTGGCTGGAAATTTCTCTTGCGAGGGGACGAAAGGTGGCCTGATGCCTTGATTCCTGCGGTTTCTGTACTGGCCTTTTCGCGGGCTTGCCCGCTCCCACAGGGATCGCACGGCATTCATGGCCTGTGCTGTCCCTGTGGGAGCGGGCAAG
>NZ_JBKGFP010000143.1:0-25154 GCF_046557535.1 Pseudomonas sp. S1(2024)
ACTGCTCGCGGGCATCGCGGCAGGGGATGCCGGGCTCGATGCGGAACAGTGGATGGGTGCCGTGTTCGCCTTGGTAGAAGGTGGTTTTGCCGACGGTGAACTGGGTGTCTTCTGTGGTCATTGTTGAATCCCCCTGAAATTTCTCGACTGCTTGCTCTGGCCCTTTCGCGGGCACGCCCGCTCCCACAGGTACTGTGCAAGTCTTGAGTACTGTGAAGATCCTGTGGGAGCGGGCGTGCCCGCGAAGAGGTCGGAACAGGCAACACATTGCTTATGCCCTAGTGCAAAGTCCTGGGCCCAGTGGGCATCTGCACCTGAATCAATGCCGACTCCAGCAAAGCCCGCAGCGTCTCCAGTTCATGCATCGACGTCATCATCAAAATCGACGCTGGCGACTTGGGCTGCAACAACATTGCCTGATGCACCACGGTTGTGGCGCACAGCACGTAGTCCGTGGCCTGGATCAGGGTGTCTTCAAGGGAATGAATATCGTGGGGTGGATCAGGAACAATCTTAAGCATGGTGACACTCTCTATTAGGTTGGCTAGAGCTGCCACTCATGACTTGCAGTGTGATGGGTGGCAGCCACGTACGGGTCTGCAAGACCGGCAGAGAGCAAAATCCGGCAGGTTCGAAAACCTCCCGTACGCAGCCACCATTAAGCGCGCGCAATGGCATGCCATTGGCATCGGTGATCGGCATTTTGCTCTGGACAGGCTTGCAGGCCCGGTCGCTGATTTGGCAACGACAGGGCCACACTAGGCCGCCAGGAACACCACCGCAATGGCTCAAGGGCGCTAGGAAGCTATTTCAGAAATGGCCTACGCGCAACGGGAAAAATCTGATTATCAGAAGTCATACCACGGCTCGAATGAAGGGATATCTCGGTAAACCCGTCAGCCCTTCACACACACCACCTGCCGCAAGGTGTGCACCACCTCCACCAAGTCCTGCTGCGCGCGCATCACCGCATCGATGTCCTTGTAGGCCATGGGGATCTCGTCGATCACCTCCTTGTCCTTGCGGCATTCCACATGCGCCGTGGCCCGCCGCTGGTCTTCCACGGTGAAGCGGCTCTTGGCCTTGGTCCGGCTCATCACCCGGCCGGCACCATGGCTGCAGGAACAGAAAGACTCCTCGTTGCCCAGCCCTCGCACGATGAAGCTCTTGGCCCCCATCGAGCCGGGAATGATGCCCAACTGCCCTTTCTGCGCCGACACCGCCCCCTTGCGCGTCACCAGCACCTCTCGGCCAAAATGCTGCTCGCGCTGCACATAGTTATGGTGGCAGTTCACCGCTTCCAGGCTGGCCTCGAACGGTTTGCCCAGCGCCTTGCGAGCCGCACCGACCACCGCCAGCATCATCAGTTCGCGGTTCTGCCTGGCGTAGTCCTGCGCCCACTCCACCGCTTCGACGTAGTCGGCGAAATGGCGGCTGCCTTCCTCGAAATACGCCAGGTCCTTGTCCGGCAGGTTGGCCAGGTGCTGGCGCATGTCGGCCTGGGCCAGTTCGATGAACAGGTTGCCGATGGCATTGCCCACGCCCCGGGAGCCGCTGTGCAGCATGAACCAGACGCGGTCGGCCTCGTCCAGGCACACCTCGATGAAGTGGTTGCCGCCGCCCAGCGTCCCCAGGTGATGGCGGTTATTGGTCTTCTCCAGCCGCGGGTACTTGTCGGTGATGGCCTTGAAGCGCCCGGCCAACCGCCCCCAGGCCTTGTCAGCCTGGGCCGGCACATCGGCCCAGGCGCCCTGGTCGCGTTTGCCGAAGGTCTTGCCATGCGGCACGGCGTGCTCGATGGCATTGCGCAGGCCATGCAGGTTATCCGGCAAGTCGCGGGCGTGCAGCGACGTGCGCGCGGCGATCATGCCGCAGCCGATATCCACACCCACCGCGGCGGGGATGATCGCGCCAACCGTGGGGATCACACTGCCGATGGTCGAGCCCTTGCCCAGATGCACGTCCGGCATCACAGCCAGGTGCTTGAAGATGAACGGCATCCTCGCCGTGTTGAGCAGTTGCTTGCGGGCGTCGTCTTCCACCGGTACGCCGTCGGTCCACAACTTGACCGGCTTGCCGCCGGCGACCTGAAGAATGTCCATGGGGCTGTTCCTCGAATGCATAGCCGAATGATACCGCCAAAGGTCGTAGAGCCGTCGGTTGCCAGCGAGGTGGCAATGTGCTGTATGCTTGGCGGGTCTTCAGGGCGGGGTGAAAGTCCCCACCGGCGGTAAATCGAAAGATGAGCCCGCGAGCGCCCCGGCCATGCCGGGGGTCAGCAGATCTGGTGAGACTCCAGAGCCGACGGTCATAGTCCGGATGAAAGAAGGCGTCAGGCAGGGGCCATCCGGGCGCCCCTGCGCGCGCATTTTGTTCGCCCCGAGACGTTCATCGATCATTCACGAGGAGCGTTTCATGTCCACCACGCACCACCCGCAATTCCCCAATGTCAGCGCCGCCATCGCCGCCTTCCGGGCCGGGCGCCCTGTGCTGCTGCTCGACGACGACGACCGCGAGGACGAAGCGGACATCATCGCCGCCGCCGAGAACATCTCGCTGCAGACCATGGCCATGATGATTCGCGATTGCAGCGGCATCGTCTGCCTGTGCCTGGACGAGGCCACCGTCGACGAACTGCAACTGGCACCCATGGTGCAGAACAACCAGGCCCGCCATGGCACCGGCTTCACCGTCACCATCGAGGCGGCGGAAGGCATTACCACCGGGGTGTCCGCCCAGGACCGCATCACCACCATTGGCGCGGCATTGCGCTCTACTGCGGAGCAGCGCCATATCGTCAGCCCGGGGCATGTATTCCCGCTGCGCGCCCGCAATGGCGGGGTGCTGACCCGCCGTGGCCACACCGAAGGCTCGGTGGACCTGGCACGCCTGGCCGGGTTGCGCCCGGCGGCAGTGCTGTGCGAACTGATGAACCCCGATGGCACGATGGCCCGTGGCGAGCAAGTGGCGGTGTATGCGCGGCAATACAATCTGCCGGTGCTGACCATCGAGGAACTGGCGCGGTACCGTGAGGCCATGCTGGAGCTGGAAGCAGAGCCAGCCTGACAGGCCACCTTGGGGCCATTCGCGGGCTTGCCCGCTCCCACAGGTGCACTACAGGTCTTGAAGACTGTGATGTACCTGTGGGAGCGGGCAAGCCCGCGAAAGGGCCCTTGAAACCAACAGCGTTGCCCCTGAAGTTTGCTCCCCCCGCCCCGCTCTGCTAGTGTCGCGCCGTTCTGAATGCCACCGAGACAGTCGCCATGGCCCGCAAAAAAGCCTCCCTCGATTTCGAGCAATCCCTCGCAGACCTGCAAGCACTGGTCGAGCGCCTGGAGAACGGCGAGTTGTCGCTGGAAGAGTCGCTGGCCGCCTTCGAGCAAGGCATCGCCCTGACCCGCGATTGCCAGGGTGCCCTGGCCCAGGCCGAACAGAAGGTGCAAATCCTGCTGGAACGCGATGGCGAACTAGCTGCTCAGCCCTTCGACGCGGAGCCGGAAGCATGATCGGCACCTACCAGGCCAGCTGCCAGGCGCGGGTCGACGCCGCCCTCGAACCGTTGTTCGTCGCCCCGACCAAGGAACTCGAACGCCTTTACGCCGCCATGCACTACAGCGTGATGAACGGTGGCAAACGCGTTCGTCCGCTGCTGGCTTACGCGGCCTGCGAAGCATTGGGCGCCCCGGCCGAACAGGCCAACGGCGCAGCCTGTGCGGTGGAACTGATCCACGCGTACTCGCTGGTGCATGACGACCTGCCGGCCATGGATGACGACGACCTGCGCCGCGGCCAGCCGACCACCCACAAAGCCTTCGATGAAGCCTGCGCGATCCTCGCCGGCGACGGTTTGCAGAGTCTGGCCTTCAGCGCCTTGCTCGACCCGCGTCTGAGCCCGCAGGCTGACAGCATTCGCCTGGCCATGGTCCAGGCCCTGGCCAAGGCTGCCGGCCCGGCAGGCATGGTCGGTGGCCAAGCCATCGACCTGGGCTCGGTTGGCCTGAAGCTGGACCAGCAGGCGCTGGAGTTCATGCACCGGCACAAGACCGGCGCGCTGATCGAAGCCAGCGTGCGCCTCGGCGCCCTGGCCAGCGCCCGCGCCGAACAGGCGCAACTGGATGCCTTGCAGACCTATGCACAGGCGATCGGCCTGGCCTTCCAGGTGCAGGACGACATTCTCGACGTGGAAAGCGATACCGCCACCCTGGGCAAACGCCAAGGGGCCGATATCGCCCGTGACAAACCGACCTACCCGGCGCTGCTGGGCCTGGAAGCGGCCAAGGCCTATGCGATCGAACTGCGCGACCAGGCGCTGGTCGCACTGCAAGGGTTCGGCGAAAAGGCCGAACCGCTGCGGGCGTTGGCGCGTTACATCGTCGAACGCCGCAACTGATTTGACTGGGGCCGCTGTGCGGCCCTTCGCGGGCAAGCCCGCTCCTACAGGACAGCGCTGCACCTGTGGGAGCGGGCTTGCCCGCAAAGGGCTGCACAGCAGCCCCATGCGACACCCGTCTGAATGGGCAGTATTTCCTACAATGGGGTAAACTGCCGCGTCTTCACACACCTATAACGACTCGCCTGATGCCCACGACGTTTCAAGAGATCCCCCGCGAACGCCCGGTCACGCCGTTGCTCGACCGCGCTGACACGCCTGCCGGCCTGCGCCGGCTGGCCGAAGCCGACCTGGAGACCCTGGCCGACGAACTGCGCCAGGAACTGCTCTACACCGTGGGTCAGACCGGTGGGCATTTTGGTGCCGGCCTGGGCGTCATCGAGCTGACCATCGCCCTGCACTACGTCTTCGACACCCCCGACGACCGGCTGGTGTGGGACGTGGGGCACCAGGCCTACCCGCACAAGATCCTCACCGGGCGCCGTAACCGCATGCTCAGCCTGCGCCAGAAGGACGGCATCGCCGCCTTCCCGCGCCGCAGCGAGAGCGAGTACGACACCTTCGGCGTCGGCCACTCCAGCACCTCGATCAGCGCTGCACTGGGCATGGCCATTGCCGCCCGCCTGCAGAACAGCGACCGCAAGTCGATCGCGGTGATCGGTGACGGCGCGCTGACCGCCGGCATGGCCTTCGAGGCGTTGAACCACGCCCAGGAAGTCAACGCCGACATGCTGGTGATCCTCAACGACAACGACATGTCGATTTCGCGCAATGTCGGCGGCCTGTCCAACTACCTGGCCAAGATCCTCTCCAGCCGCACCTACGCGAGCATGCGCGAAGGCAGCAAGAAAGTGCTGTCGCGCCTGCCAGGCGCCTGGGAAATCGCCCGCCGCACCGAGGAGTACGCCAAGGGCATGCTGGTGCCGGGCACGCTGTTCGAAGAACTGGGCTGGAACTACATCGGCCCGATCGACGGCCACGACCTGCCGACCATGATCGCCACCCTGCGGAATATGCGTGACCTCAAGGGCCCGCAGTTCCTGCACGTGGTGACCAAGAAGGGCAAGGGCTTCGCCCCGGCCGAGATCGACCCTATCGGCTACCACGCCATCACCAAGCTGGAGCCGGCCGACAAACCCGCCGCACCGAAGAAAGCCAGCGGCCCGAAATACTCTGCGGTGTTCGGCCAGTGGCTGTGCGACATGGCTGCCGCCGACAACCGCCTGGTGGGCATTACCCCGGCGATGAAGGAAGGCTCCGACCTGGTCGAGTTCAGCGAGCGCTACCCGGAGCGTTACTTCGACGTGGCGATCGCCGAGCAACATGCCGTGACCCTGGCGGCCGGCATGGCCTGCGAGGGCAGCAAGCCGGTGGTGGCGATCTACTCCACCTTCCTGCAGCGCGCCTACGACCAGCTGATCCACGACGTGGCGGTACAGAATCTTGACGTGCTGTTCGCCATCGACCGCGCCGGCCTGGTCGGCGAAGACGGCCCGACCCACGCGGGCAGCTACGATCTGTCATACCTGCGCTGCATCCCGGGCATGCTGGTGATGACCCCAAGCGACGAAAACGAGCTGCGCAAGATGCTCAGCACCGGCCACCTGTACAACGGCCCGGCGGCTGTGCGCTACCCGCGTGGCACCGGCCCGAACGCGCCGATCAGCGGTGACCTGGAGCCGCTGGAAATCGGCAAGGGCGTGGTCCGTCGCCAGGGCGAGAAAGTCGCCTTGCTGGTGTTCGGCGTGCAACTGGCCGAGGCCATGCAGGTGGCTGAGCAGATCAACGCTACCGTGGTCGACATGCGCTTCGTCAAACCGCTGGACGAGGCACTGGTGCTGGAACTGGCCGCAAGCCATGAGCTGCTGGTGACCATCGAAGAAAACGCCATCATGGGCGGTGCCGGTGCGGCTGTGGGTGAGTTCCTGGCCAGCCAGGCGATCGTGAAACCGCTGCTGCACCTGGGGTTGCCGGACATCTATGTCGAGCATGCCAAGCCGGCGCAGATGCTGGCTGAGTGCGGGCTGGATGCGGCTGGGATCGAGGCTTCGGTGAAGGCTCGGATGGCCAGGCTCGGGCTTTGAGATTATGGGGCCGCTTTGCGGCCCATCGCGACACAAGGCCGCTCCTACAGTGACCGCACAGTTCTTTGTAGGAGCGGCCTTGCGTCGCGATCGAGGGCGCAGCCCTCGCAAAAGCTTACTTGGACGCCGGCGCGTTAGCCTCGAGCAGCGCACACAAGCGCGCCGTAGCTTCGATCATCTGCCCACTAGGCCGCTCCAGGCCTTTGTCTGGCACCACCAGTAAACGATCATCGGCAACCGCACGCAGTTGCGGCCAGGCCTTCCAACTCTCCAGCTGCGCCTGATCACCCGCCAGAATGACCTGTGGGTTGCGCAGCAGCACAGACTCCACATTTACCTGCGGCGCCGCCTGGGTGAGATCGGCGAAGACATTACGCGCGCCGCAAACGGCCAGGGCATCGCTGACCACCTGCCGGCCACCGAGCGTATACAGCGGTCGGTCCCAGACCTGGTAGAACACCTGCAAGGGCTCGTCCCGTCGATACTGCTGGCGCAGCTGCCGCAGCCGGTCACGCAGGGCCTGGGCATACCGATGGCCCTGTTCGGCACGGCCGATTCGTTCGGCGATGGCCTCGATCTGCTCGATCAGCTGGTCGATGTCATGGGGTTCTGCGCTATACGTTGCGATACCCAGGCGCTTGAGCTGGTCGCGTTGGGCCGGCGGCACGCTGCCCGGCCACAGCAGCAACAGGTCGGGGCGCAGGCTGAGCAGGCGTTCGAGGTCCAGTTGCCCCTGGCGCCCCACCGAGGGCAACTCGCGCAGCGCCGCCGGCCGTTCGCCACCGTCGAGCACACCGACCAGCAGGTCATCGGCCTGCAGTTCGAGCATGATCTCGCTCATCGACGGGGCCAGGCTGACCACTCGCAGGGGGTCGGCGGCCAGTGCGGAGCAGACGAGCAGCGCCAACAGGCCGGGCAGCAGGCGCATCAGCCGAGCTGGCGTGGAATGCGATAGAGGTACAGAACCACTGCGGTGGACAACGCCAGCAGGATCTGCGGCACCGCCTCGAGGCCGACCAGCACCGACAAAGCGGCGACCCAGGCCGGGAAGCAGGCATACAACATAGCCAGGCGCCGCACCCGCGCCAGTTCGATCCAGGCGGCGGGCTCTTCTCCAGTGCCGAGCACCTTGGAAGTGGCGATGAGGGCGCGCTTGTAGGCACCGAAGCGCGGCAGGCTGAGGAACATGGTCGCCGCGCCGGCAATGAACAGTGGCATGGCCAGCACCGAGGCCAGCGCATCACCGCCACCGAAGGCCCAGGCCATCACTGGCAGCGGCACCAGGCCCACCGCCAGGTATTGCCACCAGGCCAGCGACAGGCGCCGCTTGACCTCGGCGCGGGTCACGCCTGAGGCACCTCGCCCTGGTGCTCGTTACCCAGCATGTGGCCCAGCTTGCCGGCCTTGGTTGCCAGGTAGTAGCGGTTGTGCGGGTTGTGCCCGGTGTGCAGCGGTACGCGCTCGGCGACGACGATGTTCATGTCGGTCAGGGCTTTGACCTTGCGCGGGTTGTTGGTCATCAGGCGCAACGACTTCACGCCCAGGTGCTCCAGCATCGGCAGGCACATGGCGTAGTCGCGCTGGTCGGCGGCGAAGCCCAGGCGCTCGTTGGCCTCGACGGTATCGGCGCCACCGTCCTGCAGCTCGTAGGCGCGAATCTTGTTCAGCAGGCCGATGCCACGGCCTTCCTGGCGCAGGTACAGCAGCACGCCACGGCCTTCACGGGCGATGGCCTGCAGCGCGGCTTCCAGCTGCGAGCCGCAGTCGCAGCGCTGGCTGAACAGGGCATCGCCAGTCAGGCACTCGGAGTGCAGGCGCCCCAGCACCGGCTGGCCGTCCGCGATGTCACCCAGGCTGAGCACCACGTGCTCACGGCCAGTGGCTTCGTCGAGGAAGCCATGCATGGTGAAGGTCGCGAAGGGAGTCGGGAGTTTAGAGGCGGCAACAAAGACGACGGGCACGTTGTGCTCCTGGAATAAGTTTAAATTTCTCGTGGGCCGATTGTATCAGCAGGTTGGGGGATGTGGGCTGGCTGAATACCGTGGGGTAAGATCGAAAAGTTCGATGCTTAGCAGAGGTCTGTACTCGATCCTGTGGGAGCGGGCACGCCCGCTCCCACAGGGCCCGTGTCAGCCGATGAAACGGGTTGCTCAATGTGGTTTGCTATCCGGGCTGAACGGATACGGCTGCTGCCAGTGCTCGAAGATCGGCTTCAGCTCACCACTGCGCACCAGCTCGGCCATGCGCTTGTCGAACAGGTCGCGCAGGGCCTTGGCCTGGTCGCTGCGGGCAAAGGCCAGGTACAGCGGCAGTTCGGCCACATGGGTGCGGCGGAAGCGCTCGGGCTGGGAGGTCTGGCCGAGCACGTAGTCGATCTCGGTCAGCGCATCGATGTAGAAGTCCACACGGTCATGCTCGAGCATCGGCAGGATGCCTTCGCGGCGCTGGACTTCGCGGAAGTCATGCACATCGGGCAGATAGCTACCGAAGTCGTAGCCACGCACCCAGGCCAAGCGGTAGCGACCTATGGTCTGCCGAGTAGGCACTGGCTTGCTGACCAACCCTAGCGCGTAGATGTGGTCCATGTCGAAGTGCCAGCGCGGGTACAGGTTGTCGTCGTTCTCTTCCTTGTACGAGCCTACCCAGGCGTCAGCCTCGCCACGCTTCACCAGCCCGACCGCACGGCTGTAGGGCGCGCTCTGGGTCACTACCTTGACCCCGGCCGGCTCGAACACCTTGCGCAGCACGTCCCAGGCTACCCCGGTACCGTCGGCGTTGGTGTAGTCGAGCCACTCTTCGCTGACCAGGTGGATCTGTTTCGGCACACCCTCGGCAGCCGCAGCCCACGGGGCAAGGCTCAGCAGCATTGCCAGCAGCACGGTCCTCATGGCCATTCACACGCTCCCTGTATCAGGCAACCGCCCAAACCAGAACCTGCATCCCCAGCCAGGCAAACACGCCAGCCAGGATATCGTCGAGCATGATGCCAACGCCCCCATGCACATGGCGGTCGACCCAGCGGATAGGCCACGGCTTGAGAATGTCGAAGAAGCGGAACATCAGGAACCCCGCCAGCAGCCACTGCCAGCCTTCCGGCACCAGCCAGAGGGTTATCCACATGCCGACGATCTCGTCCCAGACAATGCCTTCATGGTCGTGCACGCGCAAGTCATTGGCGACCTTGCCGCATAGCCAGAAGCCGAACAGCATGCTCACGCCCAGCAACAGCCAGTAGCCCCAGTCGGGCAGCATCTGCCACAGCGGGATGAACGGTATGGCCACCAGCGAGCCCCAGGTGCCCGGCGCCTTTGGCAAGGTGCCAGAACCGAAACCGAAGGCGATGAAGTGCCACGGGTTGCGCCAGACCGAAGGCGGAACAAACTCCGCAGGCACCTGGTTGGGGTGATCGGTCACGGTGTCTCCCTAAAATGTTGATAGCCGCGTTGCCGCGGGGTGATGTCCTGGCCCTGCCGGTCGCGCAGGCACACACCCTGCCCTTCGAGCACCCGCCCGATGACGTGGAATGCCGCCAGGCCTTGTGCCTGCAGGTATGAAAGCTCGGCTGGCGGCAAGGTGAACGCCAGCACGTAGTCATCGCCACCGGTCAGCGCCGCGTGTACGGCCGCCTCGGCGCCGAGCAAGCCCTGCAGGGCGGATGACACCGGCACCTGCTCCAGGTTCACTTCGAGCGCCACGCGGGAGCCCTTGGCGATATGCCCGCAGTCGGCCAGCAGGCCGTCGGAAATATCCAGTGCCGAAGTTGCACGCCCGCGCAGCAACTGGCCCAGGGCGAACTGCGGCGACGGCGACCAGTAATGGTCGAGCAACGGTTGCGCCAGCGCGGCATCGGCCTGGCGCTGGCCCAGCACCAGCGGCAAAGCCCCTGCCGCGTTACCCAACTCGCCCCCGACGCAAAGCAGGTCGCCCGGGCGAGCGCCAT
Organism: Pseudomonas sp. S1(2024); assembly: GCF_046557535.1. Lineage (NCBI taxonomy): Bacteria > Pseudomonadati > Pseudomonadota > Gammaproteobacteria > Pseudomonadales > Pseudomonadaceae > Pseudomonas > Pseudomonas sp. S1(2024). Next base: position 10,415 of record NZ_JBKGFP010000143.1, read on the forward strand.
CACGGCGCAACGCCTGCCCCACCGGAACCCGGCCGAACACGGTTATGGTGATACTCAGGGGGCCGCGAGTGGTGTCGCCACCGATAAGGCTTAGCTGGCAGTGGCCGGCCATGCGGTTGAGGCCGCTGGCGTAGGCTTGCAGCCAGTCGGCGCTGACCTCGGGCAAGGTCAGGGCAAGGGTGAAGCCGATGGGGGTAGCGCCCATGGCAGCCAGGTCGCTGGCCGCCACGGCCAGCGAGCGCTGGCCGAGCAACCAAGGGTCGCACAGAGCCGGAAAATGCACCCCGGCAACCAGGGTGTCGGTGGACACCGCCAGTTGCTCGCCGGCAGGAAGGCCCAGCAAGGCGCAGTCGTCACCAATGCCAAGGGCCACGCCTTCACCGCCTTGCGCACAGGGCGCGGCGGCGAAGTAATGGCTGATCAGCTCGAACTCACCCATGGTCCGCAAGCGCCAGGATCAGCGCTTGTTCGCCTTGACTTCTGCTTCGCGCAGGTTCGGGGCCAGCTTGTCCAGCACACCGTTGACGAACTTGTGGCCATCGGTGGCACCGAAGACCTTGGCCAGCTCGACACCTTCGTTGATCACCACGCGGTACGGTACGTCGACGCGTTTGATGAACTCCCAGGTAGACAGACGCAGCACGGCCAGCTCGACCGGGTCGAGCTCTTCCAGTGCCAAGTCCAGGCATGGCTTCAGGGCGCTGTCGATTTCGCTCTTGATCGCCGGGACCCCATGCAGGATCTCGCGGAAATAAGCGCCGTCGACATCGGAGAAATCGTTATCGACCCGGAACTGCGCTTCGATCTCGTTCAGCGAATGCTGCGCCATGTGCCACTGGTACAGTGCCTGGGTCGCGAGCTTGCGGGCTTCGCGGCGCTTGGCACTCTTCGATGGCTTGCCGGCATCCGCAGGTTTTGGATCGCGCGGGTTGAAACGATCGCTTTCGTCGCTAATCACTTGGCCTCCAACTGCGCCAGCAGGCTGACCATTTCCAGAGCGGACAGGGCAGCTTCAGCACCTTTGTTGCCGGCCTTGGTGCCGGAACGCTCGATGGCCTGCTCGATGGAGTCGACGGTCAGTACGCCGAAGGCCACCGGAACACCGAACTCCATGGACACCTGGGCCAGGCCCTTGGTGCATTCGCCCGCCACGTATTCGAAGTGCGGGGTACCACCACGGATCACGGCGCCCAGGGCGATGATCGCGTCGTAGGCGCCTTGCTGGGCGACCTTCTGTGCCACCAGCGGGATTTCGAATGCACCCGGGGCACGGATGATGGTGATGTCGCTTTCGCTGACACCGTGGCGTACCAGGGCATCAACGGCACCGCTTACCAGGCTTTCGACGACGAAGCTGTTGAAGCGGCCAACCACCAAAGCATAGCGACCTTTGGGGGCGATGAAGGTACCTTCGATGGTCTTCAGGGTCATTCCGATATTCTCATCTTCAAGAGCGAGGCCGCATGCTGGCGGCCTCGACAGGGGTATGGACTCGAGCTGGAGGGCGTCACTGCCGCCTCAAGTCACTCGGAGGGCACGTATTCTACAACTTCCAGATCGAATCCGGATATCGCGTTGAACTTCATCGGCGAACTCATCAGGCGCATCTTGCGCACACCGAGGTCGCGCAGGATCTGCGAACCTGCACCCACGGTGCTGTAGGTGGTCGGTGCCTTGACTGGTGCATCGCCAGCGCTTTCGCGGATGTGCGCCAGCAACACGTCGCCGTCCAGCGGGTGCCCCAGCAGCAGTACCACGCCGCTGCCGGCCTCGGCCACGGCAGCCATGGCGGCGCGCAGGCTCCAGCGGCCCGGTTGCTTGACCAGCAGCAGGTCGCGCAGCGGGTCCATGTTGTGTACGCGGACCAGGGTCGGCTCTTCGGCGCAGATCTTGCCCAGGGTCAAGGCCATGTGCACGTCGCCTTCCACCGCGTCGCGGTAGGTGACCAGGTTGAACTCACCCAGCTCGCTCTCGACCGGTTGCTCGGAGACGCGCTGCACGGTGCGCTCGTGGATCATGCGGTAGTGGATCAGGTCGGCGATGGTGCCGATCTTCAGGCCGTGCTCGGCGGCAAACACTTCCAGCTCGGCGCGGCGCGACATGGTGCCGTCGTCGTTCATCACTTCGCAGATCACGCCGCTCGGCTCGAAACCGGCCATGCGCGCCAGGTCGCACGCGGCCTCGGTGTGGCCGGCACGGGCCAGAGTACCGCCAGGCTGGGCCATCAGCGGGAAGATGTGGCCAGGGCTGACGATATCTTCGGCCTTGGCGTCCTTGGCGGCTGCCGCCTGCACGGTGCGTGCGCGGTCAGCGGCGGAGATGCCGGTGGTGACGCCTTCGGCGGCTTCGATCGACACGGTGAACTTGGTGCCGAAGCCCGAGCCGTTGCGCGGCGCCATCAGCGGCAGCTTCAGCGTTTCGCAACGCTCGCGGGTCATCGGCATACAGATCAGGCCACGGGCGTGCTTGGCCATGAAATTGATATGCTCGGGCAGGCAGCACTCGGCTGCCATGATGATGTCGCCTTCGTTTTCGCGATCTTCGTCATCCATGAGGATGACCATTTTGCCCTGGCGGATGTCTTCGACCAGTTCTTCGATGCTGTTGAGCGCCACGCGGCACCCCCTTCTCAATCAGGATTTCAAGAAGCCGTTGGCGGCCAGGAAGCTTTCGGTAATGCCACTGCCCTTGCTCGGTTCGGCGGCCTTGTCACCCAGCAGCAGACGCTCCAGGTAACGGGCCAGCAGGTCGACCTCAAGGTTTACCCGACGCCCTGCACGGTAGTCGGCCATGATGGTTTCGGACAGGGTGTGCGGGACAATGGTCAGCTCGAACTCGGCGCCATTGACCTCGTTGACCGTCAGGCTGGTGCCGTCGACGGTGATCGAACCCTTGTGGGCGATGTACTTGGCCAGCTCCTTCGGTGCACGCACGCGGAACTGGATGGCGCGGGCGTTATCGCTGCGCGAGATGATTTCGCCGACCCCGTCGACGTGGCCGCTGACCAGGTGCCCGCCCAGCCGGGTAGTGGGAGTCAGGGCTTTTTCCAGGTTGACCTTGCTGCCGCTCTTGAGGTCGATGAAGGCAGTGCGCTTGAGGGTTTCGACGCTGACGTCGGCCCAGAAGCCGTCGCCCGGCAGTTCGACGGCGGTCAGGCACACGCCGTTGACGGCGATGCTGTCGCCGAGCTTGACGTCACCCAGGTCGAGCTTGCCGGTTTCGACGTATACGCGCACGTCGCCACCCTTGGGGGTCAGGCTGCGGATGGTGCCGATGGATTCGATGATGCCGGTGAACATGGGGTCTTCCTCAAAAACGTTTTGCGCAGGGCAAGCCAGGCATTATACGCGGGGTGCCGGCAGGGGGATGGCCGTGACCCGCCAGTCATCGCCCACTGCGCGCATTTCAGTAATTTTCAGCCGCGGCGCTTCGCTCATCTTGTCCAGTGGCCAGTCCAACAGCGGACGGGCCTGGGAACCAAGGAAAGTGCCGGCGACGAACAGCTGGTACTCGTCGATCAGGCCTTGCCGGGCGAAGGCGCCGACCAGGCCGGCACCGGCTTCCAGCAGGACTTCGTTGATGCCGCGGGCCGCCAGGGCCTGCAGCAACGCCGACAGGTCTACATGGCCATTGTCACCCGGCAAGCTGAGCAGTTCGTGGCCGGCAGCGGCATAGCGCGGGTCATCTGCGACAGCGGTCACCACCAGCGCCGGGCCAGCCTGGAAAAACGGCGCATCCAGCGGCAGGCGCAGGTGGCCATCGATCAGCACTCGCAGCGGTGTGCGGCTGAGAGCCAGGGCAGTGGTTTCGGCATCCAGGCCCAGCTCGGCGCCGCGCACGGTCATCCGCGCGTTGTCGGCCAACACGCTGGTGGCGCTGGTAAGTACCACGCTGGAGCGGGCACGCAGGCGCTGCACCGCCGAGCGGGCGGCCGGGCCGGTGATCCACTGGCTTTCGCCACTGGCCATGGCGGTGCGGCCATCCAGGCTCATGGCCAGCTTGGCGCGAACGAACGGCAGGCCGTGCTCCATGCGTTTGAGGAAACCGGGGTTGAGTGCGCGGGCCTCGGCCTCGAGCACGCCGCTGGCCACTTCGATACCGGCCTCGGCCAGGCGCCGCAGGCCCTGCCCCGCCACTTGCGGGTTGGGGTCCTGCATGGCGGCTACCACCCGTGCTACCCCGGCCTTGACCAGCGCTTCGGCGCACGGCGGCGTGCGGCCATGGTGGCTGCACGGCTCGAGGGTGACATAGGCACAGGCGCCACGGGCACGCTCACCAGCCTGTCGCAGGGCATGCACTTCGGCATGCGGCTCGCCGGCGCGCACATGCCAGCCTTCGCCGACCACCTCGCCATCGCGCACGATCACGCAGCCTACGCGCGGGTTCGGGTGGGTGGTGTACAGGCCCTTGCGCGCCAGCTCCAGCGCGCGGGCCATGTAGTGGGCGTCGAGGATGGCAGCTTGGCTGGGCATGGTCACTCTTTAGCCGGCTCGCGAGCCAGGCGGTCGATTTCTTCGCGGAACTCGTCGAGGTCCTGGAAGCGCCGGTAAACCGAGGCAAAACGGATATAGGCCACTTCGTCGAGCTTGCGCAGCTCGGCCATGACCATCTCACCCACCACCAGCGATTTGACTTCACGCTCGCCGGTGGCACGCAGGCGGCTCTTGATATGCGCCAGCGCAGCTTCCAGACGCTCGACGCTGACCGGGCGTTTTTCCAGTGCCCGCTGCATGCCGGCGCGCAGTTTTTCTTCGTCGAAGGGTTGGCGCGTGCCGTCCTGCTTGATCAGCCGGGGCAGCACCAGCTCGGCGGTTTCGAAGGTGGTGAAGCGCTCGCCGCAGGCGACGCATTCGCGGCGGCGGCGCACCTGCTCGCCCTCGGCGACGAGGCGAGAGTCGATGACCTTGGTGTCGTTGGCACCGCAAAAGGGACAGTGCATGGTGGCAGGCAACAAAAAAAGGGAGGGCCATGGTAGCGCATCCCACTGGCAAGACAAGCCAAAGGGGTTAACATCCATGGGAAATCTGCCCGTGAAGGACTACCCCATGCACTATCGAGCGCTCGTCGTGCTGTGCTGCGCCGCCCTGCTCGCCGCCTGCAGCAGCGACAGGCCGAAGCCCGACACCCCTCCGGCACCCACGCCAGCCCGCACGGCCAAGCCGACCGCAGTACTGGGCCCGCTGCCGGCCTACCAGCGCGAGCTGAGCGGCACCTTGCTGGAAATCCCCGCCGGTGCCGACGTGGAGCTGGCCTTGCTGGTCATCGACGAACGCGACCGCCCACAACGCTTGCTGGCCAGCAGCAACCTGACCGGCACCGGCCAGGCCCTGCCCTACCAACTGCGCTTCAACCCCGAGGCCTTCCCCGCCGGTGCCCGGGTCGAGCTGCGCGGCCGCGCCAGCAGCTCTGGCCAGCTGATCATGCACCTGCCGCCGGTGCGCATTACCCAGGCCCAGACCCAGGCCATCGGCCCGCTGCGTTTCGAGAAGGCGCCGTAAGTGGCGCCAGTCTCCCTACAACAGCCCCTGCAACAGGCCCTCAGCGGCATGATCGGCGAAGCGCGTCTTGTCGTCAGCGAGCTGCCCGGCTGCGACCTCAAGCTGTGGCTGATCGACGACCAGAACATGGACCGCGCCTTCAGCAGCGAAGAGACCCGGCGCATTCTTGAAGAACCGCCCTACTGGAGCTTCTGCTGGGCCAGCGGCCTGGCCATGGCCCGTTACCTGGCCGAGCACCCGCAATGGGTAGCCGGCAAGCGCGTGCTGGATTTTGGCGCCGGCTCCGGTATCGCCGGTATTGCCGCCGCCCGCGCCGGTGCGCTGGAAGTGGTGGCCTGCGACCTCGACCCGTTGGCACTCGATGCCTGCCGCGCGAATGCCGCGCTGAACGGGGTGGAACTGGGTTACAGCAGCGATTTCTTCGCCGAAGACGATCGCTTCGACCTGATCCTGGTTGCCGACGTGCTGTACGACCGCGCCAACCTGCCGCTGCTGGATGCCTTCCTCGGCCGCGGGCGCCAGGCGCTGGTGGCCGACTCGCGGGTACGCGACTTCAGCCACCCGCTGTACCAGCAGCTGGGCGTGCTGGAAGCGCTGACCCTGCCGGACCTGGCCGAGCCGCACGAATTCCGCCGGGTCAGCCTGTACCACGCCAGCCGCGACACCTTATAGTGGTGTTATCCACGAGTTTGCGAGAGTCGCGATGACCCAAGACACGCCTTACATTTTCGACGCTACCGATGCCACCTTCCAGCAACTGGTTATCGAGAACTCCTTCCACAAACCGGTGCTGGTGGACTTCTGGGCTGAGTGGTGCGCGCCGTGCAAGGCACTGATGCCGCTGCTGGCGAAGATCACCGAGGGTTACCAGGGCGAGTTGCTGCTGGCCAAGATCAACTGTGACGTGGAGCAACAGGTAGTTGCCCAGTTCGGCATCCGCAGCCTGCCGACCGTGGTGCTGTTCAAGGACGGCCAGCCGGTGGACGGTTTTGCCGGTGCGCAGCCGGAATCGGCGATCCGCGCGATGCTCGAGCCGCACGTGCAACTGCCTGCCGCGCCTACCGCCTCGCCGCTGGAGCAGGCCAAGGGACTTTTTGCCGAAAGCCGTTTTGCCGAGGCCGAAGCACTGTTGCAGGCACTGCTGGGTGAGGACAACAGCAATGCCGAGGCACTGATTCTGTATGCCCGTTGCCTGGCCGAGCGCGGGGAGCTGGGTGAAGCCCAGGTGGTGCTGGATGCGGTCAAGACTGACGAGCACAAAGCTGCACTGGCCGGCGCCAAGGCACAACTGACCTTCCTGCGCCAGGCCGCCAGTCTGCCGGAAGTGGCTGACCTGAAAAGCCGCCTGGCGCAGAACCCGCAGGATGATGAAGCGGCTTATCAGCTGAGCGTGCAGCAGTTGGCGCGCCAGCAGTATGAAGCGGCGCTGGAAGGGTTGTTGAAGCTGTTCCAGCGTAACCGTGGTTATGAGAACGGGCTGCCGCAGAAGGCGTTGCTGCAGGTGTTCGAGCTGCTGGGCGGTGATCACCCGCTGGTCGGCGTGTATCGTCGCAAGTTGTCGGCGGCGATGTTCTGACCTGAGGCCTATTGCGAGGGCTTTGCCCTCGTTCGCGGGCACGCCCGCTCCCACAGGGTACGCACTGAATTCAATACCGGTGGTATACCTGTGGGAGCGGGCAAGCCCGCGAACGAGGCCAGCACAGGCAATACAGATTTATCCCACCCAGTGATACACCGGCGCGTCCACGCCACTTTCCACCTTGACTTCACGGCTATGCCGCAAGCGCACCAGCAGCCGTTTACCCGCCGCCGTACTCCCAGCCAGCCCCTCCAACCGATCCAGCAATTCCGGCCCGCTCATCTGCCCTGCCAGGCGCAACACCTCACGTGCCGCAGTCCATTGCCCGTCATCCTGACGAGTTGTCGCCACGGTTTCCGCTGTTGCGGTCTGTGCCACCGCAGGCAATTCGATCCGCCGCCCCAGTTGCGCCCACTCTTCAGGCGCCAGCTCGATGGTCAGATCCACAGGCCAGTCACCAATCTGTCCACGAATTCTCATGCTGCATTCCCTGAACCCAAGTCAATGCCACCATCCTACCCCAACATGAAACCTGCGCCACGCAGGCTGGCAGCACGCGGAAAAGTTGTTATAACATAACCCGATCTTCCCGCCCGCTCCGGAGTCGTCCATGCGTCGCCTGTTGCTCGCCTTGCCCTTCGCCCTGCTGCCCCTGGCCGTGGCCCAAGCCCACGATGATGACCATGATCACGACCACGCCCACGGCACCCTCGGCGCCCACGAGCATGGCGTGGCCAAGCTCAATGCCGTGCTCGATGGCAACACCCTGGAGCTGGAGCTGGACAGCCCGGCAATGAACCTGGTCGGGTTCGAACACGCCGCCAACAGCGACGCCGACAAGGCCAAGGTCGCGGCGGTGCACCAGCAGCTGGAGCAACCACTGAAGCTGTTCGGCCTGCCCACCGCTGCCGGTTGCAAGGAAGACCAGCAGGAACTGGAAAGCCCGCTGTTCGGTGATGCCCCGAAAGCCGACGACGATGGTGACGACCACGAGCACAGCCACCAGCACAGCGACATCGGCGCCCATTACCAGCTGACTTGCGCCAACCCCGACAAACTGGCGCAGGTGGACCTCGCTCCGCTGTTCAAGGCGTTCCCGGCTACCCAGAAAATCACCGTTCAACTGATCGGCCCCAATGGCCAGAAAGGCGCGGAAGCCACGCCAGCCAAGGCTGCGGTCGCGTTCTGAATGCGCCAGCCGTTGATCGAACTGCATGACCTGGTGTTTGCCTGGCCCGGCCAGCCGGCGCTGCTGGATATTCCGGCATTCCGCCTGGAGGCTGGCGAAGCCCTGTTTCTCAAGGGCCCCAGCGGCAGTGGCAAGACCACATTGCTGGGCCTGCTGGGCGGGGTGAACGTACCGGGCCAGGGCCGCATCCAGTTGCTCGGCCAGGACCTCGGCCGCCTGGGCCAAGGCGCCCGTGACCGCTTCCGGGTCGACCACACCGGTTATATCTTCCAGCAGTTCAACCTGCTGCCGTTCCTCTCGGTACGCGAAAATGTCGAGCTGCCCTGCCGCTTCTCGCGCAGCCGCAAGGCCCGCGCCGAGCAACGCCATGGCAGTGTCGACCAGGCAGCCAGCACCTTGCTGGCCCACCTGGGTCTGGACGACCCCGCCCTGCTGGCCCGCCGCGCCGACAGCCTGTCGATCGGCCAGCAGCAACGGGTCGCTGCCGCCCGCGCACTGATCGGCCAACCCGAACTGGTGATCGCTGACGAACCGACCTCGGCGCTGGATGCCGACACCCGCGAAGCGTTCATCCGCCTGCTGTTCGATGAATGCCGCGCCGCCGGTGCCAGCCTGCTGTTCGTCAGCCACGACCAGAGCCTGGCACCGCTGTTCGACCGCCACCTGTCGCTGGCCGAACTCAACCGCGCCGCCAAGCCCCGGGAGGCCTGATGTACCTGCTCCGCCTTGCCTTGGCCAGCCTGGCCAACCGCCGCTTCACCGCATTCCTCACCGCCTTCGCCATTGCCCTGTCGGTGTGCCTGCTGCTGGCCGTGGAGCGGGTCCGTACCGAGGCCCGGGCCAGCTTCGCCAGCACCATAAGCGGTACCGACCTGATCGTCGGCGCCCGCTCCGGCTCGGTGAACCTGCTGTTGTACTCGGTGTTCCGCATCGGCAACGCCACCAACAATATCCGTTGGGACAGCTATGAGCACTACGCCAAGGACCCGCGGGTGAAATGGGCCATCCCCATCTCGCTGGGCGACTCGCACCGTGGTTATCGGGTGATGGGCACTACCGGCGACTACTTCAGCCATTACCAGTACGGCCGCCGCCAGCACCTGGAATTGAGCCAGGGCCGCGCGTTTGCCGATGATCCGTTCGAGGTGGTGCTGGGTGCCGAAGTGGCCGAGGCATTGCACTACAAGCTGGGCGACAAGCTGGTGCTTGCCCACGGCGTGGCCGCGATCAGCCTGGTCAAGCACGACGACAAGCCGTTCACCGTAGTCGGAGTGCTCAAGCGCACCGGCACACCGGTCGACCGCACGCTGCATATCAGCCTGGGCGGCATGGAAGCCATCCACATCGACTGGCACAACGGGGTGCCGGCCCGTGGCGCCGGGCGTATCAGCGCCGAGCAGGCACGGACCATGGACCTGCAGCCTGCCGCCATCACTGCGTTCATGCTCGGCCTGAACAGCAAGATCGCGACATTCAGCCTGCAGCGGGAGATCAATGAATACCGCAACGAGCCATTGCTGGCGATCCTGCCCGGGGTAGCCCTGCAGGAGCTGTGGAGCCTGATGGGCACCGCGGAGCAGGCGTTGTTCGTGGTGTCGCTGTTCGTGGTGCTGACCGGCCTGATCGGCATGCTTACGGCGATTCTCACCAGCCTCAATGAACGCCGCAGGGAGATGGCGATATTGCGCTCGGTTGGTGCCAGGCCGTGGCATATCGCAGGGCTGCTGGTGCTGGAGGCACTGTCGCTGGCGGCGGTCGGGATCGCTGCAGGGCTTGGCTTGCTGTATGCGGGAATCGCCCTGGCACAAGGGTATGTGCAGGCCAACTATGGTTTGTACTTGCCGCTGGCCATGCCGAGTGCTCATGAATGGACGTTGCTGGCTATCATCCTGGGAGCTGCGCTGTTGATGGGCAGCGTACCGGCGTGGCGGGCCTATCGGCAGTCGCTGGCCGACGGCTTGTCCATTCACCTCTGAGGGCGTGCAATGATCCAATACCTCACTGCCTTCTTCGCGGGCACGCCCGCTCCCACAAGCCTTTCACAAGGTTCGAAGGCTGTGGTGAACCCTGTGGGAGCGGGCATGCCCGCGAAGAGGCCAGCACTGCATACGCTGCTGATCCTGCTGCTGACAGCAGCGATGCCTCTGTGGGCCTCGGAACCCCGCGAACTTGACTGGCCCGCCCTCATCCCCGAAGGCGCCCCGGTCATCCCGCCCCAACTCGCGCCGTTGCACGACATGTCGCAGCTCAGCAACGCCCTGTCCGCCGAGTCCGCCCCACCGGCGCGCCAGCAGGCTCCCGATGCTCCAGTGGTAAAAAGCCTCGACGGCCAGCAGATCAAACTGCCCGGCTACATCGTGCCGCTGGAGGTGAGCGAAGAAGGCCGCACCACCGAATTCCTGCTGGTCCCCTACTACGGCGCGTGCATCCACGTGCCACCGCCACCGTCGAACCAGATCGTGCACATCTTCAGTGAAATGGGCGTTCGCGTAGAAGACCTCTACCAGCCCTACTGGATCGAGGGGAAGCTGCAGGTTAGAGCCTCCAGCAGCGAACTGGCCGATGCCGGCTACCAGATGGAAGCCGAGAAAATATACGCTTATGAGCTGAGATGAGAACTGTTTCGAATTCGTGACGACGCTTCTTTGAGCTGGGTCAAACTTTCTGTTTAACGGCATCCGTACCATTGGACTACTCGATTACTCACGTCCTCTGGGAGCTTCCATGAACAAGTCCTTGCTCAGCGCCGCCCTCGCGGCCCTGGCGCTCGCTGCCCCTGTCGCCCACGCCCACCAGGCGGGTGATGTCATCGTCCGTGCCGGTGCCATCACCGTTGCCCCCAACGAAAGCAGCGGCGACCTGAAATTCGACGGCAGCAAGGTATCGGGCACCAAGGCGACCTTGGACAGCGACACCCAACTGGGCCTGACCTTCGCCTACATGCTCACCGACCATGTCGGCCTCGAGCTGCTGGCGGCCACCCCGTTCAAGCACACCGTCGGCGTCAAAGGTCTGGGCGGCGGCCTGGACGGCAAGCTGGCCGATATCAAGCAACTGCCACCGACCCTGTCGTTGCAGTACTACCCGATGGAGCCAACTTCCAAGTTCCAGCCGTATGCCGGCGTCGGCATCAACTACACGCTGTTCTTCGATGAAGACCTCAGCAGCACCCGCAAGCAGCAGGGCTTCAGCAACCTGGAGCTGCAGGACTCGGTCGGCTTCGCCGGCCAGCTGGGCATGGACTACATGATCACCGACAACCTGCTGGTCAACGCTTCGGTCTGGTACATCGACATCGACACCAAGGCCAGCGTGGACGGCCCGTCCGCACTGGGCTACAGCAAGACCAAAGTCGACGTCGATGTCGACCCATGGGTGTACATGGTCGGCCTTGGCTACAAGTTCTGACCTGAACACTGCAGGGCGGCTTCGGCCGCCCTCGCGCGTTGCAGCCATAACCAGTACCCCAGCGCGACCGAGCTGATGCCCATCCCGAGCCCACACACCGCTGCCCAACCCCAATGGGCATACACCCAGCTCGCCAGCACTGCCCCCACTCCACTGCCAAGCGAATAGCAGCACATGTAGGCGCCGATCAAACGGCTGGCCATTGCGCCACGCCCGGCCAGCAGCAGGCTCTGGTTGGTGACATGCACCGCCTGCACGGCAAAGTCCAGCATCAGCACACCCAACCCGAAGGCCATCAGTGAATGCCCGACGAAGGCCGTGGGCAGCCATGACAGCACCAGCAGAATCAGCGCTACCCCAGTGGTGCGCTCCCCCAGCCCCTGATCGGCCAGGCGACCGGCGCGCGCTGCCGCCAATGTGCCGGCAACACCCGCCAGGCCGAATAGACCGATCGCGGTATGGCTCAGCTCCAGTGGCTCGGCACTCAGGGGCATGACCATGGCACTCCAGAGCACGCTGAACGCAGCGAAGATCAACACGCCGAACAACCCGCGCTGACGCAGCAGCCGGTCGTGCCGGTACAGCCTGAACTGGGCAACGATCAGCGCCCGGTAGCCAGACCGCAGCGACACCGGTTGCCCCACGGGCAGGCTGCGCCACAGCACCAGGGCCAGCAGTATCAACAACCCTGCGGTAATCAGGTACACGCTGCGCCAGCCAGCCAGGTCGGCAAGCCCGCCCGAGACCAGCCGCGCCAGCAAAATGCCCAGCACTATGCCGCTGGTGACGGTGCCCACGGCCTGCCCTTGCTGGCCGGGGTCGGCAAGGCTCGCTGCATGCGCCACCATCACCTGCACCATGACCGCCATCAGCCCGGTGATAGCCAGGGCCAGCAGCAATAGCGCCCAGTTGGGCGCCATGCCTACCCCAACCAGCGCCAGGGCCGAGAACAGCAACTGCCCGAGCAGCAGGCGCTTGCGGTCGATCAGGTCACCCAACGGCACGATCAGCAACAACCCCAGGGCGTAGCCCGCCTGGGTCGCGCCAACTACCCAACCGATCTGCTGCTGCGCCACGCCAAGGTCAGCGGCCATCGACTCGAGCAGAGGCTGGGCGAAATACACTGTCGCCACAGCCATGGCGCTGGTAATGGCCAGCAGCAGGGTTATCCAGCGTGTCAGTGCAGGGTTCATCGGGCTGGTCTCGTCAATCTGGTTTCGAATTGAAACCACATACTGGCTATTTAGCAAATGTGGTTTTAATCTGCAACCAGATGATCACGAAAGGCCCCGTCCATGCTCGATGAAAACAATGCGCAATGCCCCGTAGCCCGGGCGCTGGAGGTACTGGGAGACCGCTGGGCGCTGATGATCCTGCGCGACGCATTCGATGGGCTGCGGCGCTTCAGTGAATTCCAGAAGAACCTGGGGCTGGCGAAGAACATCCTCGCCTCACGGCTGAAGTGGCTGGTGGAGAGTGGGCTGCTGACGCTGCAGCCGGCGTCGGATGGCAGTGCCTACAAGGAGTATGTGCTGACCGAGAAAGGGCGATCGGTGTTCCCGGTGGTGGTTGGCTTGAGGCAGTGGGGGGAGCGGTTTCTGTTCGAGGCGGGCGAGGTGCGTTCGGAGTTGGTGGATAGTGATACGGGGCAGGCGCTGGAAATACTGCAGGTGCGGGCCCGGGATGGGCGGGTGCTGGCGGCAGGGGATTGCCTGCGAAAAGTGGTGCGGCATGAGTGATTCTGGGGCTGCTGCGCAGCCCATCGCCGGCAAGCCAGCTTGTGTCTTCAAGGTCTCTTAAACTCGAAAGGGTGAGAGCAGTGGATGGCAGACTGAAAGCCAGATGTGCTCTAAAGCACGAGTGGGAGCCTAGTCGCCATCCACCTCTCACTCTGACCTAAGCCCGAACAGTTGAATGAGTGGCGAACTCGTAGTCACAAGCTAGGGCTAAGTCAGAGTGCTCTCACTTCTTGAGTGTAAGAGGGCTTGGCGATGATTTCCTACTTCGTTGGTCTCGACGTTTCGAAAGCGACTCTGGATGTGGGCTTTCTTCCTGAAAGTATTCCCCAGTTCCAGGTCAGGAATGACCCAGAGGGCTTTGCGCAACTGATCGCATGCCTGAACGAGCTTGAGGTCGAACGGGTCTTGCTGGAAGCCACTGGTGGCTATGAACGAGCCGTATTCAAAGCCTTGCGACTGGAGGGTTTGAACGTCATCAGGGTCAACCCCAAGCGCTGTCGGGACTATGCGAGTGCCATGGGCAAAATTGCCAAGACTGACAAGATCGACGCCCAGATGCTGGCGCGGTTTGCCAGGGATTTCGAGGACTTGCCGCAGATAGAGCCTAATCAAGATCGGGATGAACTGGGAGAGCTCATCAAACTCCGTGGCAATCTTGTCCAGCATCGGGATGATGACAAGCGTCGGATGAAACAAACCACTTCAGTTACGGCCATTACCGTTTATACCGAGCATGTCGCTTACCTGAATGATCAGATTAAGGCTTTGGACAAGGCGATTGAGCGCGCCTCGAACGTGCTGGATCGCACGACAGCCATGCGGCTAAGGTCTGTGAAAGGGATTGGCGTCATCAGTTGTGGCACCTTCATGGCCTACCTACCTGAGCTGGGACGCGTGACGGGGCGCGAAATTGCAGCCTTGGCTGGGTTAGCGCCGTACAACAAAGACAGCGGCAAGAAGAGTGGCCCGAGGAAGATCGAAGGCGGGCGTTACAGAGTCCGCAAGGCGGCCTACATGTCGATCTGGTCAATGATCCAGCATGTCCCAGAAGTTAGAACCCGCTATGAAGACCTGATAGCCCGAGGCAAGTGCGCAAAAGTTGCCGCAGTGGCGTGCATGCGCGTGTTGCTGGTGCGCCTGAACGCAATGCTGCGTGACGGAACGGAGTGGAAAGAGCTCAAGCCTCAGGTACCCGCAACCTGATCACGAACGAGGATCGATTTTCTACAAATGCGGGCTTCGCCAACGACACCGCTACGCGGTATCGAGCGAAGCCCTGCCCGAATGGCACGCTTGAAAATAAATTTCTAAAGACAGTTGCTCCCAC
>NZ_JBKGFP010000144.1:0-23266 GCF_046557535.1 Pseudomonas sp. S1(2024)
CCGCTCCTACAAAAAAGCGCCAGCGCAGGCCACAAAATCGATGCAGGGCATTTGTCCCCGCCGCCGCCCCGATAGTCTACTGGTCGTAGTCCGCGTCCTACGGCATCATTGCAGCATTTGTCCGGCAGCCCCAAAGGACCGCCCATGAATCTGCCCCCTCGCCAACAACAAATCCTCGAACTGGTGCGCGAACGCGGTTACGTCAGTATCGAAGAAATGGCGCAGCTGTTCGTCGTCACACCGCAAACCATCCGCCGTGATATCAACCAGCTGGCCGAGCTCAATCTGCTACGCCGCTACCACGGGGGCGCGGCCTACGACTCGAGCATCGAGAACACCGCCTACGCCATGCGCGCCGATCAGATGCGCGACGAAAAGCAACGCATCGCCGAAGCCGTGGCCCGGCAGATTCCCGACCATGCCTCGCTGTTCATCAACATCGGCACCACCACCGAATCCATCGCCCGGGCGCTGCTCAACCACAACCACCTGAAAGTCATCACCAACAACCTGCACGTGGCCGCGATCCTAGCCGCCAAGGACGATTTCGAAGTGCTGGTGGCAGGTGGCACTGTTCGCCGTGATGGCGGCGTCGTCGGCCAGGCCAGTGTCGACTTCATCAACCAGTTCAAAGTCGACTTCGCCCTGGTGGGCATCAGCGGCATCGACGAAGATGGCAGCCTGCTCGATTTCGATTACCAGGAAGTGCGGGTATCCCAGGCAATCATCGCCAATGCCCGACAAGTGATCCTTGCCGCCGACTCCAGCAAGTTCGGGCGCAACGCCATGGTCCGCATGGGCTCGATCAGCCTGGTCGACTGCCTGGTGACCGACCAGGCGCCAACTCCCACCCTCACCCAGCTGCTGAACCAGTACAAGATCCGGCTTGAGGTGGTTTGAGGGCTGACAGGCGCATGCCGCAAGGTTTGTCGCGCCTGTGAGATCGAGCGTCGCCCGCGCCGCGCTCGATCTTACAGGCGCGATACCTTTCAAACCGATCATCCAAAACTTTCGTAAATGTTCAATTCATTGTCATCTGATCAGTTTTTTCTATAAAGACTGACTGGCGACCAGCTTTCTGTTGCGCTAGTATTTTCGAAAACGAACATAAATGTTCATATTCGATGTAAACAGCACCAGGAGGCCTTGCCCGTGTCCCAGCCCGTTTCGTCCCAGCCCCCAGTCGCCGACTGTTATGACCTCGCCGTGATCGGCGGCGGCATCAATGGCGTGGGCATCGCTGCCGACGCCGCCGGGCGTGGCCTCAAGGTATTCCTCTGCGAAAAGGACGACCTGGCCCAGCACACCTCGTCGGCCAGCAGCAAACTGATCCACGGCGGCCTGCGCTACCTGGAGCACTACGAGTTCCGCCTGGTGCGTGAAGCGCTGGCCGAACGCGAAGTGCTGCTGGCCAAAGCCCCGCACATCGTCAAGCCGATGCGCTTCGTGCTGCCGCACCGCCCGCACTTGCGCCCTGCCTGGATGATTCGCGCTGGCCTGTTCCTCTACGATCACCTGGGCAAGCGCAAGCGCCTGGGTGCTTCGCGCAGCCTGCGCTTCGGCCCGGGATACCCGCTCAAGCCTGCGATCAGCCGTGGTTTCGAATACGCCGACTGCGCGGTGGACGATGCCCGCCTGGTAGTGCTGAATGCGATGGCCGCACGGGAAAAAGGTGCCCATATCCATACCCGCACCCGCTGCCTGCGCGCGGAGCGTGTGGATGGCCTGTGGCAAGTGGAGTTGCAGCACGCTGACGGCCGCCTGCAGACCATTCGCGCCCGTGCCCTGGTCAATGCCGCCGGGCCGTGGGTGGCCAGCTTCATCAAGGACGACCTCAAGCTCGATGCCCCCTACGGCATCCGCCTGATCCAGGGCAGCCACATCATTGTGCCGCGCATGTACGAAGGCGAACACGCCTACATCCTGCAGAACGAGGACCAGCGTATCGTCTTCTGCATCCCGTACCTGGAGCGTTTCACGCTGATCGGCACCACCGATCGCGAGTACAGCGGCGACCCCGCCAAAGTCGCGATCACCGAGCAGGAAACCGATTATCTGCTCAAAGTGGTCAACGCCCATTTCAACCACCAGATCAGCCGCAGCGACATCGTGCACACCTATTCCGGCGTGCGCCCACTGTGCAACGACGAATCGGACAATCCGTCCGCGGTCACCCGCGACTACACCCTGGCGCTGTCCGCCAGTGAAGGGCAAGCGCCGTTGCTGTCGGTATTCGGTGGCAAGCTGACTACCTACCGCAAACTGGCCGAATCGGCGATGGCCGAGCTCAAGCCGCACTTCCCACAGATGCGCGGCAGCTGGACCGCTGGCGCGCCGCTACCTGGTGGTGAGCAAATGACCACGGTGCAGGCTCTGGTAGATGCGGTGCTGGCGCGCTGTGGCTGGTTGCCGGTCGATATCGCCAGGCGCTGGGTGCTGACCTATGGCAGCCGTGTATGGCAGTTGCTGGAGGGCGTGCAAGGGCCGGAAGACCTGGGCCAGGCAATTGGTGGTGGGTTGTTCGCTCGAGAGGTGGACTACCTCGCCAGCAACGAATGGGCCTGCAGCGCTGAAGACATTCTCTGGCGCCGCACCAAGCTGGGCCTGTTCACCAGCGCGGGCGAACAGCAGGTGCTTGCAGACTACCTGCAACGAGAGCAGCAGGCGCGCACCCAGGCAGCGTGACTCCCTGGCCCGCCCACACGCGCCAGGCGCAAGCGCCTGGCTGTCAAGCGGGCCATTCGGCGCAGCAGTAACTACCGCCAAACCACATTATCGGCGTGATGCTCTGGGGTCTTTAAAACCCCGGAGAACATCACGTGCCACCCACCGAATACAACCCATCCTATTCAGTCGACGCCCTGATCGCCCAGCAACTGCCTGACTGGTTGACCGGCGCCGACACAACGCACCTGCAAGCCTACGGCAAGGCCTTGGGTGCACAACAACAGGCAGCGGACAGGCTTCGCCATCTGCTCGAAAGAATCCCTCGCCTCGAAGACTTCGCCCTGCCCCTGCTCGAACGCGCGCTGCGTGAGCAGAGAGTGGGGCATATCGACGCGCGACGGGGTCACGTGGTCGTGAGCGAAGAGTTCCAACTACCTTCGGCCGCAGAGCATTTCTACAAGCCGACCGTAATCCATAGCACACGACAAACCCTGCTGGCTGCCGCCCTGCATAACTTCGAAGCACACGAAGCTGAACCGTGGCTGTTGCGTAAAGCGCATCTGGAAAACGAGAAAGGCGAAAAGCTGGCCATGACCTTCGAGCAATTCGTTCGCCTGTGCCGCTCGCTGGATCTGGGCGGCAAGTATCAGGTGCTGCTCAAGACAGTGCTCGAACCCAAGGCTGGGCGTGGCCAGCCGGGCGATCAGGCGCGCACGACAATAAGGCACCTGTTTGAAACCGGCGTACGAACGCGCATGCAAGCAGCGGTTTACGAGGCCAGGTTCAAGCGGCAACTGGATGAGCGGGATCTGCTTCGGCTGCGGTCGATGCTGGAACCCCCTGCGCTCGCAACCTATGGCAAAGGCACGCTGACACCTCGCCAACTCTATCTGCTCGGCAAGTGCGTGACGGGGGTCATCACTCTCGAATGGCGCCCTGCCTTGGCTGCCGACATCGACGAGATCATCGTCTGGATACCCGATGCCCCCGGGCAAAGCCTGTGCTTTTACGACAGTTGGAACGATGTGTACACCGACCTGGCCACTCGCCTCAAACACCAGCCATTCCGCAGGTTTTTCAAGCGTTTCATCAAGGCGCGGGACACAAGCGCTTTCGACAAGGAACTTGCACAACGGCTGTTAGCGTCGCCTGGAGCAAAGAAACTGCAGCTCGACGGGCGAAACCTGCCCATAGAGGGGGATGTGTTCGCACATGTACGAGCGCTTTTGCTCGGACGAATGTTCGATGATGCAGCCTACCTGGCTGTGCCCACGGACGTCGAAGACCGCCTGAGCAGACATCAGCGCTTGCAGGGCATGCTCAGTGCCGGGTTGGACCTGCTGGGGCTGGCAGCTCTGGTCGTACCGGTATTGGGAGACCTGCTGCTGGTCGTCAGCGCGGCGCAATTGCTCGATGAAGTCTACGAAGGCTACCAGGACTGGCAGCTAGGTGATCGCCAGGGTGCACTGGACCACTTGTTCAACGTAGCCCAGGGCCTGGCGACCACAGGCCTGACTGCAGGTGCGCTGCATACGCTGCGACGAATACCTTTTGTCGACAGGCTTGCGCCAACGGTGTTGCCCGGCCGCGGCGTAAGGCTGACCAGAAACCTCCGCTACCTGCCTGCCGAGGAAAATGTCTCGGTATTATTGGAAGGCCTGCAAGGGGAGCACTTTGCCGACACGTTGTCAGACCATGGCCGGATGCTTCTGCAGGTCACAGGCCTGTCCGTGGACCAGCTGCGCCGACTTTGCCTGGAGAACGCTCCACCACCCGCGCGGCTGCTAGACATCCACGACCGGATCAAGCTGCACCAGCAGGATCCGACCCTGAAAGGGCTGGCCTTCGAGCAAAAACTTCAGGCATGGCAAACACCGCTATCCATCGACCAGGCCAAGCTGATCGGCGCCTTTCGTGGGCTGTCGCCAAGGGGCGCCCAGGAAGTCATCGACCATGGCAGTAGCGCCCAGATAGAACAGTTGCATGCTTCCGGGCGGATACCACTGAGCATGGCGCAACATGCACGATGGTATGAACATGCCAGCCGTATCGACCGGGCTTGTCTCGGCTTGCGCCTACAGAACCTGGCCAACACCGATAGCGAAATACTGGCGCTACGCCTCATCGAGCGGGAAGCCCCGTGGCCAGACTCAGTACGGGTCGAATTACGCCACGGCGGCCCGGAGGGATTACAGATATTCGCCAGCCAGAGCGAGACCGCGCAGAAGGTGCGCACCATTGTCAAAAATGAGCAAGGCTACGCCCTGGCTAGCGAAGAAACCCAGGGCAAGTCCTTGCTGGCAGCGCTCCTGCGGTGCCTGGACGACGAGCAGAAAACCCGGTTGGGGAACCGCAACCTGCAGCTCAGGGAACTGCGCGACAAACTGGCCATGGCAGCCGAACAGGATCGCGACTCCACGGCTAGCCTGCTCGACCTGCCCGGCATCCGCGCAACTATCAGGCCGCCCCGGCGTTTCGCCGACGGCAGGCTGGCCTATACACTCAGCGGTGGTGGTGAAAGCAGCCAAAGCGCTATTCGTCGAGGGATCCATCAAATATTCCCCACACTCTCCGAACTGCAACTGGACGCTTACCTCGAAGCAGTCCGCCAGCGCGGGGAGAGCTTGTGGGACCATTACCAGGCGCTGCAACGCCAGCTTGCCGACCTGCGCGAAACACTTCGGGTCTGGCAGGCCGGTTGGCAATCTCCGATCGACGCCATTCGCAGACGCCGGGTAGCCGATACCCTTCGCCGCAGTTGGCGGCGCAAACTGGTGGACGGCAACGACCAATATGAACTGACCATAGACGGCGAGCACATCGATGCCTTGCCAGACCTGCCGGAGGGTGTGGAATACCGACACGTGCGCCGGCTGACGTTACGCAACATGCGCCTGCAGCAGATCGATGCGCGCTTCCTAAGGCTGTTCCCCAACGTCGTGGACCTGGACCTGAGCGGCAACCAGCTGACATTGGTTCCCGAGGGCATCGAGGGCCTCAGCCAGCTACGGCGCTTGAACCTGAGCAACAACCTGATTGCGATGGACGCAGCAAGTAGCAGCCGCCTGGCTCAGTTGCAGCGGCTGGACACCCTGATACTCAATTACAACCCCCTCAACGGCATGCCCGACCTCTCGGCCTTGCCGCATGTGCGGGACCTGCGCCTGCGAGCAACGGGCCAGGCGGATATTGGCCTGGTCCACCAGAGCGTAGCGCTACGCGCCCATATCGACTTGCGCGACAACAGAATCAGCGAGTTGCAGCGCGAGATGCGCGGCTTGCGCCTGCGCCTGCAAAGGCTGAACCTGCATGACAATCCGTTGAGCGAAGGCAGCATCGAGTATCTGGACGAAGCACAGGGTGCCAGCGAAACAGGCGCCCGAGGCAGCGCGTCGTATGCCCACGAGCCAATAGATGAAGAAACCCGTGCAACCTGGGTAGCGTCCAGAAACGAGCTCCTCCGTGCAGAACGGGAGGCAGCCTGGGACCGCCTGAGCGAGGAGCCGGGCTCTGGAGGCCTGTTCAGATTCCTGGCCGACTTTGCCCAGAGCGAAGACTTCGAGGCCCATCCGCGGCATTATCGACGCCGTCTCTGGCACATCCTCGAAGCCTGCGAAAACAATGAAGCGTTACGCGAGCAGTTGTTTCGCGAGGCCGACGGGCCGCGTACCTGCGAGGACCGCCTGTTGCTGCTGCTCAACCAGATGGAAGTGGGCGTGCTGGCCTTCCAGGGCATCGAAGGGGTGCCAGCGGAAATGAGAGAGAGCCACCTGCTGTATCTGGGCGGCCAGTTGCACCGCCTGGACCTGCTTGACGATATTGCCAACCGGCACATCCAGGCCCTGCGCGAAGCAGGACGCAGAGTAGATGAAATCGAAGTTCGGCTTTTCTATCGCCTGCGGCTGACGGGGCCACTTGACTTGCCAGCACCACCGGATGAGATGCACTTCGCCTCATTCGCCCACGTGACAACGCGGGATCTGAACGCAGCAGAAATAGAAGTACTGCAAAGCTACAGCACCTTGTCGATGCTGGACGCGCTTGCAGGCCGCCCTTACTGGCAGAACTACCTGCGAGAAACCTATGCTGACCGTTTCGAGGCGACCGCAAGGCCTTATCACGAGCGAATGGAAGTGCTCGAAGCAAGGGCCGTGGCCGGGCAGGAAGCGGGCTATGAAGACCAGGCCAGGGTTTTGATGCGCGAACTTGCTGCCGAGGAGTCAGTGCTGATACGCACCCTCACTACCGAGGCCTGGGCGCGCTGGAACCAGACGCCGAAAGAGCGGCTCATGCCCCACTGACCAGGCTGGCAGCACTGCGATCAGGCTCAGCATGGCAGCGGTCCTGATCGCTCGTGCATTGCGATGCAGGGTTGGCAAATCCGTTCGGATTTCCGAACGATTAACCGCTATTCATTCGGTATGGCGAATGAAACTTACCGTCACACGATGAGTGCGAAAGGTTGATTCCCAATGAATTCGAGGCGTTATGATCAATGCCAGAGCTTGGCACGACTCATGCTCTACACTTGGTAGCCGAATGCAATCGTTTATTTCTGTATTCGTTGAACGAAGAGTCCGCCAACGGCTCCATAAAAAAAACAAACACGTCGAGGAAAATTTGATGCGCATCGTTCGTCAATTGCTGGGCGCCGCCATCGCGGCCGCTGTGATCGCTTCGCCGGCCATGGCCGAAGAACTGACCGGCACCCTGAAGAAGATCAAGGATTCGGGCACCATCACCCTGGGCCACCGCGACTCCTCCATCCCGTTTTCCTACCTGGCCGGCAAGCCCGAGCCCGTGGGCTACTCGCATGACATCCAGATGGCTGTCGTCGACGCCCTGAAGAAGCAGCTGGGCACGGACATCAAGGTCCGCTACAACCTCGTCACCTCCCAGACCCGCATCCCGCTGGTGCAGAACGGCACCGTAGACCTCGAGTGCGGCTCCACCACCAACAACGTCGAGCGCCAGCAGCAGGTCGGCTTCTCGGTCGGTATCTTCGAAGTCGGTACCCGCCTGCTGACTAAGGTCAAGGACGGTCAGCCGGCATACAAGGACTTCCCGGACCTGGCCGGCAAGAACGTGGTAACCACCGCAGGTACCACCTCCGAGCGCATCCTCAAGGCGATGAACGCCGACAAGCAGATGAAGATGAACGTGATTTCCGCCAAGGACCACGGTGAAGCCTTCAACATGCTCGAAAGCGGCCGCGCCGTGGCCTTCATGATGGACGACGCCCTGCTCGCCGGCGAAATGGCCAAGGCTCGCAAACCGTCGGACTGGGTCATCACCGGTACCCCGCAGTCCTACGAGATCTACGGCTGCATGGTGCGCAAGGATGACGCGGCCTTCAAGAAAGCGGTCGATGACGCCATCGTCGGCTACTTCAAGTCGGGCGAAGTCAACAAGAGCTACGACAAATGGTTCCAACAGCCAATCCCGCCGAAGGGTCTGAACCTGCAGTTCCCGATGAGCGACGAGCTGAAGAAACTGATCGCCGAGCCGACCGACAAGGCTGCGGACGAGAAAAAGCCCTGACCACCAGCCCATGGCCTGTTGCGCTGCAAAGCGCGAATTAAACCTGCAGGCCACCCGTTAGTGTCTAACCTTTCATCCGAGGGCTTATGCCCTCGGATGTTGGAAGGTGCCCGTGAAACAACCGTCTGAGGGGAAATCCCGATGAATTACAACTGGGACTGGGGCGTGTTCTTCAAGTCCACCGGCGTGGGCAGCGAAACCTATCTGGACTGGTACGTCACCGGCCTGGGCTGGACCATCGCCATCGCCATCTCCGCCTGGGTCATCGCCTTGCTGCTGGGCTCGGTCCTCGGTGTCATGCGCACCGTGCCGAACCGTTTGGTATCGGGTATCGCCACCGCCTATGTGGAGCTGTTCCGCAACGTACCGCTGCTGGTGCAGCTGTTCATCTGGTACTTCCTGGTGCCAGACCTGTTGCCAGAAGGCCTGCAGGAATGGTTCAAGCAGGACCTCAACCCGACCACCTCGGCGCTGATCAGCGTGGTCATCTGCCTGGGCCTGTTCACTGCCGCCCGCGTGTGCGAGCAGGTGCGTACCGGCATCCAGGCGCTGCCCCGCGGCCAGGAAGCCGCCGCCCGCGCCATGGGCTTCAGCCTGTCGCAGATCTACACCAACGTGCTGCTGCCACAAGCCTACCGGATCATCATTCCGCCGCTCACCTCGGAATTCCTGAACGTGTTCAAGAACTCGTCGGTGGCGTCGCTGATCGGCCTGATGGAACTGCTGGCACAAACCAAGCAGACCGCTGAGTTCTCGGCGAACCTGTTCGAGGCCTTCACCTTGGCCACGCTGATCTACTTCACCCTGAACATGGGCCTGATGCTGCTGATGCGCATGGTCGAGAAAAAAGTCTCGGTGCCCGGCCTGATTTCCGTAGGGGGCAAATAAATGGATATGGATTTCAGCGAAATCATCCCGGCCCTGCCTGCCCTTTGGGAAGGCATGGTCATGACCCTGCAGCTGATGATAATGGGCGTGGTTGGCGGCATTGTACTGGGGACCATCCTGGCCCTGATGCGCCTGTCGTCGAGCAAGCTGCTGTCGAACGTGGCCGGCGCCTACGTCAACTACTTCCGCTCGATCCCGCTGCTGCTGGTAATCACCTGGTTCTACCTGGCGGTACCATTCGTGCTGCGCTGGATTACCGGCGAGGACACCCCGGTAGGTGCCTTCACCTCCTGTGTTGTGGCATTCATGATGTTCGAAGCCGCGTACTTCTGCGAAATCGTCCGCGCCGGCGTGCAGTCGATCTCCAAAGGCCAGATGGGCGCCGCCCAGGCCCTGGGCATGACCTACGGCCAGACCATGCGCCTGATCATCTTGCCCCAGGCCTTCCGCAAGATGACGCCGCTGCTTTTGCAGCAGAGCATCATCCTGTTCCAGGACACCTCGCTGGTCTACACCGTGGGCCTGGTGGACTTCCTCAACTCGGCACGCTCCAACGGCGACATCATCGGGCGCTCCCATGAGTTCCTGATCTTCGCCGGTGTCGTGTACTTCCTCATCAGCTTCTCCGCTTCGTGGCTGGTCAAGCGCCTGCAAAAAAGGATCGCCGTATGATTTCCATCAAGAACGTAAACAAGTGGTACGGGGACTTCCAGGTACTGACCGACTGCAGCACCGAGGTCAAGAAGGGTGAAGTGGTGGTGGTCTGCGGCCCGTCGGGCTCGGGCAAGTCCACCCTGATCAAGTGCGTCAACGCCCTGGAGCCGTTCCAGAAAGGTGACATCGTGGTCGACGGCACCTCGATCGCCGACCCCAAGACCAACCTGCCCAAGCTGCGTTCGCGCGTTGGCATGGTGTTCCAGCACTTCGAGCTGTTCCCGCACCTGACCATCACCGAGAACCTGACCATCGCCCAGCGCAAGGTGCTTGGCCGCAGCGAAGCAGAAGCGACCAAGAAGGGCCTGGCCCTGCTCGACCGCGTCGGCCTCGGTGCCCACGCCAAGAAGCACCCCGGCCAGCTGTCCGGCGGCCAGCAGCAGCGCGTGGCCATCGCCCGCGCCTTGTCGATGGACCCGATCGTCATGCTGTTCGACGAACCGACCTCGGCACTGGACCCGGAAATGGTCAACGAAGTACTGGACGTGATGGTCGAGCTGGCCCACGAAGGCATGACCATGATGTGCGTGACCCACGAAATGGGCTTCGCCCGCAAGGTGGCCAACCGCGTGATTTTCATGGACAAGGGCAACATCATCGAGGATTGCCAGAAGGAAGACTTCTTCGGCAACCCGAGTGCCCGCCACGAACGTACCCAGCACTTCCTCAGCAAGATCCTGCAACACTGATTTTGCTTCACTGAAGCGGTCGGCGCCGCTGCCCTTCGGGCAGCAGGCGCTGGTCGTGACAAGGCCACTGTGATGAAATGCGATCCTTCGCTTCTTCTCCCTGCCAAGCCTGCCGTGAAATCCCGCCTGCTCCGCCAATTGCTGTTACCGCCACTGATCATCCTGCTGATGGTCGGCCTGGGAATGGCTGGCTACCTGATCAGCGAGAGCAGCGGCATCCGCACCCTCAGCGAAAACGGCGAGCGCCAGCTGGAGCTGCACGCGCGCACGGTCGAGAGCGAAATCAGCAAGTACACCTACCTGCCGAGCCTGCTGGAGCTGGAAGACAGCGTCTCGCATCTGCTCACCGACCCTGACGGCGGCTCGCGGCAGACCGTCAACGAATACCTCGAAGGCCTGAACCGGCGCAGCCGCAGCCGGGCCATCTTCGTCCTCGACACCAACGGCCGTGTCCAGGCTACCAGCAACTGGCGCGATGCCGACTCGTTCCTCGGCGAGGACCTGTCGTTCCGGGCCTACTTCCAGACTGCCGTGCGCGGCGAACCCGGGCGTTTCTACGGTATCGGCAGTACAACCGGCGAGGCCGGCTATTACCTGGCCCACGGCCTGGAGGAGCATGGCAAGATCATTGGCGTGGCGGTGATCAAAGTGCGCCTGGACACCCTCGAGGAGCGCTGGCAGCGTGCCCGCCTGGAGGCGTTCGTCAGCGACGAGAACGGCATCATCATCCTCTCCAGCGACCCTGCCCGGCGCCTGAAGTCGGTACGCCCGCTGACCCCGCAGATCAAGGAGCGCCTGGCTCGCAGCCTGCAGTACTACTGGTGGCCACTGAACGAACTGCAGCCCCTGGCCCGGGAAACCCTGGCCGATGGTGTGGAAAAGCTGACCTTCCCGGCCAACAGCGAAACCGCACAGGGCAAGGCCCGCGAAATGGCCTACCTGGCCCAGACCCGGCGCCTGG
Source organism: Pseudomonas sp. S1(2024) (assembly GCF_046557535.1). Lineage (NCBI taxonomy): Bacteria > Pseudomonadati > Pseudomonadota > Gammaproteobacteria > Pseudomonadales > Pseudomonadaceae > Pseudomonas > Pseudomonas sp. S1(2024). The sequence goes on from NZ_JBKGFP010000144.1 coordinate 11,461, forward strand.
TCGACACGCCCTGGCATTTCACCCTGCTGACCCCGCTGCAGGACCTGCGCCGCGAATCCATGGTACAGGGCATCCTGGTGGGCGTGGCCTTCGCCTTGTTGGCGATCCTCGGCATCGCCTGGAACGAACGGCGCAAGGTCATCGCCACTCGCCTGGCAGCCCGCGAGGCCCTGCAGGAAGCCAACAGCCAGCTGGAGCGACGGATTACCGAACGCACGGCCGACCTGCGTGCCAGCAATGAACGCCTGAAGGGTCAGATTCGCGAGCGCCGGCATGCCGAGCAGACCCTGCGCCACGCCCAGGACGAACTGGTACAGGCCGGCAAGCTGGCCGCCATCGGGCAGATGTCCACCAGCATTGCCCACGAACTGAACCAACCGCTGGCCGCGCTGCGTACGTTGTCCGGCAACACCGTGCGCTTCCTCGAACGCGGGGCGCTGGAAACCGCCAGCACCAACCTGCGTACCATGAACGACCTGATCGACCGCATGGGCCGAATCACCGCCAGCCTGCGCTCGTTCGCCCGACGCAGCGACGACAGTGGCCAGGCTTCGCTGGCCAAGGCGGTGGACGCTACCTTGCAGGTGCTGGCCAACCGCATCAGCGCCTGCCACCTGCAGTTGCACAATCAGTTCGAGGACCAGCAGCTTGCCATCGACCAGACCCGCCTGGAGCAGATCCTGGTCAACCTGATCGGCAACGCCCTGGATGCCATGGCCGCCCAACCGCTGCCGCAACTGTGGCTGGAGGGCGAGCTGCAGGGCGACAAGTACCGTTTGCAGGTGCGCGACAATGGCCACGGCATCGACGCCGAGGCGCGCAAGCACCTGTTCGAACCTTTCTTCACCACCAAGCCGGGCGAACATGGCCTGGGCCTGGGCCTGACCCTGTCGGCGAGCCTTGCCGCCGCCGCCAAGGGCAGCCTCAACGTCGAGCATCCCGCCAGCGGCGGTACGGCCTTCGTCCTGGCCCTGCCCCTGGTCTCACCCCCTAGCGAATCGGCAGAGCACCCATGAACCAAGCGCCTCTTACCGTCCTGATCGTCGAAGACGACCCGCATGTGCTGCTCGGCTGCCAACAGGCGCTGGCCCTGGAAGACATCGCCTGTGAAGGTGTGGGCAGCGCCGAGCAGGCGCTGGAGCGCATCGGCGACGACTTCGCCGGCATCGTCGTCAGCGATATACGCCTGCCGGGCATCGATGGCCTGGAGCTGCTCAACCGCCTCAAGGCCCGCGACCGCAGCCTGCCGGTGGTACTGATCACCGGCCACGGCGATATCGACATGGCGGTGGGCGCCATGCGCAATGGCGCCTACGACTTCATGGAAAAACCCTTCTCCCCGGAGCGCCTGGTCGACGTGGTGCGCCGCGCCCTCGAACAGCGCGGGCTGTCGCGCGAAGTGGTGGCCCTGCGCCGCCAGTTGGCGGAGCAAAGCAGCCTGGAGGGGCGCATCATTGGCCGTTCGCCGGCCATGGAGCACCTGCGCGAGCTGATCGCCAACGTCGCCGATACCTCGGCCAACGTACTGATCGAAGGCGAAACCGGTACCGGCAAGGAACTGGTCGCCCGCTGCCTGCACGACTTCAGCCGTCGTCAGGGCCAGCCGTTCGTGGCACTTAACTGTGGCGGCTTGCCGGAAAACCTGTTCGAAAGCGAGATTTTCGGCCACGAGGCCAACGCCTTCACCGGTGCCGGCAAACGCCGCATCGGCAAGATCGAACACGCCAACGGCGGCACGCTGTTCCTCGACGAAGTGGAGAGCATGCCGATCAACCTGCAGATCAAGCTGTTGCGCGTGCTGCAGGAGCGCACCCTGGAGCGGCTGGGCTCGAACCAGAGCATTCCGGTGGACTGCCGGGTGATCGCCGCCACCAAGTCTGACCTGGATGCCATGGGCCAGAGCGGCCAGTTCCGCAGCGACCTGTATTACCGGCTGAACGTGGTGACACTGGAGCTGCCGCCGCTACGCGAGCGCCGCGAAGATATCCTGCAGCTGTTCGAACACTTCCTGCAGCAGTCGGCCCTGCGCTTCGACCGTGAAACACCTGCGCTGGACAGCCAGACCCTGTCGCGCCTGATGGCCCACGACTGGCCGGGCAACGTGCGTGAGCTGCGCAACGTCGCTGAACGCTATGCCCTCGGCCTGCCTGCGTTCAAGAAAGGCCCCAGCGGTGGTTCCAGCCAAGGCTTGGGCTTTGCCGAGGCGGTGGAAGCGTTCGAGCGCAACCTGCTCAGCGATGCCCTGCAACGTACTGGTGGCAACCTGAGCCAGGCCAGCCAGGAGCTGGGCATGGCCAAGACCACGCTGTTCGACAAAGTGAAGAAATACGGCCTCGGCTGACCTCAACCCAACCTGGAAAGACAACGTGGACCTGGTATTCAAAGCTGCCCTGGGTGCTGGTGTGGTGGTGCTGCTGGCGGTGCTGTCGAAGACACGCAATTACTACATCGCCGGGCTGGTGCCGCTGTTCCCCACCTTCGCCCTGATTGCCCACTACATTGTCGGCAAGGGGCGCAGCATTGCCGACCTGAAGACCACCATCCTGTTCGGCATGTGGTCGATCATTCCGTACTTCGTGTACCTGGCGACCTTGTATGTACTGGTCGACCGCATGCGCCTGGAGGCATCGCTGGCGCTGGCCACGGTGGCCTGGCTGATGGCGGCGACCGTGCTGGTGACCTTTTGGGTGCGGATGCACTGAGTTGCATCGGCGTAGACTTCTTCGCGGGCACGCCCGCTCCCACAGGTATTGCACATGATTGAAAGCGGGTGCATTCCCTGTGGGAGCGGGGGTGCCCGCGAAGAGGCCAACGCCGATTCAGAGCCCTGCGATATGCGTGACATCCTGCCGATGTGCCTGCAGGTAGGGCAACACCGCCCCCAGCAACGGCGCCTTGAACGGCTCCTGGAAGCGGTGCGCCAACCCCGGTATCAAGCGCAGCTGGCTGCCCTGGATATGCGCCGCCAGGTGCACGCCATGCATCACCGGCAGCAACGGGTCGGCCGTGCCATGCACTACCAGGGTCGGCACCCGCAACTGGTTAAGCAACTCGACCCTGCTCGGCTCGGCCAGTATCGCCATGATCTGGCGCTTGGCCCCTTCAGGGTTGAACGCCCGGTCGTAGGCCACGGCCGCTTGCTGCAGCAAGGCCGCACGGTCGTCACGCACCTCGGGGCTACCCAGCGCCGCCAGCAGATCAGCCTGCTGCTCGATGGCCACTTCGCGGTTCGGCGCGCTGCGCCGGGCCAGCAACTGCACCAGCGCAGGATCCGGCGCCGGCAACCCCGCCGCCCCTGAACTGGACATGACCAGCGTCAGGCTGCGCACGCGCTCGGGCGCCATGGCAGCCAGGTGCTGGGCAATCATGCCGCCCATGCTCACCCCCAGCACATGAAACTGGCGCACGCCCAACGCATCCATCAAGCGCAGGCCATCGTCCGCCATGTCGGTCAGCGTATAGGGCGCAGCCACCGACAGGCCCAGCTTGTAGCGCAGCAGTTCGACCGTCAGGTTGGCCGTCGGTGGCAACTGGTTCCAGCGTGACAGGCCGACATCGCGGTTGTCATAGCGGATCACCCGAAAGCCCTGGCGGCACAACGCTTCGACCACGTCGTCCGGCCAGTGGATCAGCTGCCCTCCAAGGCCCATCACCAGCAGCAAGGCCGGGTCGCGTGGCGCACCGACGCTCTGGTAGACAAGGCTGACCGCGCCCAGCTCGGCACGCTGCACCGGCACGTGGGCGTCACAACGCTGTTCAGCGAAACTTGCAGGTACGCCGAATACAAAGAAAAGAAAAAGCCAAAAAGCCCGCATGAAAGAAACACCAGAATGCAGATCCCCAGTAGAGCGCGAGTCTGATGAATTCTGTTCGGGCGCGCTGCCACAGTTCGGTGACAGTTTGATGACTCCCGCCAGGCGGTGCGGCGGTACGCCCAGTCGACAGGCGCGGCAACATGAGGGAAACTCAACTCATTCCCTGTTTCCTCAAGTCCACACACCGGAGTCAGCTGTGCTGGAGATCCGTCACCTGAAAACCCTTCATGCCCTGCGCGAGGCCGACAGCCTCGTGGAGGCTGCCGAGCGCCTGCACCTGACTCAGTCGGCGCTGTCGCACCAGTTCAAGGAACTGGAAGAACGCCTGGGCCTGCCGCTGTTCGTGCGCAAGACCAAGCCGATCCGCTTCACCAGCGCCGGGTTGCGTCTGCTGCAACTGGCCGATGCCACCCTGCCGCTGCTGCGCGGCGCCGAACGTGACATCGCGCGCCTGGCCGGCGGCACCGCCGGTCGTCTGCACATGGCCATCGAATGCCACAGCTGCTTCCAGTGGCTGATGCCGACCATCGACCAGTTCCGTGATGCCTGGCCGGAGGTGGAGCTGGACCTGGCCTCCGGCTTTGCCTTCGCACCACTGCCGGCCCTGGCCCGCGGCGACCTCGACCTGGTGGTGACCTCCGACCCGCTGGACCTGGCGGGCATCACCTACGTGCCGCTGTTCACCTACGAGGCAATGCTGGCGGTGGCCAACCAGCATCCGTTGGCCAGCAAGCCCTACATCGTGCCGCAGGACCTGCTCGACCAGACCCTCATCACCTACCCGGTGGAGCGCGACCGCCTGGACATCTTCACCCGCTTCCTGGAGCCAGCCGACATCGAGCCCGCCGCCGTGCGCACATCGGAGCTGACGGTGATGATGATGCAACTTGTGGCCAGTGGCCGTGGCGTGTGCGGCATGCCGCACTGGGCGCTGCACGAGTACAGCTCGCGCGGGTATGTGAAGGGCAAGCGCCTGGGTGAAAAAGGCCTGTTCGCCACGCTTTATGCCGCCGTGCGCACCGACATGCTCGATGCGCCATATATGCGCGACTTCTTGCTCACGGCCAAGGACACCTCGTTCGCCACCCTCGATGGCGTCAGCGCGGTGCGCTGACGGCCTGGCGGTATAGCGGCAGGATCAGGTCGCGGGTCAGGGGTGCAAGCTGCATGGCGGGTGCCTGGTCTGCGGCCAGCCACACCACCTCCTCGATCTCAGCGGCCGGCAGCACGGCTGCGGCGCTGTCGACTCGGAACAGTTCGGCTTGTACCTCGAAGCCCGGCTCGTTGGCGGCCGGGGCGCTGAACCGGCCCAGGTGCACGGCCTGAGCTGGGTCGATGTGCAGGCCTAGTTCCTCATGCAGCTCGCGCACCAGCGCCTGCACCGGGGTTTCGCCAGCATCGATCTTGCCGCCGGGCTGCATGAAGGCCTGGGTGCCGCGCTTGCGTACCAGAAGGGTGCGGCCCTGGGGGTCGATCAGCAGGGCGGCGGCGATGCGGATGGTGTTGGGCATGGGTGGGCTCACCTGAAACAATGGCCGGGGAGGATCCCATGGGGTTCCTGGCCTGACAAGGCCAGTGTTTCCTGTGCCGGCCCTTTCGCGGGCGCGCCCGCTCCCACAAGCCCTCCACAGCTCTTGAAAGCAACGCAGTACCTGTTGGAGCGGGCATGCCCGCGAAAGGGCCGGCACAGGATATAGCCGACCGGCCAGACGAACGGCCCCTTGCCAACCCGTCCCACACCCTCCATAACCAACACATGAACCTGCCCGCCAAACACCACCCGGTGCTCGAGCTGTTCCACCCCGCCGTGCGCACCTGGTTCCGTCGCCACTTCGCCACGGTGACCGATGCCCAGGCCCAGGCCTGGCCGTTGACCCATGCGGGCAAGTCGATGTTGCTAGCCGCACCGACCGGCTCGGGCAAGACCCTCAGTGCGTTCCTGGCCGTGCTCGACGAACTGTTCCGACAAGGCCTGGAGCACCAAGGCGAGCTACCAGCGCAAACCCAGGTGGTCTACGTTTCGCCACTCAAGGCGCTGTCCAACGATATCCGCCTGAACCTGCAAACCCCGCTCGAAGGCATCAGCCAGGCCATCGCGGACCAGGGCCTTAACGCCCCGCGCATCACCACGGCCGTGCGCAGCGGCGACACCCCACAGAAGGAGCGTGCCGCCATGCGCAAGCTGGCGCCGCACATCCTGGTGACCACCCCCGAATCGCTCTACGTGCTGATGGGCTCGGCTTCTGGCCGTAAAGGCCTGGCCAGCGTGCACACGGTAATCGTCGACGAAATCCATGCCCTGGCAGGCAACAAGCGCGGCGCCCACCTGGCACTGACCCTGGAGCGCCTGCAGGCCCTGTGCAACCGGCCGTTGCGGCGCATCGGCCTGTCGGCCACGCAACGCCCGGTCGAGCGGGTGGCGCAATTTCTGGTCGGCAACGGCCGCCCCTGCGCAATCGTCGATGTCGGCCATGCTCGGCAGCGCGACCTGGCCATCGAGGTGCCGCCAGTGCCACTGGGTGCAGTGATGGCCACCGATGTATGGGGCCTTGTCTATGACCGCCTGGCCACCCTGGCGCGCGAACACCGCACCACTCTGGTGTTCGTCAACACCCGGCGCCTGGCCGAGCGCATCACCCGCCACCTCAGCGACCGGCTGGGCAAGGAGGCGGTTGCCGCGCACCACGGCAGCCTGGCCAAGGAACTACGCCTGGATGCCGAACAACGCCTGAAGAATGGCCAGTTGCAGGTGCTGGTGGCCACTGCATCGCTGGAGCTGGGCATCGATATCGGCGACATCGATCTGGTCTGCCAGATCGCTTCACCAGGTTCGATAGCGGCCTTTCTGCAGCGGGTCGGCCGCGCCGGCCACCAGGTCGATGGCGTGCCAAAGGGCCGCTTGTTCCCGACCTCGCGCGATGACCTGATCGAATGCGTGGCCCTGCTCGACTGCATACGCCGGGGCGAGCTGGACGAGCTGCACATTCCACGGGCGCCGCTGGACGTGCTGGCCCAGCAGATCGTCGCCGAAGCCAGCAACCAGCCCTGGCACGAACAAGCCCTGTTCGACTGCCTGCGCCAGGCCACGCCCTATGCCGAACTCGACCAGCAACATTACCAGGCCCTGCTGCGCATGCTCGCCGAGGGCTACAACGGCCGCCAGGGCGTGCGCAGTGCCTATCTGCACCGCGATGCGGTGAGCGGCACCCTGCGTGGCCGCCGCGGCAGCCAGCTGACCGCCCTGACCAGCGGCGGCACCATCCCCGACAACGCCGACTACGCCGTGCTGCTCGAACCGCAGGCGCTGAACATCGGCAGCGTCAACGAAGACTTCGCCGTGGAAAGCATCGCCGGCGACATCTTCCAGCTTGGCAATGCCTCCTATCGAATCCTGCGGGTCGAGCCGGGCCGGGTGCGGGTGGAGGATGCCCATGGCCTGCCACCGACCATTCCATTCTGGCTGGGCGAGGCGCCGGGGCGCAGCGACGAGCTGTCCGCCGCGTTGGCCCGGCTGCAGGCGCAGATCGACCAACAGCTGGCTGACAACAACCAGGCCGAGGTGCTGGCATGGTTGCAGGCCACCTTCGAACTGGGTGAAGACGCCGCCGGCCAGTTGCTCGACTACCTGGCCCGCACCCGCGAAGTGCTTGGTGCCCTGCCCTCGCAGGACACGCTGGTGATGGAGCGCTTCTTCGATGAGTCCGGCGGTACCCAGTTGATCATCCATTCGCCCTACGGCAGCCGCATCAACCGCGCCTGGGGCCTGGCCCTGCGCAAGCGCTTCTGCCGCACCTTCAACTTCGAGTTGCAGGCGGCGGCCAGCGAGGACGCCATCGTGCTGTCGCTGTCCTCCAGCCACAGCTTCGAACTGGACGACGTGTGGCGTTACCTGAATAGCCGCAACGCCGAGTCGATCCTTGTCCAGGCACTGCTCGATGCGCCGCTGTTCGGCGTGCGCTGGCGCTGGAACGCCAGCGTGACCATGGCCTTGCCGCGCTTTGTCGGCGGTCGCAAGGTGGCGCCACAGATCCAGCGGATGAAGAGTGAAGACCTGATTGCCGCCGTGTTCCCCGACCAGATCGCCTGCCTGGAGAACATCGTCGGCGAGCGGCAGATTCCCGATCATCCGCTGGTCGAGCAAACCCTCGACGACTGCCTGCACGAGGCGATGGACAGCGAAGGCTGGCTAGCACTTTTGCGGCGCATGGAAAGCGGCACGGTACGCCTGCTGTGCCGCGATCTGCCCGCCCCTTCGCCGTTGGCGGCGGCCATCCTCAATGCACGGCCATATGCCTTCCTGGATGACGCGCCACTGGAAGAGCGTCGCACACAGGCAGTGCTCAACCGGCGCTGGAACGAGGTGCAGAACGGCGACGACCTGGGCGCGCTGGACGCCGATGCGATTGCCGCCGTGGCGGCCGAAGCCTGGCCGCAGCCGGGCAACGCCGACGAAATGCATGAAGCGTTGATGGGCCTGGGTGCCATCAGCCAGGACGAAGTGCAGGGCAATGCCGGCTGGGAGCTGCTGCTCAGACAATTGGCCAAGGCCGGCCGGGCCTTGCGCCTGGTGGATGAAAAACTGTGGCTGGCACGCGAGCGGTCGAGTCTGCTGCAGGTGCTGTATCCCGGCTCCCGGCTGGAACCTGCGTTGCAGGTACTGCCAGGCTTCGATCAGGCCATCGAGCCGGACATTGCGCTGGTCGAACTGTTGCGAGCCCGCCTGAGCGGCCATGGCCCGCTGACCCGCGCGCAGATTGCGGTAGCACTTGGCAAGCCGCTGCCGGCCATCGAACAGGCCCTGGCCCACCTGGAGACCGAAGGCTATGTGCTGCGTGGGCATTTCAGCCCCGGCGCAAGCGAACTGCAATGGTGCGAACGCCATCTGCTTGCGCGCATCCACCGCTACACGGTCAAACGCCTGCGCCGGGAGATCGAGCCGGTCAGCCTGCAGGACTTCATGCGCTTTCTGTTCGACTGGCAGCACCTGGCCAACGACACGTGCCTGCGCGGCCCGCAAGCCGTGGCCGAGGTACTAGGCCAGTTACAAGGATTCCCGAGTGCAGCCGGAGCCTGGGAGGCCGAACTGCTGCCGGCACGTATCAAGGACTACAGCCCGCACTGGCTCGACGATGCCTGCCGTAGCGGGCAGTTTGCCTGGAGCCGGCTGGCGGCGACCGTGTCGAGCAACACCTTGTCGAGCACACCGCTGGTGCTGCTGCCACGCGAGCATCTTGGGTTGTGGCGCAGCCTTGCCCCCGTACCCGCCCTGGATAGCCTCGGCGCACGGGCACAACGCGTCCACGAGGTGCTGAACGCGCATGGCGCGCTGTTCTTCGACGAGCTGGCACACGACGCCCACCTACTACCCAGCGAACTGGAGACGGCCTTGCAAGAGCTGGTAGGCGCAGGCCTGGTGGGGGCCGACAGCTTCACCGGCCTGCGCAGCCTGATCACCCCGGCGGCGAAACGCACATCGCGCAACAGCCGACGCGGCCACCCGCCGCTGTCCAGCAGCATGTCCCATGCCGGGCGCTGGGCCTTGCTGCGCAGGGGCACTGTAGACGACAGCCAGCGCCTGGAGCACATCGCCCGGGCCCTGCTTCGGCGCTATGGCGTGGTGTGCTGGCGCCTGCTGGAGCGCGAAAGCGATGTGCTGCCGCCCTGGCGCGAACTGCTGCGCTGCTATCACCGGCTGGAAGCGCGTGGCGAGATTCGTGGCGGGCGTTTCATTGCCGGGCTGGCCGGCGAACAGTTCGCCTTGCCTGAGGCGGTGGGGCTGCTGCGGCAGGTGCGGCGGCGTGAATTGGACGGGGCATTGGTGGTGGTGAGTGCCAGTGACCCACTGAACCTGGTCGGGTCGTTGCTGCCGGGGGCGAAAGTGCCGGCGGTGAGTGGCAACCGCCTGCTGTACCGCGACGGGGTGCCAGTGGCGATGCGGGTGGCAGGGCACTATTCGTACCTGGTCGAAGCGCCGGCACAAGAGCAGGAAAGCTGGCGGCAGAAGCTGCTGCGCGACACTATCTGAATGCTTTTTTGCTGTACTGGCCCTATCGCCGGCAAGCCAGCTCCCACCTAAACCGCATCGCCCTTGAGCGATGCGCTATCCCTGTGGGAGCCGGCTTGCCGGCGATAGGGCCAGTACAACCAACACAAGGCTCTGCGAGAATGATTTTCGCTACCCCGATTTTAATTTGCACAGCCGAGCAACTTGGCTATGGTCGGGGTTTGCCCCAGGCCCTGAGCCTGACCGCGCCATCGCAAGGACCCTGTATGAGCCTGTCACTTCTCAGTCGCTATGCCTTCTTCGCCGCCTGTGTGCTGTTCACCCTGGCGAGCCTGCCGTTCACCCACCACGAATGGCTGTGGCCGTTCACCCTGAGCACCGGCATCCTCAGCCTCATCGGTCTGTTCGACCTGTTGCAGCAACGCCACGCAGTACGCCGCAACTATCCGATCCTGGGCAACATCCGCTATCTGGTCGAGGCCATTCGCCCGGAAATTCGCCAGTACCTGCTGGAGGCGGACAGCGACGCCCTGCCGTTCTCCCGCGCCCAGCGCTCGCTGGTTTACGCAAGGGCGAAGAACGAAGCCTCGGACAAACCCTTCGGCACCCTGATCGACGTGTACGAGTCCGGCTTCGAATTCATCGGCCACTCCATGCGCCCGGCGCCATTGGCCGACCCGGCAAGCTTCCGGGTCATCGTCGGCGGGCCGCAATGCAGCCAGCCATACTCGGCGTCGATCTTCAACATATCGGCGATGAGCTTTGGCTCGCTCAGTGCCAACGCCATCCGCGCCCTCAACCAGGGCGCCAAGCTGGGCAACTTCCACCATGACACCGGCGAAGGCAGCATCAGCCCCTATCACCGCGAGCATGGCGGCGACCTGGTCTGGGAACTGGGCAGCGGCTACTTCGGGTGCCGCACGCCAGACGGGCGCTTCGACCCCGAACGCTTTGCCGCCCAGGCACGCAGCCCGCAGGTGCGGATGATCGAAATCAAGATGAGCCAAGGCGCCAAGCCCGGCCATGGCGGCATCCTGCCCAAGCACAAGGTGACCCGGGAAATCGCCGAAACCCGTGGTGTGCTGATGGGCGAAGACTGCATATCGCCGTCGCGCCACAGCGCCTTCTCCACACCCATCGAGATGATGCAGTTCATCGCCCAGTTGCGTGAGCTGTCTGGCGGCAAACCGGTAGGTTTCAAGTTCTGCCTGGGCCACCCGTGGGAGTTCATGGGCATCGCCAAGGCCATGCTGGAAACCGGCATCCTGCCCGACTTCATCGTCGTCGACGGCAAGGAAGGCGGCACCGGCGCGGCGCCGGTGGAGTTCACCGACCACATTGGCGTACCGCTGCGCGAAGGGTTGCTGTTCGTGCACAACACCCTGGTTGGCCTGAACCTGCGCGACAAGATCAAGCTGGGCGCCAGCGGCAAGATCGTCAGCGCGTTCGACATTGCCAGCGTGCTGGCCATTGGCGCTGATTGGGCCAACTCGGCGCGCGGCTTCATGTTCGCCATCGGCTGCATTCAGTCGCAGAGCTGCCACACCAACAAGTGCCCGACCGGTGTGGCCACGCAAGACCCTCTGCGCCAGCGTGCGCTGGTGGTGCCGGACAAAGCCCAGCGGGTGTTGAACTTCCACCACAATACCTTGCGTGCCCTGGCCGAAATGCTTGCGGCAGCGGGCCTGGAGCACCCGGCGCAGCTGGAAGCCAAGCACCTGGTACGGCGCATCTCGGCCACCGAGATCAAACTGTTCTCGCAGATGCATGTGTTCTTGAAGCCGGGTGAACTGCTGACTGGCGAGGTGAACGGGCAGTTCTATTCGCGCATGTGGCAATTGGCGCGGGCGGACAGCTTTGAACCGAACAGCGAAGTGGCGGCCTGATAGAACCCTGGGGCTGCTACGCAGCCCATCGCGACACAAGGCCGCTCCTACAGGCGACCGCGCAAGCTGCATGGGGCGCGGTCGCCTGTAGGAGCGGCCTT
>NZ_JBKGFP010000145.1:0-23211 GCF_046557535.1 Pseudomonas sp. S1(2024)
CCTTGAGCATGGGCACCTGGTCCGGGTGGGCGAACCGGCAATCAGCAATTTCACGCAGGGCCTTGGGATGTGGGGCGTCGGCGAACTCCGCTTCGAACACATAATGCATGCGCTCTGCCGCTTCATGACGCATCAACAAGGTCAGCGACTCTGCCTGCAACCCGGTTTCCTCAAGCAAATCACGCTCCGCTGCCTGCAACGGTCAGTAGGGCACCGAGCCGCTGAGGGCCTCGATCGCCTCGACCAGCTCGTCATAGCCCACCGGTTTGTTCAGGTGCCGGTCAAAGCCGGACTGGCGTGACTTGTACTGGTCGGCGCTGGCGCCATAGCCGGTCAGGGCGATGGCCGGGGTATGGCGAAGGTGCACGTAGCCACGCAGGGCCTTGATCAGCGCATGGCCGTCCATCACCGGCATGCCGATATCGGACAGGATGATGTCGTACTCCTCACCCGCAGCGGCGTCCAGGGCCTCACGTGGCTTGCTGAAGGCATTGACAGTGGCGCTCTCCATTTCCAGCAGCTCCTGCATTACCGCCAGCACTTCTACGGAATCGTCCACCAGCAACACGCGAATTCCATTAAGGCGGCCCTCGCTCAGTAGCTCCGAGCCTTGCTCACGCTGCGGGAGTTGCGTATCGCAAAGTGGCAGGGTGACCTCAAAGGTGCAGCCCAGGCCAAGCCCCGGTGACTTGGCGCGTACGCTACCGCCATGGGCCTCGACCAGTTGCCGTACCAGCGACAGGCCGATGCCCAGGCCCTCGCGGCTGTGGCTGGCCTGTTGCGGCGTAGCCTGGCTGAACAGGTCGAAGATGTGCTCGAGGCTGTCGTGGCTCAGGCCTACGCCATGGTCGATCACCTGCAACCGCGCGTGGTTTTCGTCGTGGCTCAGCACCAGGCGTATCTCATTGCCCGCCGGGCTGAACTTCAGCGCGTTGTTGAGCAGGTTCCAGATGATCTGCTCCAGGCGGGTAACGTCACCTTCGATCATCACCGGCAGGGTGTCGGCGGGCAGCTCCAGGCGTACCGGGCAGGGGTGTTGCTCGCTCACCACCACATCATGGATGCCCTGCAGGAGGGCGAGCAGATCCACAGGTTGGGTCTTGAGCTTAAGCTTGCCGGTCCGAATGCGCGCCACATCCAGCAGGTCGTCGATGATCCGCGCCTGGCTGGTTACCGCATCGCAAATGGTACCAACGGCCTTGCTCGCTGCACTGATGTTGCGCAGCGACGGCAGGCGGCGCAGGATTTCGGCATTGAGCTGGATCAGGTTGAGCGGGTGCTTGAGCTCATGGGACATGACGGCGAAGAACTCGTCCTTCATGTGGTTGTTGCTCTGCGTCTCGGCCAACTGCTTGCTCAGGCGCTCTTCGCCCAGGCGCACGCGCTCTTCGGCGGCATGGCTGCTGCTGATGTCGATGAAGGTCAGCACCGTGCCGTCGATTTTCTGCTCGCTGGAGCGGTAGGGCAGCAGGCGCGCCAGGTACCAGTGATCGCTTTGGCCGCCGATTTCACGCTCGATGATGGCCTCGCCCTGGGCCACGGCGCGGGCATCGTCGGCCAGCGCCGGGTAATCCAGGCAGTGGGTGATGTCGAGCAGGGAACGGCCGGTATCGACTGGCAGGATATTGAAGAGGTCGGTGGCGCGGGGCGTGAACCAGCGAATATGCAGGTTGCGGTCGACGAACACCGTGGCGATCTCGGTGCAGGCGATCAGGTTGCTGAGGTAGTCGTTGACCTTGTCGGTTTCCTCGACCTTGTTCTTCAGCTCGTAGTTGACCGTGAGCAGTTCCTCGTTGATCGACTGCAGCTCTTCCTTGCTGGTTTCCAGTTCTTCGCTGGCCGACCGCAACTCCTCGTTGATGGCCTGCATCTCTTCGTTGGAAGCCGTCAGCTCCTCGCTGGAGACCTCTGACTGCTCGATGGTTTCCTGCAGTTGCAGGCGAGTGCGCTGCAGTTCGCGTTCGAGGTTGTGCAGCACCATGCTGTCGGTCTGGCGGATGACGCCGGGCAACGGCAGGGATGGGTCGGGCGCGCGTTCCTCGAACACCACCAGCAGGCAATCGCTGGCGCTGAGGTCGTCCTTGTACGGCTGCACGGTGATCTCCACCTGCAGTTTGCCCATGGTTTCCGCCAGGTCGACAGGGCGCGAGGTCACCGCCTCGGTCCCCTGACGCGCCTGGAACAAGGTGCTGCGCAGGGCCAGGCGCAGGGGCGGCAGCACCAGGTTGAGCAGGCTGCGGCTCGGTTCGCCACCGGCCAGTTGCAGGAAACGCCCTGCGCCTTCGCTCATGTGCAGGATATTGCCGTCGATATCGACGATCAGGCTGGGCGGCATGCGGCGCGCCAGGGCGCGGTAGTGCAGGTCGGCGAAGGATGGCTTGCGCCCCGGCTTGGCCTTGGCCAGCGTTTCCAGTGGCATGCTGGCGGCAGATGTGCCGGCCAGCTGACGGCCGGAACGGCGGCCGGTATTGCTGGCATCGAGTGCGCGGAAAATGCGGTTGCGTTTGTCCACCGGGGCGAACAGTTCACTGGCCATGTCGGCCGACTCGGACGACCCGAGGAACAGGTAGCCACCCGGGCGCAGAGCGAAGTGGAACATCTGCTGGATGTCACGCTGCACCTCGCGGTCCAGGTAGATCAGCAGGTTGCGGCAGACAATCAGGTCGATCTGCGAGAACGGTGGGTCCGACAGCAGGTTGTGCCGTGCGAACAGCACCTTTTCGCGAACCTCTTTGCGCACCCGGTAATGCTGGTCTTCCTTGAGGAAGAACTGGCGCAGCCGGCTGGGCGGCACGTCGGTGACGATCGCCTCGGGGTATGAGCCACTGCGGGCGATGCCGATGGCGCGTTCGTCCAGGTCGGTGGCGAACACCTGTACCTTGTGCGAGCGCTGCTCCAGTGCCAGCTGCTCGCAAACCAGCATGGCGAGGCTGTACGCCTCTTCGCCGGTGGAGCAGCCGGCCGACCACACGCGTATCTCGTCCGCGCCCTCGGCCGGGTCGCGTTCGCAGACCAGCTGTGGCAACACATGGCGCTCCAGGGCTTCGAACGCTTCGCGGTCGCGGAAGAAATTGGTCACGCCGATCAGCATGTCGGCCAGCAAGGCCCTGGATTCCGCGGGGTACTGTTCCAGGTAATGCAGGTAGGCCGCCAGGTCTGCCTGGCCGGTCACATGCAGGCGGCGCTCGATGCGTCGCAGTACCGTGGCGCGCTTGTAGTGCTGAAAGTCGTGGCCAGTATTGCTGCGCAACTGCAGCAGGATCTCTTCGAGCATCGGCTCGCTGGCCTGGGCATCGCCGACTCGGGTGCCCAAGGCCGGAGGCAGGGTATCGTCTTCGATTTCCGGGAGCCTGACCTGGCGGGCATTGCGCCACAGCTCCAGCAGCTTCTGCGGGATTTCTGCCGCCGGCAGCACCAGGTCGACCATGCCGGTCTCGATTGCGGCACGGGGCATGCTGTCGTACTGGGCGTCGTCCGGTGTCTGCGCCAGGGTCACACCGCCTTGCTCCTTGATCCGCGACAGGCCCACGGCGCCATCGGCACCGGTACCGGACAACACCACGCAGAAGGCGTGGTCCTTGTGCACATCAGCCAGGTCACGGAAGAACAGGTCGATGGCCACGTGGTCGCCACGGCGCCGGTTGGCCGGGGTCACCCGCAGGTAGCCGTCGTTGGTGGACAGGCGATTGGCCGGTGAAATCACGTAGATATGGTTGCGCTCGATGGGCACCGGCTCAGTCACCTGGCGCACCGGCATTTGCGTGGTGTCCTGGATGATGCGGTCGGCGACGCTCTGGTGGTCGGGGGACAGGTGCAGGACCACGACGAAGGCCATGCCGCAATCGCTGGGCATTTGCCGGAACAGCGTACAGATCGCTTCCAGGCCGCCTGCCGATGCACCGATGCCCACCACCGGGAAATCCAGGTGGCTGGGGCTGAGTGCCGGGTTCTGGGGCGAGGCAGGTTGCTTGGGGGACGACTTCATGGACGGAGCCTTGTGCAGACCGGAACGTTCCGCCCTTAGCAGCATCATCGGGCGTGTGTGTGGCGGGATTATAGGCCGTCGCCATGTTATTGAGACCTCTGCTTGCGAAGGAAAGTGCGACCCGCCTGCTTCCGTCACGCAAACCTTTTGCCGGCCCATGTTTGGTGCCACTGGTCAGTTGCCGGCAAAACCATTGAGCAGACTGTGTGATTGGCGGCTCGGAACCAAGGCATGGCAAACATCCATGCGAGCAGCCAATCCATCGCAAGGAGATACCACATGGCGCAGGATCAAGAACGAACCAGCCAGCGCGGCGGCACCAAGGAAACCAACCCTGGCAATTTTGCCAATGACCGGGAACGGGCCTCCCGTGCGGGGCACAAGGGTGGGCAGGCGTCTGGCGGCAACTTCGCCAACGACCGCCAACGGGCATCGGAGGCCGGTCGCAAGGGCGGCCAGAACAGCCACGGCGGGGGCCGCCAACAGTGAGTTGAATGCTTCTGGGCACCCGGTACCCGCAGTGCCGGGTACCGGCCACCTCCTGTGTACCGAGGCTGCAATGGCCTTTGGTACCTGTTGCTCGACATTTTTTTGAATCTTCTGGCCGTACCCCGATCAATCAGGGTGTCATCCATGGAGAAGAGGAGGCCCCTGCGATGCCTGGCCCACAGCTATACATCATTGATTACCAACTGCATGGCAAGCCGCGCAGTTTCATCATTCGTCTGGAGACGCTGGACAACGCCGAGGCCTGGCATTGGGCAAGTTGTGATGCGGGCATCGGCATCATTCCGAAGTTCGGGCGCGAAAAAATCAGGAAAGTCAGCAGGCCGATGGCCGAGCGCTACGGGATTACCGCGGTGAGCTGGCGGGTATCCGGCAGCAAGCCGAACCAGTCGGTGGGGGGGCCAGCGGCGACAATGTGATCCCTGGCCCAAAGCACTGTGTCGCCTGCTTCGCGGGCATGCCCGCTCCCACAGGGACATCACCAGTTCAAGGAGTGCGCCATACCTGTGGGAGCGGGCGCGCCCGCTCCCACAGGGACATCACCAGTTCAAGGAGTGCGCCATACCTGTGGGAGCGGGCGCGCCCGCGAACACCGGCGCAGCCGGTGCCATGCATCGCGTTGGATTCTTCGCGGCTAAAGCCGCTCCTACAGGTACGCGCAGGCCGTCTAGGCACCGGACTCGGGGTCGCTGGCCGGTAAGCCCGGGCGGTTTTCTTCGTCATCAGTCACATTGGGGTCGGCATCCGGGTCATCTGCCCGGTCATTGCGCCGGTCCGGCTCGAGCTCTGGCCAGTCATCCTGTGCGCTGCCGCCACCCATCGCAGTAAACTCTTTCATCTCGCAACCCTCGCTCTCGATGAAAAAAAGGCCCGCGATCAGGCGGGCCCAATACAGGAGTGAGAGGCGAAGCCATTGACCACCCCTCATTGAATGAGAGCGGCAACAGCCAGGGGCGGTCGGTTGGATGTCCACCACCCCTGACCAACGGTACTGTCAGGGCTTCTTCAGCACGAGGGTGAGAATGTCGTAGCTGGCGACCAGCTCACCCAGCTGGTTGGTCACCTCCACATCCCACGCCACCACGCCCTGGGGCTGGCCCAGCGGGCTGGTCTTGCCCTGGTCGATCTTGCGTTTGCAGGTCAGGCGTGCCTGGATGGTGTCGCCGATGCCCACCGGGTTGATGAAGCGCAGGGTATCCAGGCCGTAGTTGGCCAGTACCGGGCCTTCACCTGGCGAGACGAACAGCCCGGCCGCTGCCGACAACACGAAGTAGCCGTGGGCGATGCGCTTGCCGAACTGCGATTGCTTGGCGGCGATCTCGTCGAAGTGCATGTAGAAATGGTCGCCCGACAGGCAGCCGAAGTTGACCAGGTCGGCTTCGGTCACGGTGCGCCGGTGGGTGAGCAGCGACTCGCCGATGCGCAGTTGCTCGAAATAGCGGCGGAACGGGTGTACTTCGGTTTCGATCACTTCGCCACCGCGCACGTATTCACCGGTTACCGCCGTAAGCATGCTCGGCGAACCCTGTACTGCGGCACGCTGCAGGTAATGCTTGACGGCACGCAGGCCACCCAGCTCTTCACCACCACCAGCGCGGCCCGGGCCGCCGTGCTTGAGTTGCGGCAATGGCGAGCCATGCCCGGTGGATTCCTTGGCCGCCTCGCTGTCGAGTACCAGCAAGCGGCCGTGCCAAGCGGCAGCCACTGGAATGGCCTTGGCTGCCACGCTGCGGTCGGCGGTGACCAGGGTCGCCACCAGGCTGCCTTTGCCCCGCGCAGCCAGCGCCAGGGCTTCATCGAGGTCGTCATAGGCCATCAGCGTGCTGACCGGGCCGAACGCTTCGATATCGTGGGCACCGCCTTCGGCATGCGGGTCACGGGCCTGCAGCAAGGTCGGAGCAAAGAACGCGCCCTCGGCTACGCCCTCGCCACGCGGCGCAAAGCCATCGCTGGCGCCGAACAGCTGCTCGCAGCTCTGCAGCAGGCTGCGCACGCGCTCGGCCACATCGTGCTGCTGGTCGTGGGAGGCCAGGGCGCCCATGCGCACACCTTCCAGCGACGGGTCACCGACAACCACCTTGGCCAGCCGCTCGCGCAGGCGCGTGGCAACCGCGTCGATGTGCCTGGCCGGTACGATGGCGCGGCGGATGGCGGTGCATTTCTGGCCGGCCTTGGTGGTCATTTCGCGGACCACCTCTTTGATATACAGGTCGAACTCTTCGCTGTCCGGGGTCACGTCCGGGCCGAGGATGGCGCAGTTCAGCGAATCGGCTTCGGCGGTGAACGGCACCGAGTTGCGCACCAGGTTCGGCGTGACGCGCAACTTGGCGGCGGTGTCGGCGGAACCGGTGAAGGTCACCACGTCCTGGCCTTGCAGGCGGTCGAGCAGGTCGCCGGTGCTGCCGATCACCAGTTGCAGGCTGCCTTCGGGCAACAGCCCGGATGCATTCATCAGGCGCACCACGGCCTCGGTCAGGTAGCTGGTCGAGGTCGCCGGCTTGACGATGCACGGCATGCCGGCCAGGAAGGTCGGGGCGAACTTCTCCAGCATGCCCCAGATGGGGAAGTTGAAGGCGTTGATGTGCACTGCCACGCCGGCGCGCGGCACCAGGATGTGGCTGCCGGCGAAATGGCCCTGTTTGCCCAGCGGGATGGCCGGGCCTTCGTGCACCAGGTTGCCCGACGGCAGCTCACGGCTGCCGATGCCCGCATAGGAGAACAGCGTGGCGTTGCCGCCTTCGATGTCGATCCAGCTGTCGGCACGGGTAGCACCGCTGTGGTGGGACAGGGCGTAAAGCTGCTCCTTGCGCTCGGCCAGGTACAGCGCCAGTGCCTTCAGGCGGGCAGCGCGTTGCTGGAAGTCCATGGCCATCAGCGTGGCCAGGCCACGGGCGCGGGCAAAGTCCACGGCCTCGGCGAAATCCGGGCGCTCTTCGTGGCTGTAGGCCAAAACGTGGCCATCCAGGGCGCTACGCAGGGCCTGGGCGCCGTGCTGGCCAAGCCAGCGGCCGGCGATGAAGCTTTGCAGGGTAGGGGCGGCAGACATGCTGTTCTCCAATGTAGAGGGGGCGCTGTTACCACAGCGCCACGGTGTAGCCGATGATCAGGCGGTTTTCGTCCACGGCGTTGGTCAGGCCATTGCCGGAACGGAAGGTGACGTTGCGCCAGCGCAGGCTGACGTCCTTGAACGGGCCGCTCTGGATGACATAGGTGATGTCGGTGTCGCGCTCACGCTCACGGCCGTTGCTGACGGTGGCGGTCTCGGCGTGGCGGCCATCGGTGTAGCGGGTCATGAAGCTCAGGCCGGGGATGCCCATGGCGACGAAGTCGTAGTCGTAGCGCACCTGCCACGAGTCCAGCCCGGCGCGGGTGAAGGTGTTGTAGGTGACCAGGTTGACGGTGAACGGGTCGCCGCCGTTCACGAACGGGAAGGCACTGTCGCCGGACATCTGCTGCCAGGCGGCGGTGAACTTGTGGGCCCGTACGCCGAGGGTGAACATGGCGTTGAAGTTGCGGTTGTCGATGTTGCCGGCACGCTCGGCGCCGTCGTTGCGGCTGTCGAAGTAGCGCAGGTCGGTGCGCAGGCTCAGGCCTTCGCCCAGCGGGCGGGTATCGATCAGGCCGACGAACTGCTGGCGGTAGATGTCCTCGAGCTTGGCGTAGTAGTAGCTGACGCTGGTTTGCGGGGTGATGGCGTAGCTGCCGCCGCCGAAGTCCAGGTGGTCGCTGCTGGCGGCGCCGTAGCCGATGTCGTCGCGGCCCGAGGAATCACGCAGGTTGGCCTTGGTCAGGCGGCCGGCGTTGAAGGTCAGGCCGGCCAAGTCCTGGCTGGTGAGCAGGCCACCCTGGAAGGTGGAGGCCAGCAGGCGGGTGTCGTTGTACACCACCACCGGCAGGATCGGTTGCAAGGTCCCCTGGCGCAGGGTGCTCTTGGCCACCCGCACCTTGCCGGTCAGGCCCAGTTCGCTGTAGTCGTCGACCGGTTCATGGCTGTTCGGGCCGAAAGGCAGCAGGCCGGTATTGCGCCGGTCGCGGCTGGAGTCGAGCTTGATGCCCAGTTGGCCCATGGCGTCGACACCAAAGCCGACCGGGCCTTCGGTGAAGCCCGACTCCAGCTTGGCGGTAAAGCCCTGGCCCCATTCCTCGGCCTTGGCCTGTGGTGCATTGCTTTGGCGGAAATCGCGGTTGAGGTAATGGTTGCGCAGCTCCAACCGGGCGTGGCTGTCGCCGATGAAGTCTGCCATCGCCGGCATCGGCAGGGCGAGGGTCGCCAGCCAGGCGGCCGAAATGAAGTGCGTGCGGTTCATTGTTGTTGTTTTACCCGACATGGTTGTTCTTCCCTGAGAGTCAGTGCTTGCTGGCGCCGGCGGCGCCGATTCCGGTCATGGAACGGATGAACTGGGCCAGGTAGCGGCCACGTTCCTGGCTGGCGCGTTCGGAGCTGTCAGTGACCGAGAACACCCAGGCGCCGAGGAAGGCCAGGCTCATGGAGAACAGTGCCGGGTTGCTGTAGGGGAACAGCGCCTTCTCGTGATGCAGCACGTTGACCCACACCGCCGGGCCCAGCACCACCAGCAGCACCGCCGAAACCAGGCCGGCCATGCTGCCGCACACTGCGCCGCGGGTGGTCAGGCCTTTCCAGAACATCGAAAGCAGCAGCACCGGGAAGTTGACCGAGGCGGCCACGGCCAGCACCAGGCCAGAGAGGAAGGCGATGTTCTGCGACTCGAACATCAGGCCGAGGATTACCGCCAGCAGGCCGATCAGCAGCGTGGCGATACGCGACACGCGCATTTCCTCCTGCTCGCTAGCTTTGCCCTGGCGCACAACGCAGGCATACAGGTCGTGCGAAACCGCCGATGCACCGGACAGCGCCAGGCCCGCGACCACTGCCAGGATGGTGGCGAAGGCCACGGCGGAGATGAAACCGAGGAACAGGTTGCCACCCACGGCCTGGGCCAGGTGGACGGCGACCATGTTGCCGCCGCCGATGATCGCGCCGGTGGCGTCACGGTAGGACGGCTCGGTGCCGACCATGACGATGGCGCCGAAGCCGATGACGATCAGCAGCAGGTAGAAGTAGCCGATGAACCCGGTGGCATAGAACACGCTCTTGCGCGCTTCCTTGGCATCGCTGACGGTGAAGAAGCGCATCAGGATATGCGGCAGGCCGGCGGTACCGAACATCATGCCCAGGCCGAGGGAAATGGCGTCCACCGGGTTGGACAGCAAGCCGCCCGGGGCCATGATCGCCTGGCCCTTGGCATGCACGGCCACGGCGCTGGCGAACATCGCCTCGGTGCTGAAGCCGAAATGCTTGAGCACCATGAAGGCCATGAAGCTGGTGCCCGAAAGCAGCATCACTGCCTTGATGATCTGCACCCAGGTGGTGGCGAGCATGCCGCCGAAGGTGACGTAGGCGACCATCAGCACACCGACCAGCATCACCGCGTACAGGTAGCTGATGCCGAACAGCAGTTCGATCAGCTTGCCGGCACCGACCATCTGTGCCACCAGGTACATCAGCGCCACCACCAGGGTGCCGAAGGCCGAGGTCAGGCGCACCGGGGTTTGTGCCAGGCGGTAGCTGACCACGTCGGCGAAGGTGTACTTGCCCAGGTTGCGCAGGCGCTCGGCGATCAGGAACAGGATGATCGGCCAGCCGGCCAGTACACCCAGGGCATACAGCAGGCCGTCATAGCCGTTCATGAACATCATTGCCGAAATGCCCAGGAACGAGGCGGCGCTGATCATGTCGCCGGCGATCGCCAAGCCGTTCTGCATGCCGGTCAGGCCCCCGCCGGCAGTGTAGAAATCGCTGGCCGAGCGCGTGCGCATGGCAGCCCAGCGGGTGACCAGCAGGGTGAAGCAGACGAACACCATGAACATCGAGATGGCAGTCCAGTTCATTGTGCGCACTCCTGCTTGACCTTGTCGTTGAGCGGGTCGAGCACGTTGTTGGCGCGGTGCACGTAGATGCCTGTCAAGGCGAAGGACAGCAGTACCATCAGCACGCCCACCAGCATGCCAACGGTGGTCACGCCACCGCTGAGGGACTGGCCGAGGGTGCTGGGGGAAAACGCCACCAGCAGGACGAAGCCGTAGTAGATCACCAGCATGGCCAGGGTCAGGCTGCCGTTGAGGCGGCGTCTGCGCTGCACCAGGTGCTGGAAGTCGGGGTGGTTGGCGATGCTTTCGATGCGTTCGGGTGTCATGGGTTGCGATCTCTGGGTGTTGTAATTGTTTTGTTGAGGTCACGCGGGTGTTGCGCTGTTGCTTAGGGCCTCCTCGCGGGCATGCCCGCTCCCACAGGTGCGGCGGTGTGCTTGAGACTTGTGCTATCCCTGTGGGAGCGGGCGCGCCCGCGAAGCAGGCGACGCGGTCTCAGAGCTGGTCGAAATCGAGCACCACCTTGTCGCTCACCGGGTAGGTCTGGCACGACAGCACATACCCGGCCGCCACTTCGTAATCCTCCAGGGCATGGTTGCTGTCCATCTCCACTTCGCCCTCGATTACCCGGCACTTGCAGGTCGAGCACACGCCGGCCTTGCACGAGTAGGGCAGCTCGGCGCCGATGGCGTTGCCGGCGTCCAGCACGTTCTGGGTGTTACGTGGCAGGTCGAAGGTGAGGGCGCGGCCGTCGCTGATCACGGTGATGTGGCTGAGCGCCGAGTCCACCTGGCGCGCCGCCTCGCGGGCTTCACGACGGGCTTCGCTGCCGGCGGCGGCGAACAGCTCGAAATGGATGCGTTCCTTGGCCAGGCCATTGGCCTGCAGGCTGTCGCGCACCGTCTCGGTCATCGCCTGTGGGCCGCAGATGAATGCAGCGTCCAGGTTGGCAACGTCCATCCAGCGCGAGAACAACTGGCCGCACTTGTCGGCATCGATGCGGCCGTTGTACAGGTCGACATCCTGCTGCTCGCGGCTGAACACGAAAATCAGGTTCAGGCGGTCGAGGTAACGGTTCTTCAGGTCTTCCAGCTTGTCGCGGAACAGTGCGCCAGAGCTGGAGCGGTTGCCGTACAGCAGGGTGAAGCGGCTGTGCGGCTCGCTGGCCAGGGTAGTGGCGATGATCGACAGGATCGGCGTGATGCCGCTGCCGGCAGCCACGCCCAGGTAGTTGCCCTGGCGGGCCGGCTCCAGTGGCACGAAGAAGCTTCCCGACGGCGGCATCACTTCCAGTTGCTGGCCTGCCTTGAGCACGTCGTTGGCAAATGCCGAGAAGCGCCCGCCTGGCACGCGCTTCACCGCCACACGCAGTTCGCCATCCTGCACGGCGCTGCAGATGGAATAGGAACGGCGGACTTCTTCGTTATCCAGTTGGGTGCGCATGACCAGGTACTGGCCCTGGGTGAAACGGAACTGCGCCTGCAGGTGCTCGGGCACGTCGAAGGCAATCGACACCGCATCGCGGGTCTCGTTGCGCACTTGCTTGATGGTCAGGCTGTGAAACTGGCTCATGGCGTTCTCCACGGCTCAAATGCATTTGAAATAGTCGAACGGCTCCAAGCACTCGCGGCAGCGGTAAAGTGCCTTGCAAGCCGTGGAGCCGAACTGGCTGAGCAATTCGGTATGGGCGCTGCCGCACTGCGGGCAGCACACCTGCGGCGCCTCGCCGAGCAGGCTGCGTTTGCTGGCGCTGCCCTGTGGCGGGGCGATGCCGTAGGCGCGCAGGCGCTCGCGGCCCAGTTCGCTGATCCAGTCGGTGCTCCAGGCCGGGGTCAGCCGGCGCTCGAGCAGCGGCGCGGGGAAGCCGGCCTGCTCCAGCGCCTGGCGGATATCCCCTTCGATCACCTCGGTGGCAGGGCAGCCGGAGTAGGTCGGCGTGACGACCAGGTGCAGGTGCCCGGCGCGCCAGCCGAGGTCGCGCACGATCCCCAGGTCGACGACGCTGACCACGGGCACTTCCGGGTCCATGACCTGGGCCAGTACCGCCCAGGCCCGGGCCAGGTCATCGCCGCGTGGCGCGCGGGCGCCACGGTCGCCGGCAATCAGCTCACCAGGTTGCATCGGGGTACGCCCTTGGCAGGAACTGCATCTCGGCCAGCAGCAGGCCCAGGTGCTCGGTGTGCAGGCCTTTGCGGCCGTCCAGGTAGAAGTGGCTGGCGGCCTTGGGCAGCGGCAGCTCGACCGAAGCGAAGGTCACGCCAACCTGCTTGAGCCAGGCTGCGCCGACGGCAGCGGGGTCGGCGGCGACGCCCGCTTGCGCCAGGTGCACTTCATTGTCGCTACCGGCGGCCAGTTCGACGGTGAAGCGCCACAGTGCCGGGATGGCCGCGAGCATGCGTTGGCGGCTTTCTTCGGTGCCACCACCCAGGCGTTGCACCCACTCGCTGGAGCGGCGCAGGTGGTAGGTGACTTCCTTCAGGGCCTTGGCGGCGATACCGGCGATACGCTCGTCGTTCGAGCCGACCAGACCCTGAAGCACGGCGAAATGCCAGGCGTCATAGAAGAACTGCTTGGTCATGGTCACGGCGAAATCGCCGTTGGGCTGCTCGACCAGCAACAGGTTGCGATAGGCCCGCTCGTCACGGCGGAAGGCCAGGGCGTCGGCGTCACGGCCATCATCGAGCAGCTCGGCGGCGTATTCCAGCCAGTTGCGCGCCTGGCCTACCAGGTCGAGACCGACGTTCATCAGGGCCAGCTCTTCTTCGATGGCCGGGGCGCGGCCACACCATTCGCAGAGGCGCTGGCCCTGCACCAGGGCACTGTCGCCGAGCAGCAGCAGGTAGGGGACAAGGGTTTCTTTATGCATGGCCAACCTCACATGTGTCCGACTTCGTCGGGCAGTTCGTAGAAGCTGGCATGGCGGTAGACCTTGTCGTCCGCCGGGGCGAACAGCGGGTCTTTCTCGTCCGGGGAAGAGGCGGTGATCAGTGCCGAGGGCACCACCCACAGGCTGACGCCTTCGCTGCGGCGGGTGTACAGCTCGCGGGCGTTTTCGATGGCCATGGCGGCATCGGCGGCGTGCACGCTGCCGACATGCTTGTGGTTAAGGCCGTGCTTGCTGCGCACGAACACTTCGTAGAGGGTCCAGACAGACATTTTCGATCTCCGCATCAATCGCCGCTCAGGCGGCGTTCTTGTTCTGTTGCTTGCGCGCGTAGGCCACGGCGGCCTCGCGCACCCAGGCGCCGTCCTCGATGGCCTTGCGCCGGGTGGCGACACGTTCCTGGTTGCATGGGCCATTGCCCTTGATCACTTCGTAGAACTCGTCCCACTGGATTTCGCCGAAGTCGTAATGGCCGCGCTCGGCATTCCACTTCAGCTCGGGGTCGGGGGCGGTGCAGCCGAGTAGCTCGAGTTGCGGCACGGTCTGGTCGATGAACCGCTGGCGCAGTTCATCGTTGGTCTGGCGCTTGATCTTCCAGGCCATGGACTGGGCGCTGTTGGGGGAGTGCTCGTCGCTGGGGCCGAACATCATCAGTGCCGGCCACCACAGGCGGTTGATCGCGTCCTGGACCATGTCGCGCTGGGCCTGGGTACCGTGGCGCATCATGGTCAGAAGGATTTCGTAGCCCTGGCGCTGGTGGAAGCTCTCTTCCTTGCAGATGCGGATCATCGCGCGTGAATACGGGCCGTAGGAGGTGCGCTGCAGCACCACCTGGTTGACGATGGCGGCGCCGTCCACCAGCCAGCCCACTGCGCCCATGTCGGCCCAGCTGAGGGTGGGGTAGTTGAAGATGCTCGAGTACTTGGCCTTGCCGCTGTGCAGCTTGGCGATTTCTTCGTCACGGTCGGCGCCCAGGGTTTCCATGGCGCTGTACAGGTACAGGCCGTGGCCAGCTTCGTCTTGGATCTTGGCCATCA
Organism: Pseudomonas sp. S1(2024); assembly: GCF_046557535.1. NCBI lineage: Bacteria > Pseudomonadati > Pseudomonadota > Gammaproteobacteria > Pseudomonadales > Pseudomonadaceae > Pseudomonas > Pseudomonas sp. S1(2024). The sequence continues at coordinate 14,303 of NZ_JBKGFP010000145.1, forward strand.
GCTGCAGCTTGCGCTTGAGGCTGGGGGCACGGGTGACCCAGTTGCCTTCGGGCAGCATGCCGACGATTTCCGAGTGGGCGTGCTGGGAGATCTGCCGGATCAGGGTCTGGCGGTAGGCCTCGGGCATCCAGTTCTTGGCTTCGATCTTGATTTCGGCGTCGATCTTTTCCTGGAAGTTGCGCTCCTCGGGCGACATCTCTTCCAGCGACTTGACGCGCTTGACTCCGGTTTCCACTAGCTGTGCGTACATGTGTTCCGACTCCTGCTAAGGCATGAGTCATTTGTAAGCGATACAAAACATAACGTCAAACAGTTTTATGTGTATCGAATAAGATTTGTGTATCACTTTGCGGGCCAAGGGGGCTGCTGTGCAGCCCTTTCGCCGGCAAGCCAGCTCCCACAGGAGAGCGGTTGCCCTGGAGATGGACGCTGCCCCTGTGGGAGCTGGCTTGCCGGCGAAAGGGGCGCAAAGCGCCCCCAGCAATCTCCCAGGCAAAAAAAAGCCCCGGACGATGCCGGGGCCGAAAAGGCAGCCGAATGAATCAGCTGGCCAACCGTTTGTCGAACACGTGGCAGGCCTTGCCCTCGGAACGCTTGAGCGTGCCGCAGGGCTGCAGGCGCACCTGGGTGCTGATGCCGATATAGGTCTTGATCTGCTTGGTCAGCTCCCCGGTCAACAGCTTGCGCTGGCCTTCATCAAGGTGCTGGCACTCCGCACGCAGTTCCACATGCACCTCGACACTGTCGAGATTGCCATTGCGATACAGATGAATCTCATAAAGCTCGTAAAGCTGTTTTATTTTTAGCACCTGTTCCTCGATCTGGGTCGGGAACACGTTGACCCCGCGAATGATCAGCATGTCATCGCTGCGGCCGGTGATCTTGCCGATCCGCCGCATTGGCCTGGCGGTACCGGGCAGCAGGCGAGTGAGGTCGCGGGTGCGGTAGCGCACCATGGGCAGCGCTTCCTTGCTCAGCGAGGTGAACACCAGTTCGCCCAGTTGGCCGTCCGGTAGCACCGCACCGGTGACCGGGTCGATGATCTCGGGGTAGAAATGGTCCTCCCAGATGGTCGGGCCATCCTTGGTCTCGATGCATTCCATCGCCACACCAGGCCCCATGATTTCCGACAGGCCATAAATGTCGAGGGCATCGATGCCCAGCCGTTGCTCGATAGAGCGGCGCAGCTCGTCGGTCCACGGCTCGGCGCCGAATATGCCCAGGCGCAGCTTGAGGTCTTGCGGGTCGATGCCCTGGCGCTCGATCTCGTCGGCTAGGTTGAGCATGTAGGAGGGGGTGACCATGATGATGTCGGGCTGGAAGTCGCGAATCAGCTGCACCTGCTTCTCGGTCTGGCCACCGGACATGGGGATCACCGTGCAGCCCAGGCGCTCGGCACCGTAATGCGCGCCAAGCCCGCCGGTGAACAGGCCGTAGCCGTAGGAGACATGCACCTTGTCCCCCTTGCGCCCACCCGCGGCACGGATCGAGCGGGCGACCACATTGGCCCAGGTGTCGATGTCGTTCTGGGTGTAGCCCACCACCGTCGGCTTGCCGGTGGTGCCACTGGAGGCGTGCAGGCGCACCACCTCTTGCTGGGGCACGGCGAACATGCCGTAGGGGTAGTTGTCGCGCAGGTCGTTCTTGCCGGTGAAGGGGAACTTCGCCAGGTCTTCCAGGCACTTGAGGTCGTCGGGGTGAGCGCCGCACTCGGCAAACCGCTGGCGGTACAGCGGCACGTTGTCGTAGGCGTGCTGCAGGCTCCAGCGCAGGCGCTCCAGCTGGTGCTGGCGCAGGGCGTCGACACTGGCGGTTTCCATCGGGTCCAGCAGGGCACGATCGGCATCATGGTACATGTTCATGGCTTCACTCGAATTGTTCTTGTACGCCGCGCGGTACCGGTTGCAGGCCGCGTGGTGAGTGTCATGGAAGCAGCATATACGGCTGCGTTCGGTTCGGTAACAAGCCGATGGTCTGAGCCGCTCAGAGGCGTTCGATGACCATCGCGATGCCTTGGCCAACGCCGATGCACATGGTGCACAGGGCGTAGCGTCCGGCGGTTTCTTCCAGCTCGTGCAACGCGGTGGTGACCAGGCGTGCACCGCTCATGCCCAACGGGTGGCCCAGGGCGATGGCACCGCCGTTGCGGTTGACCCGCGCGTCGTCGTCGGCCAGGCCGAGCTCGCGCAGTACCGCGAGGCCCTGGGCGGCAAAGGCCTCGTTGAGCTCGATGACGTCCATGTCGGCCAGCGACAGCCCGACAAGCTCCAGCACCTTGCGGGTAGCCGGCACCGGGCCGATGCCCATCAGCCGTGGTTCGACCCCGGCCACCGCCATGCCGACGATGCGGCCGCGAGCCTTCAGGCCATGGCGGCGAGCGGCGGCGCTACTGGCGAGCAGCAGGGCGCAAGCGCCATCATTGACCCCGGAAGCATTGCCAGCGGTGACGCTACCGCCCTCACGGAACGGGGTACCCAGCCTGGCCAGTTGCTCGAGGGTGGTGTCGCCGCGGGGATGTTCGTCGTGCTCGACCACTTTGGCCGGGCCTTTGCGTTGCGGGATCTCGACCGGCACGATTTCCCGTGCCAGGCGCCCGCGTGCCTGGGCGGCAGCGGCCTTGTGCTGGCTACGCAGGGCAAAGGCGTCCTGGTCGGCGCGGGAAATACCAAACTGCTGCGCAACGTTCTCGGCCGTTTCCGGCATCGAGTCGGTGCCGAAGGCCGCCTTCATCAGCGGGTTGACGAAACGCCAGCCGATGGTGGTGTCGAACAGTTCGGCCGCACGGCCGAACGCCTGCTCCGCCTTGCCCATGACGAACGGCGCGCGTGACATCGACTCCACGCCGCCGGCCAGCATCAGCCCGGCTTCGCCGCAGCGCAGGGCGCGGGCTGCATTGCCGATGGCATCCAGGCCGGAGCCACACAGGCGGTTGATGGTGGTGCCCGGCACTTCGATCGGCAACCCGGCCAGCAAGCTGGCCATGTGCGCGACGTTGCGGTTGTCCTCGCCAGCCTGGTTGGCGCAGCCGAGGATGACGTCGTCGATGGCTTTCCAGTCCAGTTCGGGGTGGCGCTGGATCAGGGCCTTGAGCGGGATGGCGGCCAGGTCATCGGCGCGCACGCCGCTCAAGGCGCCGGCATATCGGCCGATGGGGGTGCGCACGGCGTCGATGATCAAGGCATCGGCTTGGGTGTGTTCAGTCATCTTGCGTCTCCTGCGCCAGCACGGTGCCGCGCACTTTGTAGGATTTGCCATGGAACATCGCCACCAGCTCACCGCGCTGGTTCTCGATGCGGACGTGGTACAGGCCGGTGCGGCCCTTGCGGCTGACCTCGCTGGCGCGAGCGGTAAGCACGTCATCGCGCAGCGCCGGGGCCAGATAGTCGATGCTGCAGCCCAGGGCGACGGTGGCCTGGTCGTGACTGTTGCAGGCGAAGGCAAATGCCGAGTCGGCCAGGGCGAACAGGAAGCCGCCATGGCAGGTGCCATGCCCCTGAATCATGTCGGCGCGTACCGGCATGCGCAGGCACGCCTGGCCCGGGCCGGCTTCCAGCAGGCGGATGCCCAGGCCCTGGGTGGCCTGGTCGCGGGCGTACATGGCCTCGGCACAGGCTTGTGCCAGTTCGACTTCAGTCATGCAGGGTGCCTCCTTTGGCTTCGCAGCGGCGTAACAGCAGGGAAGGGCGGTAGCGGCTCTCGCCGTAGCTGCGCTGCAGGTTGTCGAGCACGCGCAGGGTGTGGGGGATGCCGAGGTTCGCGGCCCAGGCCAGCGGGCCGCAGGGGTAGTTGACGCCGGCGCGCATGGCCAGGTCGATGTCGGCGGCGCTGCCGACACCTTGCAGCACGGCATCGGCGGCCTCGTTGGCGAGCATCGCCACGGTACGCAGCACCACCAGGCCGGGCAGGTCGGCGACCGCCGTTACCTTCAGGCCGGCACGCCGCAGCAAGGCCACCGCCTGGTCGCGAGCGTTGTCGCTGGTGTCGGCCGACCAGCTGATGGCGAGGCGGGTGGCGGTGGTGTAGTCCAGGGCCAGGTCGAGCAGCACCAGATTGCGCAGGCCGTCTTCCCGGGCGCGCTGGCTGGCCAGACGGCCATCGGACAGCGCCAGGGTGGCATCGCCTACCTGGATCAGGCCGCTGCCGGCGCGTTGGGTCACGGCGACGCCGCTTTGGCGCAGGCGTTCGGCCAGCGGCTGCATCACCCCCAGGTCGCCTTCGACGACGCAGGCATCGACTATGGCGGGGCTATGCAGTTCGGCTGGCTGCGGGCGTTCGGCGCCCTCGGCATAGCTATAGAAGCCTTGGCCGGTCTTGCGCCCGAGTCGGCCCGCGTCCACCAGTTCTTTTTGCACCAGCGAAGGCTGGAAGCGGAAGTCGCCATAGAACGCATCGAAGACCGAACAGGTGACGGCGTAATTGACGTCGTGGCCGATCAGGTCGGTGAGTTCGAACGCGCCCATGCGGAAACCACCGGCATCACGCAGCAGCGCATCGAGGCTGGCGCAATCGGCTGCGCCTTCCTGCAGCAGGCGCAGGCTTTCGGCGTAGAACGGCCGCGCCACGCGGTTGACGATGAAGCCCGGCGTGGAGCGCGTGTGCACCGGCTGCTTGCCCCAGGCCTGGGCGGTGGCATGAATGCACGCGGCAACGGCCGGGGCGGTGGCCAGGCCCGAGACCACTTCGACCAGGGCCATCAGCGGCGCTGGGTTGAAGAAGTGCATGCCAACCACCTGGTGCGGGCGTTGCAGCCCGGCGGCGAGGCTGGTGATGGACAGCGACGAAGTGTTGCTGGCGAGGATGCAGTCGGTGGCGCACAAGGCTTCCAGCTGGCTGAACAGCGCCTGCTTGACCTGCAGGTTCTCGACGATGGCCTCGATCACCAGGCGAGCATCGGCCAGGGCTTCGAGGGCGTCTACCGGGCACAGCCGGGCGCTGATGGCTTCCCGATCGGTAGCCTGCAACTTGCCTTTTTCCACCAGGCGGGCAAGTTGCCGGTCTATGCCGGCCACCGCCTGGGCGGCAGCGCCCGGGCGGTTGTCGTAGAGCTTTACAGGGTGGCCGGCCTGGGCCGCAACCTGGGCGATGCCTGCGCCCATGGCGCCTGCACCGATCACCGCCACCTGGGTATTGCTTGCGAGTACGCTCATGATCAACGCCCCTTGAATGCCGGCGTGCGCTTGTTCATGAAGGCACTCACGCCTTCGCGATAGTCCTCGCTGCGCCCGGCCAGGCGCTGCAGGTCGCGCTCCAGCTCCAGCTGTTCATCGAAACCGTTGTCGAAACTGGCGTTGAGGCTGCGCTTGATCAGGGCCAGGCCGTAAGTGGGCTGGGTGGCGAGCTGGCGGGCGAGGGTGAGGGCTTCGTCGCGCAGCGCGGCATCGTCCACCACGCGGTGGATCAGCCCCCATTGCTGAGCCTGTTCGGCGCCCAGGCGCTCGCCCAGCATGGCCAGAGCCTTGGCCCGTGCCATGCCGACCAGGCGCGGCAGCAGCCAGGTGCCGCCGGAGTCGGGTACCAGGCCGATCTTGCAGAAGGCCTGGATGAAACTGGCCGAGCGGGCGGCCAGCACCAGGTCGCAGGCCAGCGGGATGTTGGCACCGGCGCCTGCAGCCACGCCGTTCACCGCACAGATCACCGGCAGCGGCAGGTCGCGCAGGGTGCGCACCAGCGGGTTGTAGAACTTGTCGATCGATTCGCCCAGGTCCGGCATCTCGGCGCCCGGGGCGACGTTGCGATCGGACAGGTCCTGGCCGGCGCAGAAACCCCGGCCTTCGGCAGTCAGCAACAACACCCGGGCTTCGCTGCTCTGGCGTACTTGCTTGAGCGCCTCGCGCACTTCCAGGTGCATGGCGGTATTGAAGCTGTTTAGCTGCTCGGGGCGATTCAAAGAGAGGAGGGCGACGCCGTCCTCGATGGAAAACAGGATGTGCTGGAAAGTCATGACAGACTCGCTCCGTCAGTCGAGGGAAAGATGATCAGCGGCCCTGGAAGCGGGCCTGGCGTTTTTCCTGGAAGGCACGGATACCTTCGTCGCGGTCGGCGGTGCCGGCCAGCAAGGTGAAGGCATGGCGTTCGAAACGCAGGCCGCTGGCCAGGTCGGTATCGCCGGCCTTGAGCAACGCTTCCTTGGCCAGGCGCACTGCCAGCGGGGCCTTGGCGGCGATGCTGCGGGCGATGTGCAGGGCGCGTTCTACGGTGAGTTCCGGCTGGGTGATTTCGCTGACCAGCCCGGCCTGCAATGCATGAGGGGCGGTGATGGCTTCACCGGTCAGCACCATTTGCATGGCCAGCGGCTTGCCTACTGCCCGCAGCAGGCGTTGGGTGCCACCGGCACCGGGGATGATGCCGAGGTTGATTTCCGGCTGGCCGAAACGGGCGTCGCTGCCGGCGATGACGATGTCGGCACACATCACCAGTTCGCAGCCGCCACCCAGGGCGTAGCCGTTGACGGCGGCGATCAGTGGCTTGGCGAAGCCGGCGATGCTTTGCCAGTGGGCCACCCGGGGGTCGTTGAGGATGCCGACCAGGTCGCGCTCGGCCATCTCGCGGATATCGGCGCCTGCGGCGAATGCCTTGCGGCTGCCGGTGATGACCACCGCGCGGGTCTGTTCGTCTTGCCCGGCCGCTTCCAGCGCTGCGGCCAGCTCTGCCAGTAGCTCGGTGCACAGGGCGTTGAGCGCCTCGGGCCGTTGCAGGGTAATGAGCTGGACGCCGTGTTCAGGCGCCTGCACATCGAGATATCGCGGCATGTCGGGTTCCTCTGGCTGCACGCACGGCACATCGTGGGGCCGGCATTTCTTGGAATTGTTTGCAGGGGCGTGATGCGGGGATCACGTCCAGGTGGAACCAGTATATGCATTACGCGATACGTTTATGCAAGGTACAAAATTGTTTCCTGTATCTCTTTTATCGGTGGTGACAACTGCCTTAGCAAACATTTTTATGATGTTGAATCAGTTCATCACCTTGTAATCAAGGCATGACGCTGAATTTATTGGAACGCGACGACCCCGGAAAAAGCGATACACGACCATGTCAATTGACGCACCATAAAATTGTGATACAAGATCAAGGCGCATTTGAAATCATTTCAGGAGCTTTGCCATGCCTTGCTATCGACTGGACGGCCTGACGCCCGTGGTTCATCCGACAGCCTACGTGCACCCCAGCGCCGTGCTGATTGGTGATGTCATCGTCGGCCCTCGGTGCTACGTCGGCCCACTGGCATCACTAAGGGGGGATTTCGGCCGTATCGTGCTGGAGGAGGGCGCCAACCTGCAGGACACCTGCGTGATGCATGGTTTCCCGGGTGGCGATACGGTGGTCGAACGCAACGGGCATGTCGGGCATGGCGCCGTGCTGCACGGCTGTCGCGTGGGCGAAGATGCCTTGATCGGGATGAACGCGGTGCTGATGGATGGTGCCCATGTGGCACCGCGCTGCATCGTCGCGGCCACGGCATTCGTCAAGGCGGGTTTCGAATGTGCGGCACAAAGCCTGGTGATGGGCTCGCCAGCTCAGGTCAAGCGCCCACTGACCGAACAGGAACTGGCCTGGAAGCAACGTGGCACGGCGGAGTATCAGCACCTGGCGCAACGCTGCATGAACAGCATGGTCGAATGCCCGCCACTGACCGAGGTCGAGCCCGAGCGCCCACGCATGGAAGACACTGGCGTCAGACCCAAAGGCCAGGCATCGGCATGAGCCTGGCAGCGTCACGCAATGGTCAGGCGGCCCGCCGCGCAGGTATAGTCGGTGCTTTAACCGCGCACAGTTCGCCCATGAGCAATCTCGCCCCACTGAACAACCTGATCACCCGCTTCCAGGAACAGACGCCGATCCGCGCCAGTTCCCTGATCATCACTTTGTACGGCGACGCCATCGAGCCCCACGGCGGAACCGTCTGGCTGGGTAGCCTGATCAACCTGCTGGAGCCGATCGGCATCAACGAGCGCCTGATCCGCACATCGATCTTCCGCCTTACCAAGGAAGGCTGGCTCACTGCCGAAAAGGTTGGCCGCCGCAGCTACTACAGCCTGACAGGTACCGGCCGCCGGCGTTTCGAGAAGGCCTTCAAGCGGGTCTACAGCCCCAGCCAGCCAGCCTGGGACGGTGCCTGGACACTGGTTTTGCTCTCGCAACTGGAGGCCGGCAAGCGCAAGGCTTTGCGTGAAGAGTTGGAGTGGCAGGGCTTCGGGACCATGGCGCCGAACCTGCTGGGCTGCCCACGGGCAGACCGCGCCGACCTGGCCGCCACCTTGCGTGACCTGGAGGCGAGCGACGACAGCATCGTCTTCGAAACCCACACCCAGGAAGTGCTGGCATCCAAGGCCATGCGTGCCCAGGTGCGGGAAAGCTGGCGCATCGACGAACTGGGGCAGCAGTACAGCGAGTTCATCCAGCTGTTCAGGCCGCTATGGCAAGGTTTGAAAGAGCAGCAACAACTTGATGCACAGGATTGCTTCCTGGCGCGTACGCTGCTGATTCACGAATACCGCCGGCTGCTGCTGCGCGACCCGCAACTGCCGGACGAGTTGCTGCCGGGGGATTGGGAGGGAAGGGCCGCGCGACAGTTGTGCCGTAACCTCTATCGGCTGGTGTTTGCCAAGGCGGAAGAATGGCTGAACGCAGCGCTGGAGACGGCTGATGGGCCGTTGCCGGATGTGAATGAAGGCTTTTACAGGCGTTTTGGCGGGCTTGTTTGAGGATTGGGTGCAGAGGCGGGTTATATATAACTACGCTAAATGAGTAGTATTGGTATCACCTAAAACTATACTAAGTACACTAGATTAGGGTGAAACCTAGCTCCACCCTCCCCTTAAAAATCAAGGTGTTGACATCTATCTCCCCTTAAAAATCAAGGTGTTGACATCTATAGGTGTACTATCTGTACCATCCGCACCTTTTTG
>NZ_JBKGFP010000146.1:0-20547 GCF_046557535.1 Pseudomonas sp. S1(2024)
GTGGGAGCAACTGTCTTGCTCAATTTCAAAAAGCTGGCGCGATCCCTGTGGGAGCGGGCTTGCCCGCGAACACGGGCGAAGCCCGTGCCATCCACCACGGTGTTGGCTTCGCGGGCAAGCCCGCTTCCACGCGGCTCACGCTGCGTTCTGGATTTACGTTGTACTTTCAGGCTGCGGTAGCACTAGATCGAGCCATGATGTACCCGTTCTGAGCATGGCATTTAACCGCACGATGAACGTTCTCATGCAGGCCACGATAGCGACTTTGGGAAGTTTTCCGCGCTCCCGCAGTGACTGATAACGAGCCTTGAGTGCTGGGTTGTATTTCATCGCCACAAGGCATGCCATGTACAGCGATCGCCTGACCGCAAATCGCCCGCCAGAGATAGAGCGCTTGCCCATGAATTTCCCGCTGTCGTGGTTGAAGGGCGCCACCCCAACCAGGGAGGCAATTTCTCTGGATTCAACCCGACCTAGCTCCGGCAGCAGCGCTATTAGTTTGCCCGCCGTCACCATCCCAATGCCTTTCACTTTGATCAGCTGGGCAACCCGTTCGTCGTTCAGCATCGCGATTTGCTGTTCGATCTCACACTCAACCCGTTTGATCTGCGCCTTGAAGTGTTTCAGGTTGGCATTCAGGTAGTTAGCAACTGCAGTCGATTGCACCTGCTTCAGGCGCCGCAGGTCGTCATCTCGCTGTTGAACCATCCGATCACGTTGCTGAAGCAACTCTCGCAGAAGCGCTCGTTCGGGGCTGACTCGTAGAGAGGGTTGATCTGGAATGACTTCGGCATAGTGCGCCAGAACCTCGGCGTCGATGGCGTCAGTCTTGGCCTTGATGCCTAAAGAGTCAGCGAATGACCTGGCTCGCCTGGGATTGACGCGTATGACCTTGTAGCCAGCGTCCTGTAGAAAACGCATGACATCTCGCTCGTAGCCACCCGTCGCCTCTAACAGGACGCGTTTGATACTGAGCTTGCGAAGGCTCTCCAGTAGCGCCTCAAACCCTGTTGGATCATTGCTTAAATGCATTTTGATGCCCTGTGGCCGCACCGCAGCATCAAGGGAGAGACTGGAAACATCGATACCCAAGAAGGAAGCCATCACCAAAACCTCCTAAACTCAAAACAGTGAGAGGACTTTGGCTTGGCCCACGCTTGTGATTCGAGATCAGAGCCGCATCCAACTGTTCGGGCTCTCGCCAAAGTGGAACGGTGAATGGCAGCTTTTGCTCCCACACGTGCTCAAGGCACCTACGGCATTCAGCTTGCCATTCACCGCTCTCACTCCAAATTCTAATCCCCCATCAAGACACAAGCGGCTTTAGCCGCGAACACCGGCGCAGACGGTGCCAGGCACCGCGTTGGATTCTTCGCGGCTGAAGCCGCTCCCACAGGTACAGCGCATGTCTTGACTCAGGCGCGACCCCACACACAGTGCGTTCATCGGATTGATCAAAAAAAGGGCCCGCAAGGGCCCCGTAGAGGAAAATGGTCAGCGCGTTCAGGCGCTCTCGATCTTGCGCGGCGCCATGAAGTACATCCACGCCAGCGCCAGGAAGTACATCGCCGGGATCATGGTGAACAACACGGCATAGTTGTTATTGGTAGCGGTCAGCACGCTACCGACGATCTGCGTCATGAACATCCCGCCAATCGCCGCGCACATGCTGCCGAAACCGAACACCGTGCTCACCAGGTGCTTGGGCGTGTAGTCCATCACCAGGCTCCAGATATTCGCCGTCCATGCCTGATGCGCGCCCACCGCCAGCGAGATGGCCGCCACCGCGACCCACAGGCCACTGGCGTTGGCGGCAAAGGTGACGCTGACCATGGTGCAGGCGAAGATCAGCATCGACACCAGCCGCGCGGTGGTGGCGCGCACGCCACGGCCGATCAGCCAGGAAGACAGGATGCCGCCGCCGATGCTGCCGAAGTCCGCCGTCAGCCAGATGATGATCAGCGGGATGCCCATCTGGGTCACGTTGATGCCCAGGCTGTATTGCTGGTTGAGGAACGGTGGCAGCCAGTACAGGTAGAACCAGAACACCGGTGCGGTAATCGCGTAGGCCACCGCGAAGGCCCAGGTGCCACGCAGGCGCAGGATACGGCTGAACGGCACGCGGGTTGGCTCGGGCTCGTCATCCTGCTGGATGTACTCCACCTCGCTCTGGCGCACGCGCGGGTGATCTTCAGGGTTGTAGTACTTCAACACCCACAGCACCACCCACACCAGGCCCAGGCTGCCCATGGCGATGAACGCGGCCTGCCAGCCCCACACGGCCAGAATCATCGGCAGCAGGGCCGGTGTGACCATGGCGCCGACGTTGGTGCCGGCATTGAACAGGCCGGTGGCGATGGCCCGCTCGCCAGCCGGGAACCACAGGCGCACGGTCTTCACGCAGGCCGGGTAGTTGGCGGCCTCGGTCAGGCCGAGGATGAAGCGGCAGACCATGAAGCCAGCGGCCGAGGTGGCCAGGCCGTGAGCGCCGGTGGCCAGGCTCCACAGCAGCACGGCGAAGAAGAACGCGCGCTTCACCCCGACCTTGTCGATCAGCCGGCCCTGCAGCAGGAAGCCGACCGCGTAGCCGACCTGAAACCAGAAGTTGATGTTGGCGTAGTCCATCGCCGTCCAGCTCATTTCCTTGGCCAGGACGGGCTGCATGATGCCGAGCGCGGCACGGTCGATGTAGTTCAGGGTGGTGGCGAAGAACACCAGGGCGAGCATGCCCCAACGGGTCTTGCCGACGCCGAAGGCGCCGCGAAGCTTGTCGCCGATCGAACCCTGGGGCATCCGGGGGGCGGCGGGGGTGATCTTGGAGTGGTTCATAAACTGCTCGATTCTTGAAATTGTATTCAGCTGCGGTGCTGCGAGTACGTGACCGGTTCCCAGGCAGGGGGCACGCAAGGCCGGTGCATGGTGAGCAGTGAAGGCGGCAGCGTCAATTAAAGGGAGGGGCTAGTGTTCGGTTACCGAACGGTTGCGTTGGGCCTGCGGGCGAGGCAAGGGGCAACGTGATTTCAGGTGGTCAAGGTACTCAACGCTCTACCAGCCAGATAACCGAATGTCATCCCCGGCCCCAGGGTGATACCGCCACTCGGGTAGTGCCCGCCCATCACGCTGTGCATGTCGTTGCCCACCGCATACAGCCCGGGGATCGGCCGCGCATTGCGGTCCAGTACCCGGGCCGAGGCATCCGTGCCCAGGCCGGCGAAGGTACCCAGGCTGCCCGGCAACAGTTTCACTGCGTGGAACGGCCCGTGCAGCAGTGGCCGCAGCGACGGATTGGGGGCTTGCGACGGCTCGCCCTGCGCCCGGTTGTAGGCCGATACACCGCGCTGGAAAAGCGGGTCTTCACCCCGGGTTGCATGGCGGTTGAAGCCGTCCACCGTGCGCTGCAACTGCTCGACGTCGATCCCGCAGCGCTGCGCCAGTTCCTCCAGCGTGCGACCGCTGTGCAGGTAACCGCAGCGTTGATAGTGATGGGTGGGGAAAGGGAAGGGCTTGGCCCAGCCGATACCATAGCGACGTTGCGCGGCATGGTCGCAGATCAGCCAGGCTTCCGGCGCTTCACCCTTTGGCGTGGCGGCGAACAGTGCGTTCATGAAGTCGTGGTAGCAATCGGCCTCGTTGACGAAGCGCCGGCCATCGCGGCGCACGGCGATGAAGCCGGGTTTGGCGCGATCGACCAAGTGCGGGAAATGGCCGAAGCTGCCATTGCTGCGCGGCACCCTCGACACAGGTGCCCAGGCACCCGCATGGGCCGTGGTCGCCTGGACCAGGCCACCGGCCTGTTCGCCCAGGTGCAGGCCGTCGCCGCTGTTTTCCCTGGGGGCTGCGGAGTAATGCTGGGTACCGTCCGGCGCATGTGGCATCAGGTGCGCGATGCGCTGGCGATCATGTGCAAAGCCACCGCAGGCCAGCACCACACCGCGGCGGGCGTGGATCATCTGGCCGTCGGCAAACTGTGCGCCGCTGACCCGGCCTTCGCCCAGCAGGCGGCTGGCCGGCTTGTCGGTCAGTAGCGTCACGCCAAGGTCCAGGGCGCTGCGCAGCAGCCGTGCCACCAGGGCGTTGCCATTGACCAGTTGCATGCCGCGGCGGTGCAGCAGCAGGTCGCGGCAATGGCGCAGCAGGCGTTTGCCCACATGCAGCGCGGCCGTGGGCGAGCGTGTGGCGTTGAAGAAGGCGGCCATGTCGGCGCCGCCGGCAATGCCCATGCCGGCCAGGCTGACGATGTCTAGCGGTGGGCGCAGCTTGTGCAGCCAGGGCCCGAGCAGGCGCCCGTCGTATGGCAGGGCGCACAGCGAACGACCACCGCGCGTGCTGCCATCGCCCTCGCGCATGTCGGGCATGCGGCTGCCGCACTGGAACTGCACGGCGGTGTGTTGCTGGAAGAACGCCACCATCTCCGGGCCATGGTGCAGGAAGGCGCGCTGGCGCGGGTCCAGTTCGCTGACGTGGGTTTGCCCGCGCAGGTAGCGCTCCGGGGCATCGTCGGTCTCGACGATGCCTTCGGCAATGGCCAGCGGGTTGCGCGGTATCCACAGCCAGCCCCCCGACCAGGCACTGGTGCCGCCCAGTTGGCTGGCTTTTTCCGCGACGATCACCTGCTGGCCGTGATGGGCGGCAGTAACGGCGGCAGCCAGGCCAGAGGCACCGGAGCCGATGACAAGTACGTCACATTCGAGGGGTTGCATCGTGGGGTTCCGCTCAGGCATTGGAGGAAGGTTTTAGTTTTACTGCAGCGGCGAAAAGCCGGTGGGCCGCAGCATTCGCGACTGCAAGCGCAGCACCGCGCCCAGTTCGCGATTGCGCCTTGAGAACTCTGCCCAACGGGGGTCCGCTGCCATGGCTGCGCGGCGTGCCATGCGTTCGTCGAGGCTGGCATAGCCCCAGATATGCACCACCTGGTTGACCTCGCCGAACTCGCTGGTGAAAAAGCCGACCAGGTTACCGAGATGCTCGCTTTGCACCTCCAGCGCGTGGCTTTGGTACAGGCTCAGCCAGTCGGCCATTTTCAGTGGGTCGAGGGTGTAGGTTCTCAGTTCGTAGTACATGCTGGGGTCTCCATTTGGGTGGTTGGCGCCTGCAGGCGCGCGGCGATGTGGTTGGCAGCGAGCCAGCCGAAGGTGAGGGCGGGGCCCAAGGTGATGCCGGGGCCGGGGTAGGTGCCTTTCATCAGTGAGTTCATGTCGTTGCCCACTGCATAAAGCCCGGCAATCGGCTGGCCATCGCGGTTCAGCACGTTGGCCTGGGCGTTGGTCACCAGGCCGCGGGATGAGCCAAGGTCGCCGGTGTGGATGCGGATGGCGTAGAACGGGCCGCTGGTCAGCGGCGCCAGGCATGGGTTGGGCGTGTGTTGCGGGTCGCCCATGTAGCGGTTGTAGCTGTTGCCGCCTTTGCCGAACGCGCGGTCGATGCCGTTGCGGGCGTCGGCGTTGAACTGCTCCAGGGTCTGCATGAATACCTGTGGGTCGACACCAATGGTCTTGGCCAGTGCCTGCGCTGTTGCGGCGCGGTGCAGGTAGCCAGCATGGATCAACGCCTGGTTGTCCACTGGCTTTGGCCGCGCCAGGCCCAGGCCGTAGCGGTTCATCGCTTCGGCATCGCAGACCAGCCAGCAGCTGGCGATGCCTTTGGCGAACATGGTCTGCACGAAGTGGTGGTAGGAATCGGACTCGTTGACGAAGCGTCGCCCGTCCGGGCCCACCGCGATCACCCCCGGCTTGGCGCGGTCGGTGACCAGGTGCGGGAAGCGCTCATGCTCGCCACTGGCATGGCGCAGTTCCGAAACCGGTGCCCAGAAGAAGTTGGCCACCAGACCCTCACCCTGGGCTGCGGCCACGTCTTGGCCAAGGCGCAGGGCCCCGCCGTCATTTGTGGGCGGTGACATGGTCAGGTGCGGCGCGTGCCGGGCCGGCCGGTAACTGTCGGCGAGCGCGCCTGCAGCGAACCCGCCCATGGCGCACACCACACCACCCCGGGCCAGCACCCGTTCACGGCGCCCTTCGCGTTGCACCACCACGCCGGTGACCACGCCGCGTTCGACGATCAGCTCCAGGGCTTCGCTGCGCAACCACAGCTGCGTGCCATGGGCGAAGGCGCTGCTGGCCAGGCGGGCGATCAAGGCGTTGCCGGTGGTAAGGCGGGTGCCACGCGGATGATGCAGGCGGTCCCGCGCGTAACGCGCCATCAGCTTGAGGCAATGCCACAGCGACCGGGGCGAGCGGCGAATACTGAGAAAGTGCTGGATATCCACGCGGTTGACCATCATGCCGCCGAACAGCAACATGCCGGGCGGCGGCATCTGCAGGTCCTTGAAGTGCGAGCCGAGCTGCCTGCCGTCGTACTCGACCATCTCCAGCGCCCGGCCAAACTGGGTGGCACCGGGGGCGTCCGGGTAATAGTCCGGTGAATGCGGGCGCAGGGCGTAGCGCAGTTCGGTGTTCTGCTCCAGCCAGCGCAGCGCCTGGTGGCCATGCTCGATGAAGGCGTCGACCAGCGCGGGGTCATAGCCGTCGCCGATGACCTGCCGGAGGTAGGTGCGAATGGCCTCGGGGGAATCCACCGCACCAGCGGCGCGGGCTTGATCAGTACCATAGAGCCACACCGCCCCACCGGAAATTGCCGAGGTACCGCCAAAGTGCTCGGCCTTTTCCACCACCAGCACTTTCAGCCCCCGGCGGGCGGCGGTGGCGGCAGCGGTAAGGCCACCGGCGCCGCTGCCCAGCACGACCAGGTCAAAGTTGTGTTGCGTATGTTCATGTGTCGGCATGGCTTCAGATCTCCAGCGGCGTGACGCCCATGAAGGCGCCCAGGTGGCCGAGTTGGGCGAAGGCCATTTCCGGGCCGGTCTGGACCGCGCAGCCTGCCTGGCGTGCCCGTTTCAGCAGCGGGGTGATCTCGGGTGAGGTGACCACATCGGCGACCAGGGTTTCGGGTTGCAAGGTGGCGAGCATGGCGGCAGGCAGTGGCAGCTCCGCGCTACCGCCCATGCCGACAGGGGAGGCGTTGACCAGCAGGTCGAAGCCTTCCAGCCCGTCGACCCGGGTGGCGATTTCGACCGTGGGGAAGGCATTGCCGAGCAGCTCGCACACAGCGCCCATGCGCGCTGTGCTGGGGTCGCTGAGGGTGACGCTGGCGATGCCGGCCTCGCCCAGTGCATAGGCAATGGCACTGCCGACCCCGCCGCAACCGATTACCAACGCACGCTTGCCGGCCGGCTCGAAGCCATGTTTGCGTGCAGCACCGAGGAAGCCGGCGCCGTCCACGTTGTCGCCCAGCAGTCGCCCGTCACGCTCGCGGCGAATCACATTGACCGAGCCCAGCGCGGCTGCGCGCTCGCTCAGGCTATCAAGGCGGCTGGCCAGGGCCTGCTTGTACGGCACGGTGACCACGCAACCGCGCAGGTTCTGCCAGCCACGCAGAGTGCCGGCAAAGGTATTCAGCGCGGTCTCCTGCAGGTCGATGGGCAGCATGGCGAGGTTGCAGTTGTTGTTGGCGAACCAGGTGTTGAAGTTTTCGGGGGACTTCACCTGGGCAATGGGCGAACCGACGATGGCGACCAGTTCAGTCGAACCACGAATCATGCTGACCTCCTTATTGGCGTTGTTATGCAGGCCAAGGGTGAGGCAAGGGGGCGTGGGCAACAATGCGCTCATCGGGCGTTTAATGCGATAATCGCATCATTGGTCCGGTTATCGCTGTAATCGGCTGTTTTTGCCCTGCTTGCGAGTCGAATAGATGAACACCCCCGCTATCCATCCCCGTGACCTGATCGCCGGCTTGCAGAAGGGCCTGGCGCTGATGCAGCTGTTCAGCGCCGAGCAGCCGCGCCTTAGCGTGCCGCAGGCGGCCAGGTTGTCCGGCCTTACCCCCAGTGCCGCGCGGCGGTTTCTGTTGACCTTGGTACACGAAGGGTTTGCCGAAACCGACAGCCGTGAGTACTGGCTTACGCCCAAGGCGCTGCGCCTCGGCCAGGCGTATGTGGATTCGGCGCAACTACCGCGCATGCTGCGACCGATCGTCGAGCAGGTGGCGCGGCAGACGCAGGAGCATGTGTCGGTGGGTACCCGTGATGGTGACGAGATCATCCATCTGGTACGCAGCCGCTACAGCCATGTGGCCTCATTGTCGATCCGGCCGGGTTCGCGGGTGCCGATGTATTGCACCGCCGGCGGGCGCGTCTGGCTGGCCTGGCTGGATGAGGGGGAGCGGGACGCCTACTTTGCGCGTAACCCGCTGCGGGGGTTGACGCCTTATACGCAGACGGACCGGTTACAGCTGGAGGCGGAGTTGCTGCGAGTGAAGGAGCAGGGGTTCTGTATCGTGGACCAGGAGTATGAAATCGGCATGCGCGTGCTGGGTGTGCCACTGTTGGACCGGGCTGGCCGGCTGAAAGCGACGTTGACCATCACCACCCATGCTTCGCGGTTGAGTGTGGATGAAATACGCTTGCGGTATCTGCCGACCTTGTACGAGGCGCAGGCGTTGTTGCGGCCGGTGCTGGATTGAGGCGGTATGGTTCGGGAATCGTGCTGCCGTCTTCGCGGGTAAACCCGCTTCCACAGGGATGGCGCCAGGGCAGTTGATTCTGCAGGAGTGCAGAAATCCCTGTGGGAGCGGGCGTGCCCGCGAAGCAGGCGACGCGGTACCTGATCCAACCTCCTGGCTATTCAATCGCCTCGGCCACGCCTTGGTCCTCACCCAGGAACCCGCCGCTCTGGTGCTGCCACAACCGCGCATAAGTACCATTCTTCGCCAGCAGTTCCGCATGGGTGCCTTGCTCGATGATGCGCCCTTCATCCATCACGATCAGCCGGTCCATGGCGGCAATCGTCGACAACCGGTGGGCGATGGCGATGACGGTCTTGCCTTGCATCATTTCATCCAGGCTCTCCTGAATGGCCACTTCCACTTCCGAGTCCAGCGCACTGGTGGCTTCGTCCAGCAGCAGGATCGGCGCGTTCTTAAGCATCACTCGGGCAATGGCGATGCGCTGGCGCTGGCCACCTGACAGCTTGATGCCGCGCTCTCCCACCAAGGTGTCGTAACCCGTGTTGCCCTGGCGGTCGCTGAGCTGGCTGATGAAACCATCGGCCTGGGCATTGGCCGCAGCGGCGCGGATCTGCGCTTCGGTGGCATCGGGGCGGCCATAGGCGATGTTGTCGCGAATCGAGCGGTGCAGCAGCGAGGTGTCCTGGGTGACCATGCCGATCGCCGCGCGCAGGCTGTCCTGAGTGACCTTGGCCACGTTCTGCCCGTCGATACGGATTTCCCCTCTGTCCACGTCGTAGAAGCGCAGCAGCAGGTTGATCAAGGTGGATTTGCCGGCGCCGGAGCGGCCGACCAGGCCGACTTTTTCGCCCGGGCGAATGTGCAGGCTCAGGTCGTCGAGCACCTGACGCTCGCCGTTGTAGTTGAAGCCCACCTTGTCGAAACTCACCGCGCCACCCGTGGTTACCAGCTCGGCAGCGCCCGGCGCATCCTTTACCTTGGGGCCGCGGGTGAGGGTGGCCATACCGTCCTGCACGGTGCCGATGTTTTCGAACAGCGAGGTTATCTCCCACATGATCCAGTGCGACATGCCGTTGATACGCAAGGCCATGGCGGTGATCGCCGCCACCGCCCCGGTACCGACCTGGCCCTGGTGCCACAGCCACAGCGCATAGCCACCGGCAGCGATGATCAAGCCCACCACCAGCGCCTGGTTGACGATTTCGAACTGGCTGACCAGACGCATCTGGCGAAAGCCGGTCTGCTTGAAGTCCTCCATGGCCGCGCGCGCGAAGTGCGCTTCGCGGTTGGCGTGCGAGAACAGCTTCACCGTGGTGATGTTGGTGTAGGCGTCGGACACCCGCCCGGTCATCGACGATCGCGCATTGGCCTGCTCCTGGCCGACCTTGCCCAGGCGTGGCACGAAATACAGCATGGCCAGGCCGAACAGTACGACCCAGGCAATGAATGGCAGCATGAGTTTCAGGGCAAAGCCACCGGCCAAGGCAATGATCGCGATGAAGTACACCCCGATCCCGGGCAGGATCTCGATGATGGTGAACAACACATCGCGCACCGCCAGTGCAGTCTGCATCACCTTGGTGGTGACCCGACCGGAAAACTCGTCAGAAAAGAACGACAGGCTCTGGCGTAGCATCAGCCGGTGAAAGTCCCAGCGCAGCCGCAGCGGCAAGTTGATCGCCAGCACCTGGTGCTGAACCATGGTGCGCAGCGCCACCAGCCCGATGCTGACCAGCAGGACGATGCCGATACCCCACAGCACCCGGGTTTCTTCGGGGCCGACGGTACCGCCGGCCTGCCAGGCCGAGAGCAGGTCCACGACCTGGCCGAGAAAGGCGAACAGCCAGGCTTCGTAGATCGATACCCCGGCACTGAGCAGCGCAAGCGCCAGGATGTAGCCGCGTGCGCCCCGGGTGCAGGCCCACATGAAGCGCAACAGGCCAACCGGTGGCGGTGGTACCTCATCAGGTGGGAAGGGATCGAGCCAGCGCTCAAAGATGCGAAGCATGCTTGTCTCCGGAAAATCAATTCTTGCCTGGCCGGTGACCATGACACACAGCGATATGTCCGCTGTCGCCATGGCAGGCTTGGGCTGCAATGCAGCCCCAGTCAAGCCGGCAACCTTAACTGACAGACACTGACCCAACGGTCGTTGTTAACAAAACTTTGCAAATTATTACATTTCTGTCTGATTTCATTTTGCCTTGGTGCTGTAGGGGTACCCGCGACGAGATCGGGCCTGCAGGGAACGGTCAGCGCCGTGCCGACAACTGCTGCGGTGCCAAAAAAGCATCATGGAAGTAATTGCGTACAGCCTGCATCGCCGGGCTGAACGCCCGTTCCCGGTGCCAGGCCAACCCGACGCTCATCGGTGTCACCGGGTCGCTGATGGTCACCGTCTCGATACGCTTGCCCTCCAGCGACCAGGGCCGGTGCACCAGGTCCGACAGGATCGCTACACCGCTGCCATTGGCAACCATGCTGCGCACGGCCTCCACCGAACTGGTCCGCACCCGCACTTTCGGCCGCTGCCCGGCCTGTTCCCAATAGCGCATGGCGCTTTGCTCGGCCTCATCCACGGTCAGCAGGATGAACGGCTCGCAGGCCACATCGGCCAGGCTTACCGCCGAGCGCTCGCACAGCGGATGGTTGCCAGGCAGCCACAGGCGGCGTTCGGAGTTGAACAGGGTTTCCGAGACGATGTCCGGGTGGGTGAGGTTGGCGGTGAGTACCACTGCCATGTCGAAACGACCCTCCAGCAACCCTTGCTCGATGGCGCTGCGCTCCTGCTCGTACAGCTCCAAGGTCACATCCGGATGCCAGTGCTCCAGCCGCTGCAGGTGATGGGGCAGGAAGTAGCCGATCACCGTGTAGCTTGCCGCCAGGCGCAGCCGGCCACTGGCGCGCACGTCCGGCAGCGGGCTGTTCAACGCATCGTCCACGCTACGCAGGATCACGTAGGCGCGGTTGAGGAAGTGACGGCCGGCCTCGGTCAGGCTCATGCCCTGCGCCGAGCGCTGGAACAGCAGCACGCCGAGCATCGCCTCCAGCTCCTTGATCGCCGTGGTCACTGCAGACTGGGAAATGTTCAGGTGGATTGCCGCCTGGGAAATCTGGCCGATCTCGGCGGTGGCGACGAAATAGCGGACCTGGCGCAGGGTCAGTGACACGATAGCTCCCGGGGTATCTGATTTTCAGAAGACACCCTATCTGTTTATAGATCTTCCCAAGGGGGTGCGGAGAATCTAACGTGGCTTGCATGCAGTCACAAGCGCCAGGAGAGACAGTCATGCAGGTGGTGGATTTCAATTCGGACATGGGTGAGGGCTTTGGCCCGTGGACGATTGGCGACGGCGTCGACAACGAGCTGATGGGCTACATCAGCACGGCCAACATCGCCACCGGCTTCCATGCTGGTGACCCCGGCACCATGCGCCGCACCGTCGAGCGGGCCAAGGCCCTGGGCGTCGCAGTGGGGGCGCACCCTGGGTTCCGCGACCTGGTCGGCTTCGGTCGCCGGCACATCAATGCCCCGGCCCAGGAACTGGTCGACGACATGCTCTACCAACTCGGCGCCCTGCGTGAAATTGCCCGCGCCCAGGGCGTGCGCCTGCAGCACATCAAGCCGCACGGTGCCCTGTACATGCATCTGGCACGTGACGAAGAAGCTGCACGGCTGCTGGTGGAAAACCTGCGGCTGATCGAGCCAGAGCTGCTGCTGTACTGCATGCCGGGTTCGGTGATCTGCCGCATTGCCCAGGAGCTTGGCCAGCCGGTCATTCGCGAGTTCTACGCCGACCGCGAGTACGACCTGAGCGGTTCGATCGTGTTCACCCGCAATGTGCGGGGCTACGAACCTGGAGCGGTCGCTGAACGGGTGTTGCGGGCTTGTCAGCAAGGCGTGGTGCGCACGGTCGAGGGCCAGGACCTGGCCATCGAATTCGATTCCATCTGCCTGCACAGCGACACCCCGGGGGCGCTCGACCTGGTCGAGGCCACGCGCAAGGCGCTGGACGCTGCCGGTATCGTGGTGCGTGCGCCACGCTGAATCCGTGGGGCATCCGGCAGGTATACGCCGGAGCCCGTGCAATTTGCTTTCGCCTGCCTTTCTGTAAAGACTCCAAGAAAAGGAACAGTCATGGCCGAACCGCTCGCTACAACCCCTATCCGCTACAGCTTCGGCGCCGACGAGCACCTGTTTGCCGAAGTCAGCGAGAGCATGTCGCTGGAGGCCTTTTTCAAGGGCATGGCCGTCACCCGCGCGGTGGAGCGGCTGGCCCTGGATGGCGTGCTGGATGTGTGCCTGGCCAACGCCTCGTTCCAGATTCGCTTCGACCCGGACCGTATCGCGCCGCAGGCACTGCTGGAGGCGGTGCGCGGTGCCGAAGCGCAGGCAGTGGCCGAGCGCTCGTTGCAGACACGGATCATCGAGATTCCAGTGCTGTACAACGACCCCTGGACCCATGAAACGCTGATGCGTTTTCGTGACCGCCATCAGGACCCAGGCAGCACCGACCTGGAGTACGCCGCGCGGATCAACGGCCTGGCCGATGTCGAGGGGTTCATTGCCGCGCACAGCGGTGCGCCGTGGTTCGTGTCGATGGTCGGGTTCGTTGCCGGCCTGCCGTTCATGTTCCAGATGGTCGAGCGAGAGCGGCAACTGCAGGTGCCCAAGTACCTGCGCCCGCGTACTGACACCCCCAAGCTCACCCTTGGCCATGGCGGCTGTTTCGGCTGCATCTATTCAGTGCGCGGGGCAGGTGGCTACCAGATGTTCGGCGTCACTCCGGCGCCTATCTACGACCCGCAGCAGACGCTGAACTACCTGAAGGAGCACATGGTGTTCTTCCGCCCGGGAGACATCGTGCAGTTCAAACCCATTGACCGCCGCACCTACGACCAGGCGGTGGCGGATGTCGAAGAAGGCCGTTTCGACCTGCGCATTCGCCCGGTGGAATTCTCCCTGGACGCGTTCCTTGCCGACCCGGTCGGTTATCCACGGACTCTGCAGGAGGTGCTGGCATGATCAAGGTACTCAAACCCGGCTTGGCTACCTCGGTGCAGGACCTGGGCCGCGAAGGCTACTACCACCTGGGCATCCCGCCGTCCGGCGCCCTCGACCAGTACGCCCTGAGGGCGGCCAACCACCTGGTGGGCAACCCGGCCGGCGCCGCCGGCCTTGAGTGTGCGCTGGTGGGGCCGGAGCTGGAGTTCCAGCAGGATGCCCTGGTGGCGGTTTGCGGGGCGCAGATGCCGGCCTTGCTCGATGGCCGCGAGCAACGCCCGGACACCGCGTTTGCCGTACGTGCCGGGCAGGTGTTGCGTTTCGGCTTCCCTACCGCAGGTGCCCGGGCCTACCTGGCGGTGGCCGGCGGTATCGATGTACCCGAGGTGCTCGGCAGCCGCTCCACCTATGCGTTGGGTGCATTGGGTGGCTTGCAAGGGCGCAAGCTGATGGCGGGTGACCTGTTGCCGGTCGGCATGCCCAGCGGCAAGACCCGCGCCGGCGCAAGCCTGCCGATGGCCTTGCGCCAGGCCTTGGGCGGCGAGGTGGTGCTGCGGGTGGTGCCGGGGCTGTATTTTCACCGCCTGACCAAGGCTGCGGTGCAAAGCTTTTTCACCGAAGCCTGGACGGTCGGCTCCGAGGCTGACCGTATCGGCTATCGCTACAAGGGCGGCAGCGCCTTGAGCTTCCAGCCACGGGAGCAGCCGTTCGGGGCCGGCTCGGACCCGTCGAACATCGTTGACAGCTGCTACCCGATCGGCTCGATCCAGGTGCCCGCGGGGCTGGAGCCGATCATCCTGCACCGTGACGCGGTGTCGGGTGGCGGCTACGCCATGATCGGCACGGTGATCAGCGCCGACCTGGATCTGATCGGGCAGATGCAGCCCAACCAGCAGGCGCGGTTCCTCGAGGTAAGCCTGGAGGAAGCCCTGGAAGCTCGGCGCTCGTACAAGAAGAAGCTGGGTTTCCTGGCCAGGTTGTTTGGCTGATTGATGTTTGCGGCGGTGCGCCACCCACACTAGGGCTGGCGCAGTCGTTGCAGGAGCGGCCTTGTGTCGCGAAAGGGCCGCCGAGCGGCCCCGGAATTCCGGCATCACAGCGTCCAGACAAGCCAAAAGGAGAAAATTCCTACAGCGCTTTGGGACGCACCACGCTCCTCGAAGAATTGATTCCCCGATAGTGTTCATGTCTTCAGCCTAACTGGAAGACAAGGACCTCTTCATGCCCGGCCCATCTGCTGTTCGTATTGGAAAACCCCAGGCCGCCAACGCTGCCCATGACGTAACCGAAAGCAGCCTGCATGCCATGCTCGATGTCCCGGAGGGCAGCGATTCACCTTATCCACCCGGCCACGGCAGGCGCGCGGATCATGAGGGTTATCCGGCCGACCCGGACTTCCAGCTACGCGGCGGCTTCGCCAACCTGATGCTCGACGCGGCCAACCCGCTGTTCGGCCTGGTCATACGCCTGCGTACGCTGGATGACCTGCCCAACATCGAACATGTGCACAAGACCCTGCAGATTCAGGTCAGCACAATCCGCGAGGAAATACAGCAGCACGGTTATTCCTCTGTGCACCTCGAAGCCTATTCCTATGCCTTGTGCCTTTACCTGGACGAGGCCGTGATGAGTCGCCCCTGGGGGAACAATTCGTGCTGGAGCCACGAACCGCTGCTCAGCATCTTCCATGGCGAAACCCAGGGTGGCGAGAAGATCTTCGTGTTGCTGGAGCGGTTGATGCAGTCTCCGGAGGAGTTCCAGGATGTGCTGGAGTTCCTGTACTTCTGCTTTTGCCTGGGCCTGAAGGGCAAGTACGCCCTGGACCCGAAATGCGATGAAATCATCAACGCCCTGATTTCGCGGATGCACAAGGTCATTCGTGCACTGCGCGGCCCCACGCCGGAATTCCCGGGCGACCCCTATACCAACGTGGTCCATCGCCCCCACCGCATGCGGCGTCGGGAATGGCCCTGGTGGAGCCCGTTGGTGATCTCCGCCATCGCCATGGTCTGCGCCTACTGCTACTACAGCTACCGCCTGAGCTTGATCACCGCCGAGGTGCTGGAGTCGCTCAACGGCATTTTGCAGCAGTAGCAAAGGGGATCCGCATGCCTAGCCAATCCGACTTGCGCTTCACCTTCCAGCCGCTGGCTGGCCAGATTGACTTCGAGGTGGTTTCGTTCGAACTCGACGAAATGATCAGCTCACCGTTCCAGCTGAAACTGGAACTGATCAGTTTTGAAGACGAGGTCGACTTCGGCCAGTTGCTCGACCAACCAGTGCTGTTCACGATCTGGCGCGGTGAGCGCCCCCTGCGCTATGTGCACGGCCTGGTCAGCAGTTTCAGCCAGGGTGAGACGGGGTTCTATCGCACCCGTTACCGCGCATTGGTCGAGCCCGTGCTGGCCCGTGCCGGCTTACGTTCGAACTGGCGCATCTTCCAGCAGAAGACCGTGCCGCAGATTCTCGAATTGATGCTCAAGCGCCAGGGCATTGCCCGTTTCGAAATCAACAGCATGGGCGAGCATCAGGTGCGCGAGTTCTGCGTACAGGCCGGTGAAACGGACCTCGATTTCATCGCCCGCCTGGCGGGTGAGGAGGGTTTCGTCTATCGCTTCGAGCACACACCGAAACACCATCAGCTGGTCATCACCGACCGACTGCTGGCGCTGGGGCAGATCAGCCGAAGCGCGATCAAGGCCGACGACGAGGATGAAGACTTCTTCGACGAAGACGACATCGGCCCCGACCAGGTGCTGTACCGTGCCAACAGCGGTGGCGACCAGGCCAGGCCTTGTCTGCGCCGCCTGCGTTACAGCGAACAGGTGCGCACTGCACGTCAGGTGCAGCGGGACTACACCTTCACCAACCCGCAGTACCGGCAGGAACACCGCGCAGGTGACAGTGGCATCACCCATCAGTCCCGGGACTACGAGCGTTTCGACTACCCCGGCCGCTACAAGCGCGATGCGGTCGGAGTGCCCTTCACCGCCACGCGCTTGACGGCCCTGCGCCATGACGCCCGTATTGCCGAAGTCGAGGGTGACGATGTGCGGCTGCAACCGGGGCTGAGCTTCACCCTCATCGAACATCCGCGCAAAGACCTCAACGCCCATTGGCGTGTGATGCGTGTACATCACGAGGGCAGCCAGTTCACCAGCCTGCAAGAAGAAGCTGCCGGGGCCGAACAAGGAACGCGCTACTCGCAGGAAGCCGTGCTGGTGCCCGGCCGCATCGAATGGCGTCCGGCGCCACTGCCCAAGCCACGCATCGACGGCCCGCACATGGCCACGGTCGTCGGGCCGCCCGGGGAAGAGATCTACTGCGACGAGTGGGGCCGGGTCAAGGTGAGCTTCCCCTGGGACCGGGAGAGCGAGAACAACGAGTTCAGCTCCTGCTGGGTGCGCGTGTCGCAAGGCTGGGCAGGCGGCAGCTGGGGCTCGATGGCCATCCCGCGCATCGGCCAGGACGTGATCGTCCAGTACGTCAACGCCGACCCCGACCAGCCGATGATCACCGGGCGTACTTATTGCGGCGACCAGCTGCCGCCGTATGACCTGCCCGAACACAAGACCCGCATGACCATCAAGAGCCAGACCCACAAAGGCGATGGTTTCAACGAGCTGCGCTTCGAGGACGAACTCGGCAAGGAAGAAGTGTTCATCCATGCCCAGCGGGACCAGAACAATGTAGTCGGCAATGATGAGACCACGCGTGTGGGGCGTAATCGTGTCGAGCAGGTCGGCAATGATGAGCACTTGAGTATCGGCAATGACTTCCGCCAGGAAACCGGGGGGGACCATACCCAGCTCATTGGGCAAACCTGCCACGTAGACATCAAGCAGGACCTGATCGAGAAGATAGGCAACGACCGTAGCGAATCAACAGGGGCCAATCACAGGGCCCTTGTCGGGAAAGACGCCGAGCTGGTCGTCAAAGGTACGCAAAAGGTCACCGTCGGGCAGGGCATGGAGCAACATACGACGATCTATCAGCTGCGCGCCAGTGAGCGCATCGAGTTCAGAACCGCGGGCGGCAGCATTGTGCTGGACGGGCAGGGCATCACTATCAACGGGCTGAAGCTCGAGCTGTTGGGGCAAACCAGCGCGGCTGCGTCAGGGGCTGGAAACAGCCAGCCACTTACGCTTGCGCCTGATGCCAGCAACAAGTGCGAGGCCAAGGCCTGATGCGCACTGACAACCTGGCGAGGCTCATCGAAAGCCATCATGGGGCGCACTTGTACTGCCATGTGCTGATAGATCCGCTTGCGACTGCTCACGATGGCGACCACGCCGTGCTTGCCCCGCTGCGCAATGCCCTGGGTGAGCAGGCATTGACCCGTGTACACCGGGCCGACCTGGCCCATGCCCCCCAACTGCATCCCGTACTGGTCTGCCTGGCTTCGCCCGGCATGGTCCCCAGTCGCCGTCTGTTGGAACTGACCGCCCGAGCGGCGCAGAGGGCGTTGTTTCAGCAACGGCGTTACCTGTGTGGCTGGCTGTTCAGTGAGGCGCCTTCGGCCACTGTCGCGTCCCATCTCACGGCCTTGTGTCGGCTACCCGATTCCAATCGGGAATTTGGCTGCTACCCGGTCTACGAACCCGTCCGGCTGGAGTTGCTTGCGGCGACGTTCGAGCTGCTTGAACAAGGCCCATGGTGGCCGATCAGTGACTGGTTGTTCCTGAGTAGCGGTGGGAGGTTGGCAAGCCTGAAAGGGCAGAGCGGGCAGCGACACCCTTTGCCGACCCCTGCGCGGCGAATTCAGGATGACGTGGGGCTGATCGAACGTGTGCTGGCTACCTGGAGAGTGTTGCGGGCGGGTTCGCAGCACATCAATCAGTGCCAGATTCCACCGTTTGCTGCGGTGCGTGCTTCGAACCATGTCGATGATGCACGCAGGTTGGGCCTGAGCGCGATGGAGGACATCGTGGCCTTCGCTCTCCATCACCTGTGCATTCACCCGAGGCTGCATACCGTACCTGCGGTGGGCGAAATGATCGATGCAGCGGCCAGAGGCCAGGCGCCTCTTGCCGCGTTGCTCGCCCGCTACTCCGAGGCGCAATGGCGCCAACTGATCGAATGCCTGCCGAAATCCGAGAATCGCTCATGACTATCAGCCAACGTATTGCCCTCGCGATCGCCGAAGCCGGGCTGCCGCACGACCAGTGCATGTTCTGCGAGCGCCAGGGCCTGCCGATCCTGCCGCTGCGCCGCGCCCTGGTGCCGGATACCCGCCCCGAGTGTGTCTCCACCGTGGCGGATAACCGGCATATCTCGACAAAGATCGGCTTGCGCACCTTGCGCAGGGGCTTCCTGTATGTGCTGCTCGACCAGCAGGTCTGGCATGCCTATGCCGTCAGCGAGCAAGGTCATCTGCGCCGCTTCAACCCCTACGAGCCGCCAGATGGCCCGCCTTCGCCGCTGCCCGAAAAATGCGTGAACGCAGATCACGACATTCCTTCGGCCTTTCTCAACCTCGATACCGGCAGGTACACCAGCGCCTGGCTGGCCTTCTCCAGCGATCCTTGGCCGGTGAGCGTGCTGAACGCCTACAAGAGGGGGGAGGCGCCCGCCCACCGCTTCGAAGGTCTAGACCTGATCCAGGCCCGCAACAATCCCGAACTGCTGGGCATCGCCATGACGCCCGATAAGCTTGGGGTCGACCAGCAGGTGTTCGAGTACGCCCAGCATGGCTGTGCCCCCTTCGACAGTGCGCATGGCTTCCACAGCCGCTGGTTGCGCCGGTTCGCCCTGCGAGGGTATCTGGTCAATGCGATCAACCGGCACAAGCTGGAAAACGGCGTGCTGGCAGTGGTGCTCGACGACACCGTCGGGCTGATTCAGGAGTACAACCATCAGCGGCTGAACTGGGTACTGAAGCGTCAGGCCTGGCGTGAAGAACCGATGCGCGCCTATCAGCTGCAGACCTCGCAGATCCTGCAGATCATTCGCGCCACGCACAGGGAATGGGCGGCGCAGAAGGTGCCGTCGCTGGAACCGATGACGGGTGATGGGCCGCCGGTGTTCACCGACCCGGCAGTCGAGCGGCAGCTGTTGGTCGAGCGTGCGCAGCAGGAGAGTGACGAGCGGCTTGAAGAGCGCTACCACGAACCGCAGCGGGCCGCGTTCCAGGCTGACTATGAGCAGCAGGAACGTGAGTTTCAGCGTTACATCGACAAGGACGCGCAGGCGTACGTTGCCTTGTTCGATACGCCCATGTTCAAGGTGGCCGAGGCGTACGACTACGACGGTAACGATCGTGAGTCCGGGGTGGCCTACGCCAAGACCATGGCCCTGTGCCTGGGTGGTGGGGTTACGGAAGCTGTCGTCCCCCGTTTTGAACCGCATGTTCCTGCTTCCGGCACCAGCGAACTGCTCTGGCTGAAATGGCTAAAGGACCCGGACAGCCCGCCCTACCGCGCCTTGCTGATGCGCGACCAGGCACTGCTGGCCGGGCTGCTGCCCAGATTCTCCGCCACAGAAGCGATCAACTGGAACGACAGCGACAAGCTCTACGGCATGCTGAGCAAGATCATCGCCAGCGATGACGCCGGCTTGCGCATGCGCAATACCCTCAAGCAGGCCATTGCTGAAACGCAGAGCGCACTCAATGCGGCCAGTCAGCGGCTGGCGCCATGTTTGTCACCTGGTATTCAGAAGGCTGTGCGGCATTTGAACAGTGCCACGCAGTTTCTCTACAACGGCGTCCACCTGATCGAGCTGGAAGTGAAGATGAAGCTGGGCGAGTACTACGCCTTGCAGAGCGCCCACCTCCGGGAGTTGCAGCATAAGGCCAACGCGTCGATCGCCGAGGCGCGGGACCGGATGCACCGCAATATCGATGACTTCGAGTTTGGCTCGATGAAGGCCATGCGCAAGGTGCGGCCGATCATCCAGCACGGGCTGATGAGCCTGGCCGTGCTCGACCCGCGGTTCACCAATACGATGATCAGCGTGACGGTGTGGGTCGAGGGCAAGGCCGAGGAAGTGCATGGGCGGTTGTTCAAGGAGGCCAGCATGGG
>NZ_JBKGFP010000147.1:0-20186 GCF_046557535.1 Pseudomonas sp. S1(2024)
CCAGTTTCACTGCTGGTTAATCAGGCTAAGGTAAAATTTGTGAGTTCTGCTCGAAAGAGCAACATGCGAATTTTCGGCGAATGTCGTCTTCACAGTATAACCAGATTGCTTGGGGTTATATGGTCAAGTGAAGAAGCGCATACGGTGGATGCCTTGGCAGTCAGAGGCGATGAAAGACGTGGTAGCCTGCGATAAGCTTTGGGGAGTCGGCAAACAGACTGTGATCCAGAGATCTCTGAATGGGGGAACCCACTCAGCACAAGCTGAGTATCTTGTACTGAATACATAGGTGCAAGAGGCGAACCAGGGGAACTGAAACATCTAAGTACCCTGAGGAAAAGAAATCAACCGAGATTCCCTTAGTAGTGGCGAGCGAACGGGGACCAGCCCTTAAGTTGATTTGAGATTAGTGGAACGCTCTGGAAAGTGCGGCCATAGTGGGTGATAGCCCCGTACACGAAAATCTCTTGTCAATGAAATCGAGTAGGACGGAGCACGAGAAACTTTGTCTGAATATGGGGGGACCATCCTCCAAGGCTAAATACTACTGACTGACCGATAGTGAACCAGTACCGTGAGGGAAAGGCGAAAAGAACCCCGGAGAGGGGAGTGAAATAGAACCTGAAACCGTATGCGTACAAGCAGTGGGAGCCTACTTTGTTAGGTGACTGCGTACCTTTTGTATAATGGGTCAGCGACTTATATTCAGTGGCGAGCTTAACCGAATAGGGGAGGCGTAGCGAAAGCGAGTCTTAATAGGGCGTTTAGTCGCTGGGTATAGACCCGAAACCGGGCGATCTATCCATGGGCAGGTTGAAGGTTAGGTAACACTGACTGGAGGACCGAACCGACTACCGTTGAAAAGTTAGCGGATGACCTGTGGATCGGAGTGAAAGGCTAATCAAGCTCGGAGATAGCTGGTTCTCCTCGAAAGCTATTTAGGTAGCGCCTCATGTATCACTCCAGGGGGTAGAGCACTGTTTCGGCTAGGGGGTCATCCCGACTTACCAAACCGATGCAAACTCCGAATACCTGGAAGTGCCGAGCATGGGAGACACACGGCGGGTGCTAACGTCCGTCGTGAAAAGGGAAACAACCCAGACCGTCAGCTAAGGTCCCAAAGTCATGGTTAAGTGGGAAACGATGTGGGAAGGCTTAGACAGCTAGGAGGTTGGCTTAGAAGCAGCCACCCTTTAAAGAAAGCGTAATAGCTCACTAGTCGAGTCGGCCTGCGCGGAAGATGTAACGGGGCTCAAACCATGCACCGAAGCTACGGGTGTCATCTTTGATGACGCGGTAGAGGAGCGTTCTGTAAGCCTGTGAAGGTGAGTTGAGAAGCTTGCTGGAGGTATCAGAAGTGCGAATGCTGACATGAGTAACGACAATGCGAGTGAAAAACTCGCACGCCGAAAGACCAAGGTTTCCTGCGCAACGTTAATCGACGCAGGGTTAGTCGGTCCCTAAGGCGAGGCTGAAAAGCGTAGTCGATGGAAAACAGGTTAATATTCCTGTACTTCCAGTTATTGCGATGGAGGGACGGAGAAGGTTAGGCCAGCCTGGCGTTGGTTGTCCAGGTTTAAGGTGGTAGGCTGGAATCTTAGGCAAATCCGGGATTTCAAGGCCGAGAGCTGATGACGAGTTGCCTTTAGGCGACGAAGTGGTTGATACCATGCTTCCAAGAAAAGCTCCTAAGCTTCAGATAACTGGGAACCGTACCCCAAACCGACACAGGTGGTTAGGTAGAGAATACCAAGGCGCTTGAGAGAACTCGGGTGAAGGAACTAGGCAAAATGGCACCGTAACTTCGGGAGAAGGTGCGCCGGCGAGGGTGAAGGACTTGCTCCGTAAGCCCATGCCGGTCGAAGATACCAGGCCGCTGCGACTGTTTATTAAAAACACAGCACTCTGCAAACACGAAAGTGGACGTATAGGGTGTGACGCCTGCCCGGTGCCGGAAGGTTAATTGATGGGGTTAGCGCAAGCGAAGCTCTTGATCGAAGCCCCGGTAAACGGCGGCCGTAACTATAACGGTCCTAAGGTAGCGAAATTCCTTGTCGGGTAAGTTCCGACCTGCACGAATGGCGTAACGATGGCGGCGCTGTCTCCACCCGAGACTCAGTGAAATTGAAATCGCTGTGAAGATGCAGTGTATCCGCGGCTAGACGGAAAGACCCCGTGAACCTTTACTATAGCTTTGCACTGGACTTTGAATTTGCTTGTGTAGGATAGGTGGGAGGCTTTGAAGTGGGGACGCCAGTTCTCATGGAGCCATCCTTGAAATACCACCCTGGCAACTTTGAGGTTCTAACTCAGGTCCGTTATCCGGATCGAGGACAGTGTATGGTGGGTAGTTTGACTGGGGCGGTCTCCTCCCAAAGAGTAACGGAGGAGTACGAAGGTGCGCTCAGACCGGTCGGAAATCGGTCGTAGAGTATAAAGGCAAAAGCGCGCTTGACTGCGAGACAAACACGTCGAGCAGGTACGAAAGTAGGTCTTAGTGATCCGGTGGTTCTGTATGGAAGGGCCATCGCTCAACGGATAAAAGGTACTCCGGGGATAACAGGCTGATACCGCCCAAGAGTTCATATCGACGGCGGTGTTTGGCACCTCGATGTCGGCTCATCACATCCTGGGGCTGAAGCCGGTCCCAAGGGTATGGCTGTTCGCCATTTAAAGTGGTACGCGAGCTGGGTTTAGAACGTCGTGAGACAGTTCGGTCCCTATCTGCCGTGGACGTTTGAGATTTGAGAGGGGCTGCTCCTAGTACGAGAGGACCGGAGTGGACGAACCTCTGGTGTTCCGGTTGTCACGCCAGTGGCATTGCCGGGTAGCTATGTTCGGAAGAGATAACCGCTGAAAGCATCTAAGCGGGAAACTTGCCTCAAGATGAGATCTCACTGGGATCTTGAATCCCCTAAAGGGCCGTCGAAGACTACGACGTTGATAGGTTGGGTGTGTAAGCGCTGTGAGGCGTTGAGCTAACCAATACTAATTGCCCGTGAGGCTTGACCATATAACACCCAAGCAATTTGCTAGCGCAGATTGCGGTGGTGAAGACGAAACAACCGAAAGTTCGCAACATCACAAATATCGCATATCCGAATTCGCTGGGCTGTCCATCTGGACATTCTGGCAACAGAATTTCTTGACGACCATAGAGCATTGGAACCACCTGATCCCATCCCGAACTCAGCAGTGAAACGATGCATCGCCGATGGTAGTGTGGGGTTTCCCCATGTGAGAGTAGGTCATCGTCAAGATTCATTTCGCAAAACCCCTATCTGCGCATGCAGGTAGGGGTTTTGTCTTTCTGGCCAATAAGCCCCAGACCTGTGCAACGCTCCCACAGAGGCCCGCGTAGCTCCGAAGGCAATCATGAAATGTGCGTCATTTATGCCTGACGAATCACAGGTCAATGCTACGCTCGCGGAAATACTCAGCACGGATACCCATCATGGAAATGAACTGGCACCAGGCCCTGCAAGAGAGCCTGAGCTGGCTGGCAATCGCCTCGTTCATCACCCTTGTCTGCTTCACAGCAGCCGCCACACTGGCCGTACGTTGTACGCGCTGGGGTAGCCAGTTCTGGCAGCTTGCCGGGCCTTATTTCAGTTTCAGGCGCAGTTGGCGGCCGTTACTGGTGTTCGCCCTGCTGCTGGTGCTGACGCTATTCTCGGTGCGCCTGAACGTGCTGTTTTCGTTCTGGTACAACGGCTTCTACAGCGCCTTGCAGGGCCTTGACCAAGCGGCCTTCTGGTACCTGCTCGGTGTCTTTGCAGTATTGGCCACCATCCATGTGCTGCGTTCGCTGTTCACCTTCTATGTAAGCCAGGCGTTCAGCATCCAATGGCGAGTATGGTTGACCGAGCGCCTGACCCATGACTGGATGCACGGCGATGCCTACTACCGTGGCCAGTTCCTCCCCGAGCCCGTGGACAACCCTGACCAACGTATCGAACTGGACGTCAACGCCTTTGTCAGCAACTCGGTGACCCTCGCCCTGGGCGCAGTCAGTGCGCTGGTTTCGCTGGTGGCGTTCACCGGCATCCTCTGGGGGCTGTCGGCGCCGCTGGCCGTTGCCGGCGTGGAGATTCCCCGGGCTATGGTGTTTGCCGTGTACCTTTACGTCATCGTTGCCACCTGGATCGCCTTCCGCCTCGGGCGACCGCTGATCCGCCTGAACTTCCTCAACGAAAAGCTCACCGCCAACTTCCGTTACGCGCTGATGCGTCTGCGCGAAAATGCCGAGAACATCGCTTTCTACCAGGGCGCGCAGGTCGAGCGGGGCACGTTGCTGGGTCGCTTTGGTGCCTTGATCGTGAATGCCTGGGCGCTGGTGTTCCGGAACCTGAAATTCAGCGGTTTCAACCTGGGCGTGAGCCAGGTCGCAGTGGTGTTCCCCTTCATTCTGCAGGCACCGCGCTTCTTCAGCGGGGCGATCAAGCTCGGCGACGTCATGCAGACCTCCCAGGCCTTTGGCCAGGTGCAGGATTCGTTGTCGTTCTTCCGCGAGTCGTATGATGCGTTTGCCCAGTACCGGGCCACCCTCGACCGTCTGACCGGCTTCCTTGATGCCAACGAGCAGGCGAGCGCTTTGCCGCGCGTCATCACCGAGGACCAGGAGCATGCCTTGGCGATCAGCCGCCTGCAGGTGCTGCGCCCGGACGGGCATGCCCTTATCACCGACCTGGACCTTGACCTGCATGCCGGTCAGGCGCTGTTGATCAAGGGGCCGTCGGGCAGCGGCAAAACCACGCTGCTGCGTGCGCTGGCGGGACTCTGGCCGTACGCCGAGGGTGAGGTCAGGCGCCCGCTGGGCCACCAGGCGCTGTTCCTGTCGCAGCGGCCGTACCTGCCGCTGGGCGATCTGCGCACCGTCATCGCCTACCCGGTGGCCAGCAAACCTGAGGATGAAACGCGGATGCAGCAGGCCTTGCGCCAGGTCAACCTGGCCCACTTGGCCGAGCGACTGGAAGTCAGCTGTGACTGGTCACACATTCTCTCGGTCGGTGAGCAGCAGCGCCTCGCATTTGCCCGGGTGCTGTTCAACCGGCCACAGGTGGTGTTCCTTGATGAGTCCACTTCGGCCATGGACGAAGGGCTCGAGCATGCCCTGTATTCGCTGTTGCGTACGGAAATGCCGGGCGCGTTGCTGGTCAGTGTCGGGCACCGCAGTACACTGGCAGGTTTCCATACCCACCGGCTGGAGGTGGATGGACATGGCGGCTGGTCGCTATTGGAGCAGCAGCCAGCGCTGGCCTAGTTCGGATTGCCGGTGATCGGGCCCGACCTGAGCAATACGACCCCGATCAGGGTGCCGCCGGCACACGCTGCGCCAAGCAGGAATGTCGCCTTGAAGCCGACCCCGTCCCACAACAGCCCGGCCACCACGCTCGCCACCAGCAGCGCCATGCCGGTCAGCAGGTTGAACAGGCCGAAGGCTGTACCGCGCAGCTCCGCAGGGGCGCTGTCGGCGATCATGGCGGCAAAGATGCCTTGGCTGAAGCCCAGGTGCAGGCCCCAGGCAGCCACCCCCATGGCCAGCCCGGTCCAGCCCGGCAGCAGGGCCAGCAGCAGGTCGGCGACGACCAGCTGCCCCAGCCCGGTCATCAGCACGCCGCGGCGGCCTACGCGGTCCGACAGCACCCCCGCGGGGTAGGCCGACAGCGAGTAGGCCAGGGCCATGAGCACCAGCACTGCCGGCGCCCACAGCGGCGCCAGGCCCATGTCCTGGGCGCGCAGCAGCAGAAACGCCTCGCTGAAGCGGGCGAGGGTGAACAGCGTGGCCAGGCCGATTAGCCGCCAGTAGGACGGGCCCAGGCGTGCCAATTCGTGCAGGGCCAGCGGTGAGCGCACCGGCCGGGTGGTGGCCGGCGTTCCAGGTTCGCGCACGAAGGCGATGAGGATGTACACCGCCACGAACGCCGGAAGCACCGCCACCCAGAACACCGTCTGGAAATGGCTCGCGGTCAGCCACATCAGCACGATCGCCAGCAACGGCCCAAGGAAGGCGCCCACGGTATCCAGCGCCTGGCGCAGGCCGAAGGCTGCACCACGTAGTTCGGCGGGCGTGACATCGGCCACCAGTGCATCGCGCGGCGCCCCACGAATGCCTTTGCCGACCCGGTCGACGAAGCGTGCTGCGGTCAACCACCCCAGCCCGGAGGCCATGGGGAACACCGGCTTGGTCAACGCACCCAGGCCATAGCCCAGCACCGTAAGCAGCTTGCGCTTGCCCAGTCGGTCGCTGAGGGCGCCGGAAAACACCTTGGTGATCGAAGCGGTCGCTTCGGCAATACCTTCGATAAAGCCCACCGCCACTACCGAGGTGCCAAGCACGGTGACCATGTACAGCGGCAGCAGGGCGTGAATCATTTCCGAGGAAATGTCCATGAACATCGATACGAAGCCCAGCGCCCAGACGCTGCGAGGGATCTTCGACAGGGACCTGGTTGCGTTCATGGCGTGGCTTTCTTCGTGGCTGCGCATCAAGAGGCTCGGCAGAGGGTGCTACGTTCGAAACTGTAGGAGCCGTCACGCAAGATGCAAATCGGACAGGTATATGCAAGCAACAGCGCGAATTGTCGGGCTGCGCCGGCAACGCTGTCGTGTCAGCAAAGTTCCGGTACAAACATGTAAACTTCGTAAATAAGATTTAAACACAATTGCGAATCTCTATATTTACCATCCCTGTTGGCCACCAAACTGTGTTTGCGAGGCCGGTGGGCGAGGGCTCCCGGTCTCCGACAGGGATGTGCCGTTTCGCTCATGAATCGCAGGAGATGTACCCATGCAGTGCAAGACTTCACCCAACAGCCTGGCCCTGGCGTTTGTCGCGCTGGCGTCACCGGCCATGGTGGCCACCGTGGCCCAGGCCGAAGAACAGCGTACGGGTGAGGTGCTGGAGATGCCGCTCGCCGACAACGCGCTGGTGATCCAGGACACCCTGGTCACCGCCGAGCGCGAGGCACGCCAGGCCTTGGGTACGTCGATCATCACCGCCGAAGACATCAAGCGCCACCCGCCGGCCAATGACCTGTCCGACATCATCCGCCGCGAGCCCGGGGTCAACCTGACCGGCAACAGCGCCAGCGGCGCGCGTGGCAACAACCGGCAGATCGACCTGCGCGGCATGGGCCCGGAAAACACCCTGATCCTCATCGACGGCAAGCCATCCAGCGCACGCAATACCGTGCGCTACGGCTGGAACGGCGACCGTGATACCCGCGGTGAAACCAACTGGGTTCCGGCAGAAGCGGTCGAGCGTATCGAGATCCTGCGTGGCCCGGCGGCCGCACGTTATGGTTCCGGCGCCATGGGCGGGGTGGTCAATATCATCACCAAACGGCCCACCGACGAACCCAAGGGCAGCGTCAGCCTGTACACCCAACTGCCGGAAGACAGCGCCGAGGGCACCAGCCGCCGGGCCAACTTCAACCTGGGCGGCGGCCTGACCGACAACCTCGGCTTCCGCCTGTACGGCGGTCTGGCCAAGACCGATGCCGACGACCTGGACATCAACGCCGGGCATGCAACCAGTGCGCTGGTGGCGGGCCGCGAAGGCGTGCGCAACAAGGACATCAATGGCCTGCTGAGCTGGAAGCTGAACGACGAGCACCGCCTCGAGGCCAGTGCCGGCTATAGCCGCCAGGGCAATATCTTTGCCGGTGACACCATGAACAGCAACGGCGGTGGTGACGTCGAGTTCGTGTCCAGCCTGTATGGCCATGAAACCAATGTGATGCAGCGCAGTACCTACGACCTGACCCACCTGGGCGATTTCAGCTGGGGTACCAGCAAGACCGTGCTGGCCTACGAGTACGTGCGCAACTGGCGTCTCAACGAGGGCCTGGCAGGCCGTACCGAAGGTGCTCCCAATGCTGAAGGCGCCGCCATGTCGCGCCTGCGCAACACGCGCCTGAGCAGCGAAGTGAACCTGCCATTCGCCATGGGCAGCACCGAGCATGTGCTGACCCTGGGCGGCGAGTACCTGTACGAAACGCTCAATGATCAGGGCTCGCTGCGCCCACAAAGCTCGGACCCCACGGGTAATGACGGGCTCGTCGGTTTCGACCGCAGCAGTTCGAAGACGACCGCCCGCAGCTATGCGCTGTTCGTCGAGGACAACATCATTGTCGGCGATACCACCATTACCCCGGGCCTGCGTTTCGACCACCACGAAACCTTCGGCGACAACTTCAGCCCCAGCCTGAACCTGTCGCACAAGCTGACCGAAGCACTGTCGGTCAAAGGCGGTATCGCGCGCGCCTACAAGACCCCGAACCTGTACCAGTCCAACCCCAATTACTTGCTGTACAGCCGCGGCAATGGTTGCAGCGTGCAGCAGACCAACAATGGTGGTTGCTACCTGCAGGGCAACGCTGACCTCAAGCCAGAGATCAGCGTCAACAAGGAAATCGGCCTGATGTACGACCGGGGTACCTGGCGCACCAGTGCCACATACTTTCGCAACGACTACAAGAACAAGATCGTCGGCGATACCGATGTGTTGTACACCATCGGCACCGGCAGCCGCGTGACCCAGTGGGACAACGCCGGCAAGGCGCGGGTGGAGGGTATCGAAGGCAACCTGTTCATCGAACTGACCCCGGCCCTGGACTGGAACACCAACCTGACCTGGATGCTCGACAACGACAACCGCGAGACCGGCGAGCCGCTGTCGGTGATCCCGGAATACACCGTCAACACCACCCTCGACTGGCGCGCCACCGAGAAGCTGTCGTTCCAGGTGGCGGGTACCTACTTCGGCAAGCAGAAGTCGCCGACCTTCAACGACCGCACCCAGCAAAGCTACGACAAGGCCGCGCAACAGGATGTGGAAGCCTACGGCCTGGTGGACGTGAGCGCCGGGTACAAGTTCAACGCAAACTACGACGTGCGGGTGGGGGTGAACAACGTGTTCGACAAGCAGATCCTGCGTGGTGGCAACGCCAGTACTTCGGGCGCCAATACCTATAACCAGCCAGGCAGGGCGGTGTTCGCTGCGCTGAATATCAACTTCTGATCCAAGGGGCCGCTGCGCGGCCCATTCGCCGGCAAGCCAGCTCCCACAGGTACAGCGTTGCTCTCGAGGTTGTCGCTGTACCTGTGGGAGCGGCCTTGTGTCGCGAAAGGGCCGCAACGCGGCCCCAGGATTGACGCGCAACAGTTGAAATTGCTGGGGCTGCTTTGCAGCCCTTTCGCGACACAAGGCCGCTCCCACAGGGATCGCGCCAACGTTTGGAATTTGAGCAAGACATTTGCTCCCACAGGTACCACACAGTATTCGAACCCTGTGCAATCCCTGTGGGAGCTGGCTTGCCGGCGAATGGGCTGCAAAGCAGCCCCGGATGCCACCGATCAACGCCAAGGAACCCCCGATGATCAAAGCCCCCGCCTGGCTGCAGATCCTCGCCCGCAGCTGTGCCGCACTGCTCGGCGGCTATGCCCTCAGCTACGCCGCCAGCGCCTGCCTGGCCCGTATCCTGCCGCTGGCTGCCGCCGATGCGGTCATCGTCGCGACCCTGCCGGCCTTCATCTTCTACACCGCCGCCATCCTCTGGGCCTTCGCCTGCAGCGATGCCCTGCGTGCCTGGGCCCCGCTGGCTGTGGCCGTACCGCTTGCCCTGATCGGCTTCTGGCCGCAGGCATTGGAGTGGCTGGCATGAAGACCACCTTCACCCAATCGATGGCCTGGCTGCACACCTGGGCCGGGCTGATATTCGGCTGGCTGCTGTTCGCCATCTTCGTCACCGGCACCCTGGCGGTATTCGACAAGGAACTCGACCACTGGATGCAACCGGAAATCCCGGCCACCGAGGTACCCCAGGCCGACGCCGCGCGGCGCGCCATTGCCTACCTGCAGGCCCACGAGCCGCAGGCTGGCAACTGGGGCATCAGCCTGCCGAGCGAGCGCTCGCCCGGGTTGCGCGTGTCCACCGGCGAGCGTCGCCATGGCCCCACCGTGCAGCTCGACCCGCGCACTGGCGAGGCCATCGAGGTGCGGGACAGTGTTGGTGGCAACTTCTTTTTCCGCTTCCATTTCACCCTCGACCTGCCACGCAACTGGGGCATCTTCGTGGTCGGCGCGCTGGCGTTGGTGATGCTCGCGGCGCTGGTCACCGGTATCGTCATCCACAAGAAGATCTTCAAGGAGTTCTTTACCTTCCGGCCGAACAAGGGCCAGCGCTCGTGGCTGGATTTCCACAACGCCAGCGCGGTGCTGTTGCTGCCGTTCCACCTGATGATCACCTACACCGGCCTGGTGATCTTCATGCTCATCTACATCCCGGCCGGGGTCGATGCGCTGTTCGCCGGCGACAATCGTGCCTACTTTCAGGCCCAGGGCAATGCCCGCCTGGAGCAGCCTCGTGGCCTGGCCAGGCAACCGGCCGCGCTGGTCGATGTCGCGCCATTGCTGGCCCAGGCCGAGGCGCGCCTGGGGCCGATTGGTGGCCTGAATGTCCGCAACCCCAACACGGCGGCGGCGCGTATCGAAATACGCCCCGGACTGGGCAACCGCATTGCCTTGGCCAAGGGCCAGGCCATGGTCTTCGATGGTGTCAGCGGGCAGTTGCTCGGCGACGTCGCCGAATGGCGTGCGGCACCATTGACCCAGCGGGTCATGGCCGGCCTGCATTTCGCCCAGTTTGGCGGCTACCCGATGCGCTGGCTGTATTTTGTCTGCGGGCTGGTCAGTTGCCTGATGATCGCCAGCGGGCTGGTGCTGTTCTGCGTGAAGCGTGGACGCAAGTACGCCAGCGCCGAGGCTTCGGTGCGGCGTTGGTACCGGTTGGCGGAGGTATGCAACGTGGGCTTCGTCAGTGGCCTGTTGTTGGCGTGCGTGGCGTTGCTGTGGGCCAGCCGTGTGCTGCCGGTGGAACTGGCGCAGCGGGAGAGCTGGGAGGTTCGTGCGTTCTTTGGTGTATGGCTGCTGGCGTTTTTGCATGCCGGTATCAGGCCAGTACGCCGGGCCTGGGTCGAGCAACTGCTGCTGACCGCGTTGCTGTGCATTGGCCTGGGTGCGTTGGGTGGCTTGGGCGACGCCATGCGCCTGGGGGTGGTGGCCTGTGCCTTGGTGTTGGGTGTATTGCTCGGGCTGCTGGCCTGGCGCGTATGGCAGGCGCAGTGGGTGCCGCAGAAGGCCAGGGCAGGGCGGCGGATGGAGGCCGGGGCATGATGATGTGGGTCATGGGCAGCGTGTTGTTCGCCTACGCTGGCATGCTGGGGCTGTGCCAGGGGCTGGAGCGGCATTACAAGCAGGTATGGAACCGCACCTGCCCGCGGGTGCTGCGTGTCGGCTTGCGCACGGCCGGCTGGCTGGCGTTGCTGGCCAGTCTGGTGCTGTGTGCCCAGGCCTGGGGCTGGGCCATGGGGCCGGTGGCCTGGTTTGCCGTGATGTCGCTGGCGGGGATGGTGCTGGTATTGCTGCTGCCATACTGGCCGCGGCTGGCGGTGGGGTTGGTGGCAGCGGTGCCGGTTTGGGGACTGATGCTGCTGATGATCTGACCAGGCCCTATCGTCGGCGCAGCCGGTGCCATGTTGTTGCGGTAAAAAGTGCCAAGGCATGTTAAACCTTGCGCCCCGACCCGCTGCGAGAGAAACCCGGTGAAAGCCGTCCGCCTGACCCTGATCTGCCACGCCCTTACCCAGGCCCAGAAGACCGGGCGCCTGCACCGTGCCGACGACGGCATCCTGCCGTTGGGCCAGCAGCCTTTCGCCGACCTTTCCGGTGTGCCGGTGCTGACTGCACCAGAGCGGCGAGCCTGCGAGACAGCGGCGTGGTTTTCTGGGCCGGTGCAGGTCGAGCCGGCATTGGCCGATTGCGACCTGGGGCGTTGGCAAGGGCTGACACTGAAGCAACTGCAGGCCGAGCAATCGCAGGCGTTGACCGAATGGCTTCAGGACCCGGCCAGTGATGTTCACGGCGGCGAGTCGTTCGCCGTGCTTTGCCAGCGCATCGCCGCCTGGCTGGCGGCCTTCGACAGGCCTGGTGAATGGCTGGCAGTTACCCACCCGATGGTGATGCGCGCCGTGCTTGTACAAGTACTTGGCTGCCCGATGAGCGCCAGCCAGCGGGTCGACGTGTTGCCCCTGTCGCGCCTGGAGCTGAGCTTTACCGGGCAGTGGCGCCTGCGCCTGGGCTGAAGGTCAGAACGCCAGCTTGTAGCCGATCAGCAACAGCATCGCCGCCAGGCACGGGCGCAGCACGCGGTCGGAAATCCGCCCGGTGAGGTGGCTGCCCAGGTAGATGCCTGGCAGCGAGCCCAGCAGCAAGTAACCCAGCAGCGACCAGTCCATGTTGCCCATCCCCGCATGGCCCAGCCCTGCCACCAGGGTCAGCGGCACGGCGTGGGCGATTTCGGTACCGACCAGGCGGCGGGTGACCAGGAACGGGTACAGCAGGAACAGCGCCACGGTACCCAGTGCGCCAGCGCCGATGGAAGTAAGGGTGACCATCACCCCCAGCACCACGCCGGTGAGCACGGTAAGGGTGTTCAGGCTGCGGTCGCTGAGGTGATAGTGGTCACCGGCATGGCGGCTGGCGAAGGCCTGCAGACGCGATTTGAACAGGATGGCCAGCGCGGTCAGGATCAGCACCACCGCCAGGCCTTGCTTGATGACGGCGTTGAGCGCCGATGTGTCGGTGTGCAGGGTGCTGAGGAACCACAGGGTCAGCGCCGCGGCGGGCACGCTACCCAGGCTGAGCAGGCCGGTGATCTTCCAGTCGACGTTCTTGTTGCGCGCATGCACCCAGACGCCACTGGCCTTGGTGATGGCGGCGTAGAGCAGGTCGGTGCCGACGGCTGTTGCCGGGCTGATGCCAAACCACAACAGGATCGGGGTCATCAGCGAGCCGCCACCGACGCCGGTCATTCCGACGATGAAACCCACGACCAGGCCCGCAATGGTGAAACCGAAAGAACCTACATCCATACGCTACTCGACTGCCCAACTTTGCCCGTTATCGGATGCAGCCAGCATATAGATTTTTTTATAGCCAAATAGACTTGTTCGTTATTAGGTTATAACCGGGCGCTGCCTGCCAGGGCCCTATCGCCGGCAAGCCGGCTCCCACAGGTACTGCACAGGCCCTGAAGTTGATGCGGTCGGTGTGGGAGCCGGCTTGCCGGCGATAGGGCCCTGGCAGGCAGCACCGGGTCAGCGATCGGTCATCACCACCATCACATGCGCATCTGCGCCATCGTCACTTTCCGACAGGTAGATATGCCCCACCTGGCTGTCGAAATACGCCGTCTCCTGCGGCCCGATGCTCACCGCTTCGCCGGTTTCGAACTCGATACGAACGCGCCCGCTCAGTACCAGCGCGAACTCTTGGCCCGGGTGGCGGATAAAATCGTCGAACTGGCCACGTTCACGGGCAATGATGCGGGCATAGGCGGGTGTCATGCGCCGCTCAGGGAAGTCGCCGGCAATCGGGTGATAGTCATAGGTGCCGGTCGAGTAGCCAGCCGCCGCTGGCAGTGAATCGACCACCACCGTCACCGGCACTGGTGCGGTTACCGTGCCGCTGGCGCGCAACAGCTGGGCAATGTCGACGTTCAGCGCCCGGGCGGC
This sequence comes from Pseudomonas sp. S1(2024), assembly GCF_046557535.1. Lineage (NCBI taxonomy): Bacteria > Pseudomonadati > Pseudomonadota > Gammaproteobacteria > Pseudomonadales > Pseudomonadaceae > Pseudomonas > Pseudomonas sp. S1(2024). The sequence continues at coordinate 13,579 of NZ_JBKGFP010000147.1, forward strand.
GGCGGCAAGTTTTTCGTAGCTGACCGAGACCTGCGCCAGCTCCATCTTTGACAAGGTGGACAGCGGGACGCCACTGGCTTCGGACAATTGCTTGAGTGTCATCTGACGCGCCTTGCGCACCTGGCGCAGGCGCTGGCCGACTACGGCACGGTCCAGCAAGGGTAGGGCAGCGGGCATTCGGGGGTCTCGGCATGCGGCGTTGGTCGGGCATCTTACCTTGGACCCTTGCGTATTCGTAAATTCTCATATATTAGAATTCTCATATATGAAAATTCCTTGGCAGGAGCCTGCATGATCCCGATCTACGACACCCTCATCATCGGCGCGGGCATCGCTGGTGCATCCCTCGGTTATCGCCTGGCCGGCCGGCAGAAGGTGCTGCTGCTCGAGCGCGAGGCGCAGCCTGGCTACCATTCCACCGGGCGTTCGGCAGCCATGTTCATGGAGGCCTACGGCACTCCGCAGATACAGGCGCTGACCCGTGCCAGCCGGGCCTTCTACGAAGCACCACCGCAAGGGTTCTGCGAGCACCCGCTGCTGGAACCGCGCGGCTGCCTGTACGTCGCCAGCCTGGAACAGCGCACGCTGCTCGAGCAGACCCACGCACAGAACCTGGCCAACGGCACCGAAGTCAGCCTGCTCGACCGCGACGCAGCCCTGGCCCTGGTACCGAGCCTGCGTGCCGAGAACCTGGCCGGCGCGGTGCTTGAAGCGGGCGCAATGGACCTGGACGTACATGCCCTGCACCAGGGCTTCTTGCGCGGCTATCGCGCCGCTGGCGGTGAACTGCGCTGTAACGCCGAGCTGATCCAGGCCTGGTACCTGGATGACCTGTGGCAGGTGCAGCTGGGCGATGGCAGCCGGGTACAGACGCGCCAGCTGGTAAATGCCGCTGGCGCCTGGGCCGACCGAGTGGCCGAGCAGTGCGGGGTGGCGCGCATCGGCCTGCAACCCTGCCGGCGCAGTGCCTTCACTTTCCCAGGCCCGGCAGACCAGGATTTCGCCCGCTGGCCGGCGGTGATCGGCGTAGACGAAAGCTTCTACTTCAAGCCCGACGCCGGCCAGCTGTTGGGGTCGCCGGCCAATGCCGACCCGGTCGAACCCCAGGACGCCGCGCCCGAGGAGCTCGACGTGGCTTTGGGCATCTACAACATCGAAGCCATGACCACCCTGTCGATCCGCCGGCCGAGCCACACCTGGGCCGGGCTGCGCTCGTTCGTCGCCGACGGCGACCTGGTGATCGGTTTCGATGTGCACGCGCCAGCGTTCTTCTGGCTGGCGGCACAAGGTGGCTATGGCATCCAGTCGGCTGCGGGCGCCTCGCGCCTGGCTGCCGACCTGCTGCTGGGCCTGCCCCTGTGTCCCGGCCTTGTCAGCCAGGGGGTGGTGCCCGAGCGCCTGTCCCCGGCCCGTTTCCAGCAACCCTGAAAGGAGCATCCCATGAGCAATGATATCCAGCGTTTTCCCAGCAGCCTGCCGTTCCCGTTCTCCCGTGCGGTGAAAGCCGGCGGCTTCCTGTTCCTTTCCGGCCAGGTGCCGATGAGTGCTGGCGGCGAAGTGGTGCGCGGTGACATCCAGACCCAGACCCGCGCCGCCTGCGAGCGTATCGCCGAAAGCCTGGCGGCCTGCGGCGCGCGTTTCGACCAGGTGGTCAAGGCCACCGTGTGGCTGTCGGACATGAGCCACTTCGCCGGCTTCAACGAGGTGTACAAGGAATTCTTCGGCGCAGCGCTACCGGTGCGCTCGACCGTGGCTTCGGCATTGGCGCTGGGGGTGGATGTGGAGATCGAAGTGCAGGCGTTTGTCGGCGACGCCTGAGCGCTCCTACACGGGGTATGTGGTGGCAGTGAGACAACAACAATAAATCCAGAGGTTCACATGCAAGAGCAGCTGAAGATTGCCGGCGCGTTTGTCGGCGTGATCGTGGGGGCGGGGTTCGCTTCGGGGCGGGAACTGTTGTTGTTCTTTGTCGATTTCGGTGTGTGGGGGCTGGCCGGTGCGCTGGTCAGCGCAGCCTTGTTCACCTTCCTCGGCATGGCCCTGGCGGGGCTTGGCAATCGCCAGCAGGCCACTTCGCATAAGGATGTGATCCAGGCCATCTGCGGCCGTCACCTGGGCCTGTTCGTCGACTGGCTGATCACCTTTTTCATGTTTGCCGTCACCGTGGTCATGCTGGCCGGTGGTGGTGCCTTGCTGGAGCAGCAGTTCGGAATCCCGGCGTTGGCCGGCAGCGTGTTGGTGACGCTGGTCGTGGTGGGCATCGTGTGCCTGGACGTGCGCAAGGTGATCCTCGCCATTGGCGCCATCACGCCGTTGCTGATCCTGGTGGCCTCGGCGATTGCGTTGTACGCCGTGTTCAGCCGGGAACAGAGCTTCGCCCAGCTCGACCAGCTGGCCAGCCAGCAACAGGCGGGCGCCCGTCACTGGCTGCTGGGGGCGTTCCTGTACGTGTCGTACAACATCGTTGCCGGCGCGCCGATCCTGGCCATCCTGGGTGGGTCGGCCAAGGGCGAGAGAACCGCTGTATGGGGTGGGCTGCTTGGTGGCGCCGCATTGGGTGGGCTGATGCTGGTGATGAGTGCCGGGCTGTTGTCGCGCCTGGACAGCGTGGCTGACCTGCCGATGCCGATGCTGTCGATCGCCAACGAAGTATCGCCACTGCTGGGGCTGGTGATGTGCCTGATTATCTTCGGCATGATCGTCAACACTGCGGTGGGTACGTTGTTCTCGTTTCTCTCGCGGCTGATGCCGGCGGGTACGGGGAGGTTTCGCTGGGGCTCGGTGGTGACCGGCGTGGCGGCGTTCGGATGCAGCCTGGTGGGGTTCATCAGCCTGGTGGGTAAGGTGTACCCGCTGTTCGGCTACCTGGGCTTCGTGCTGATGGCGGCGGTGCTGCTGGCCTGGGTCCGGCGGAGCAGAGTGGTTAAAGCGGTAGTCAATGCTGCTTGATCTGCTGCTGGCGCGTATCCCTTGTAGGAGCGGCCTTGTGTCGCGAAAGGGTCGCAGAGCGACCCCGGCGATTTCTGCGGTGTAGCTGAAAATCCGGGGCCGCTGCGCGACCCTTTCGCGACACAAGGCCGCTCCTACAGAGGGTGTGCGTTCCGGTTTAGATCCTGAAGCTGCCTACCAGCTGCTTCAGGCGCCCGGCTTGCTGGGCCAGTTGGTCACAATGGCGCAGGGTCTCGTTGAGGTTCTCCACCCCTTGCTGGTTCAGGGCGTTGATCTGGGTGATGTCCAGGTTGAGGCTCTCGACCACGGCGGTCTGTTCTTCGGTAGCGGTAGCCACCGACTGGTTCATGCCATCGATCTCGCCAATACGCTGGGTCACGCTGGCCAGGCGCTCGCCGGCCTGGTTGGCCACCTGCACGGTCTGCTCGCTGGAAACCTGGCTGGTGTTCATGGTGTGCACCGCTTCGCGCGAGCCTACCTGCAGGCTGGTGATCATGCGGTGGATTTCTTCCGCCGATTCCTGGGTGCGGTGCGCCAGGTTGCGTACCTCGTCGGCCACCACGGCAAAGCCACGGCCGGCCTCACCGGCACGCGCCGCTTCGATGGCGGCGTTCAGCGCCAGCAGGTTGGTCTGCTGCGAGATGCCCTTGATCACGTCGAGAATCTTGCCGATTTCGTCGGTGCTGGCGTTGAGCGTTTCGATTTGCGCGCAGGACTCGCTGATGCGCTGCGACAGGGCGGTCATGGCGCTGATCGCTTCTTCGACCACTTCACGGCCACCGTGGGCCTGCTCGCTGGCACCGCTGGCATGCTGCGAGGCATCGGCGGCGTTGCGGGCGATTTCCTGGGTGGCAGCACCCAGCTCGTTGATCGCTGCGGCCACGCTGTTGGTGCGCATGCTTTGCTCTTCGGAACCGATGATCGACGCATTGGAGGCATTGACCACCTTCTCCGACAGGTCGTGCACCAGGCGGGTTGCCGAGGACACTTCGCTGATCGAGGCATGAATGCGCTCGACGAAGCGGTTGAACGAAGTGGCCAGTTCGCCGAACTCGTCCTTGTTCTGCACGGTCAGGCGGCGGGTAAGGTCACCTTCGCCCTCGGCGATGTCGCGCATGGCGCGGCCCATGGTGGTCAGCGGGTTCATCAGTATCGGGATCAGCAGGCCGAGCAGGCCGGCGATGGCAGCCACCGCAATCAGCATCGCGATGATCGCCGAGGTGCGGAACTGGCTGAGCGCAGCGTAGGCCTTGTCCTTGTCGATCGACAGGCCGATGTACCACTGTGCCGAAGGCAGGCCGGCCACCGGGGCGAAGGAAATGATGCGGTCCTGGCCATTGAGGGTGACATCCTGCATGCCGGCGGCGACTCGCAGGTTGCTGCCGGGGTAGATGTCCTTGAGGTTCTTCATCACCTGGTCTTTGTCGGGGCTGACGATCACCTGGCCGTTGCTGTCGGCCAGGAAGGCGTGGCCGATGCCGCCGAAATCGACTGAGTTGATGATCTCGACCAGGGTGTCGAGGGTGACGTCACCGCCGACCACGCCGATCAGCTCGCCATTGTTCTTGCTTTTCACTGGCGTGGCGATGGTTACCATCAGGCCGCCGACAGCCCCCTGGTACGGGGCAGTCAGCACGGTCTGCCCGGCGCTGGCCGCGGCGCCGTACCACGGGCGCTGACGTGGGTCGTAACCGGCGGGCATCTGCGCATTGGGGCGTTGGGTGAACGCACCGGTGGCCTGGCCCAGGTAAGTGAACAGGAAATTACGCGTATAGGATGGCTGCTCGATCAGTCCTTCCAGGGTATCGCCAGCGCCTTGCTGGGCGATGTCCTGGGCCAGGTTTTCCAGCACCAGGATGCGCCCGCTCATCCAGTTCTGCACACTACTGGCGGTCAGTGCGCCCGACTGCTGCACCGAAGCTTCGATGTTCTCGCGGATGGTATTGCGTTGCAGGTAGTCGTTGTAGAGCGTGAACAGGGCAAATGCCAGGACCACGACACCGCAGGCGCTGAGCAGGATCTTGTGGCGAAATTTCAGGTTCATGTTTCGAGACCTTGGGCCAATGAGGGGAGGGCGCAGCGCGCTCATGACGCATTGCGGAACCTATCGACCGGGATATCGGCTCAAGAGGTAAAAGATTGAAGCGCTTGCAGAAATTTCTTACGGTCGATTCGACGGACGGTCTTCACTGCTTACACAACTGCTCGATCAGCAGGCGTGCGGCCTGCAGCAGCGGTTGTTGCTTGCGCCAGAGGATGTGTACCGGCAACTGCAATTCATTGCGGGTGTTGCGAAAATCCAGGCGCACCAGACGCCCGCTGGCCAGCAGTGGCGCGACCCTTGACAGCGGCAAGTCGCCCCAGCCCAGGCCGGCCTCGACCATCTGCAGGGCGAGGTCGAAGCTGTCGGTTGACCAGTGCGTGGCGCCTATCGACGGGCGTGGGTCTGTCACCGGAAGGTCATGGCTACGCACCAGGATCTGGCGCACCCGGGTCAGGTCTTCGAGGTAGTGGATACGCCCCTCGCGCAAGGCCGGGTGAGCGGGGGACAGCGTGGCCACCAGCGACTCCATGCCGATGTGCTGGAAGCCGCGACGGGCATCGACCTGCAGCCCGGCAAAAGCCACGCAGAGGTCGGCGCGGCCACTGTCCAGCAGGTGTACTGCCTCTTCCTGCGGGGCGCTGAGCAGGGCTATGTCCAGCAGCGGGTGCCGCTCACCCAGGTGAGCGATGGCCGCCAGCAGCGGGCGGTGGTCGATGTCCGGCACCACGGCCAGGGTCAGGCTGCTCTCCAGCCCCTGGGACAGTTCCAGGGCATGCACCTGCAGCAGCCCCAGTTGTTCGGCGATCAACCGGGCATGAGGTTCCAGCGCCTTGGCCTCGGCGGTGGGGCGGACTTCCCGGGGGCCGCGCTCGAACAGGGTGTAGCCCAGTTCGGCCTCGAGGTTGCCGATGGCCATGCTGACGGCCGAAGGCACCCGCTGCAGGGCGCGCGCGGCGGCGGAAAACGAACCGCGGTCGAGCACGGCGAGAAACAGCTGGATATTGTCGCTGGAAAAGTTCATGGCAGCCTCCTGTCAGAAAATCTGACAGCTGCCGACTTTTGCTGTCAAGCACGATGAAGCATGATCGCACCCCATCGCTTTATCATTGGAGGTAATCCCGGGTGCAGGGACTCAAACGCAAACTCGTCTACGTGACTTTCTATGAACTGATCGGGCTGTGCATGTCGACCCTCGGGCTGGCCTACCTGTCGGACACCCAGGCATCGCATACCGGGCCTCTGGCGGTGATGATCACTACCATCGCCATGCTCTGGAACCTGATTTACAACACCCTGTTCGAGTGGTGGGAAAGCCGCCAGGCCAAGCGCGGGCGCAGTGTCGCACGGCGGGTGGCGCATGCCATCGGCTTCCAGCTGACCCTGGTGGTGTACCTGATCCCGCTGATTGCCTGGTGGCTGGACATGACATTGCTGGAGGCGTTGCTGGTGGACATGGCGTTCATCGTGCTGGTGCCGTGCTACACCTTTGCCTACAACTGGGCGTTTGACCGGATCTTTGGCTTGCCCGGTTCGGCAATGGCTACAGCCTGATTCTGCCTGTGCCGCCCTCTTCGCGGGCACGCCCGCTCCCACAGGATTTCCACAATTCTCAAGA
>NZ_JBKGFP010000148.1:0-20077 GCF_046557535.1 Pseudomonas sp. S1(2024)
AGGCTGATGTCGTCGATTAAGGAGGTGATCCAGCCGCAGGTTCCCCTACGGCTACCTTGTTACGACTTCACCCCAGTCATGAATCACACCGTGGTAACCGTCCTCCCGAAGGTTAGACTAGCTACTTCTGGTGCAACCCACTCCCATGGTGTGACGGGCGGTGTGTACAAGGCCCGGGAACGTATTCACCGCGACATTCTGATTCGCGATTACTAGCGATTCCGACTTCACGCAGTCGAGTTGCAGACTGCGATCCGGACTACGATCGGTTTTGTGAGATTAGCTCCACCTCGCGGCTTGGCAACCCTCTGTACCGACCATTGTAGCACGTGTGTAGCCCAGGCCGTAAGGGCCATGATGACTTGACGTCATCCCCACCTTCCTCCGGTTTGTCACCGGCAGTCTCCTTAGAGTGCCCACCATAACGTGCTGGTAACTAAGGACAAGGGTTGCGCTCGTTACGGGACTTAACCCAACATCTCACGACACGAGCTGACGACAGCCATGCAGCACCTGTGTCAGAGTTCCCGAAGGCACCAATCCATCTCTGGAAAGTTCTCTGCATGTCAAGGCCTGGTAAGGTTCTTCGCGTTGCTTCGAATTAAACCACATGCTCCACCGCTTGTGCGGGCCCCCGTCAATTCATTTGAGTTTTAACCTTGCGGCCGTACTCCCCAGGCGGTCAACTTAATGCGTTAGCTGCGCCACTAAAATCTCAAGGATTCCAACGGCTAGTTGACATCGTTTACGGCGTGGACTACCAGGGTATCTAATCCTGTTTGCTCCCCACGCTTTCGCACCTCAGTGTCAGTATCAGTCCAGGTGGTCGCCTTCGCCACTGGTGTTCCTTCCTATATCTACGCATTTCACCGCTACACAGGAAATTCCACCACCCTCTACCGTACTCTAGCTCGCCAGTTTTGGATGCAGTTCCCAGGTTGAGCCCGGGGCTTTCACATCCAACTTAACGAACCACCTACGCGCGCTTTACGCCCAGTAATTCCGATTAACGCTTGCACCCTCTGTATTACCGCGGCTGCTGGCACAGAGTTAGCCGGTGCTTATTCTGTCGGTAACGTCAAAACAGCAAGGTATTAACTTACTGCCCTTCCTCCCAACTTAAAGTGCTTTACAATCCGAAGACCTTCTTCACACACGCGGCATGGCTGGATCAGGCTTTCGCCCATTGTCCAATATTCCCCACTGCTGCCTCCCGTAGGAGTCTGGACCGTGTCTCAGTTCCAGTGTGACTGATCATCCTCTCAGACCAGTTACGGATCGTCGCCTTGGTGAGCCATTACCTCACCAACTAGCTAATCCGACCTAGGCTCATCTGATAGCGCAAGGCCCGAAGGTCCCCTGCTTTCTCCCGTAGGACGTATGCGGTATTAGCGTTCCTTTCGAAACGTTGTCCCCCACTACCAGGCAGATTCCTAGGCATTACTCACCCGTCCGCCGCTGAATCAAGGAGCAAGCTCCCATCATCCGCTCGACTTGCATGTGTTAGGCCTGCCGCCAGCGTTCAATCTGAGCCATGATCAAACTCTTCAGTTCAATACTGCTTGGGTTTTTAAGAAACCCTAAACTTGGCTCAGCAATCTCAAATGACTATGTGATTTCTCGCATGGCCACTTGTGATGCTGATAATCTTTGTGACTATCAGTCCGTACTCACAAGCACCCACACGAATTGCTTGATTCGATTTGTTAAAGAGCGTTTGGTTAAGAGCGTTTCGTCTCAACCGAGGCGCGCATTCTACGCTTTCCTCATTTACTGTCAAGCGTTTATTTTGAAGTTTTTTGCGAGAAACTCGTTTAGCTTCAAACACTTGACTCAACAGGGTGGCTGGCTTTGCTTCGCTACCGCGTTGGAGTGGTGCGCATTATAGGGCGGTGTTTCAGGAGGTCAACCTTTAATTTCAATAATTTAGAATCTTTTTGAAAAAGACTGCATCAGGGCCCCAAGTGCTCGCCGCGAGCCTTGCAGCGCCTGTGAGATCGAGCGCCCGCGCAGCGCAAGGCTTCCACATCTGTTTCGGGCAAGTAATGTCAGTACCAGCGCACGCGACCGCCTTGTATGTCCGGCGGTCGATCGCACAGGCGCTGAAATAACAACGCCAGGCACCTTGCCCCCTTCCCTCGTATTTGCGCACTATATTGCTCACCCCACCCCGCTCAAGGATCGTCGCGCAGAAATGAACACCCAACCCCGCAGCCTGGCCGCTACCCTCTTCCCGATCGGCCTGCTGCTCATCGCCATGGCATCGATACAGTCCGGCGCCTCACTGGCCAAAAGCATGTTCCCCCTCATCGGCGCGCAAGGCACCACCACCCTGCGCCTGATCTTCGCCAGCATCATCATGCTGCTTATCCTGCGCCCTTGGCGTGTGCGCATGACCCGCAATACCCTGCGCAACGTCATCATCTACGGCATGGCGCTGGGCGGCATGAACTTCCTCTTCTATATGGCCCTGCAAACGGTACCGATCGGCATTGCCGTGGCACTGGAATTCACCGGCCCGCTGGCCGTGGCAATCTTCTCCTCGCGCCGGCCGATCGACTTCCTGTGGATTGCCCTGGCCATCGTCGGCCTGCTGCTGTTGCTGCCGGCCGGCCATGGCGGGCAGGCTCTCGACCCGGTCGGCGCTGCCTATGCCCTGGGCGCGGGCGTATGCTGGGCGCTGTACATCCTGTTCGGGCAGCGTGCCGGGGCCGAGCATGGTATCCAGAGTGCCGCACTGGGCGTAGTGGTGGCCGCGCTGTTCGTTGCCCCCATCGGTATCGCCCACGCCGGCAGCGCATTGCTCACACCCGCCCTGATCCCCATGGCGCTGGGCGTCGCGGTGCTGTCAACCGCACTGCCCTACAGCCTGGAAATGGTTGCCCTCACGCGCATCCCGGCACGCACTTTCGGCACCCTCATGAGTATCGAGCCAGCATTCGGCGCATTGTCCGGCCTGCTGTTCCTGGGCGAGGTACTGACGATTACCCAGTGGCTGGCTATTCTCGCGATCATCACCGCGTCGGTCGGCACCACCCTGTCCATGCGCAAGGAACCCAGCCCGGTCGTCGCTACCGACTGATATGAGAAATATTTTCATTTGAGACAGGATTAGTGATTGTAGCGACCTGTCTCGCTGATTAAGCTGTCACAGAATCATCATCTTCACGCTATCTACTGGACCGAACACGGACGCTGGGGATATTTCAGGAAGAACCAAAGCGATAACGACGGGACCAGACAGCTGATCCGCCCTGCATCATAAGGACAGGAATGAAACGTATTTTGCTGATCCTGGCCATCTTGGCTATTGCTGGATGTGCCGCCACGGCCAAGACTGAGGTCAAAAGGGGCAAGAAGGGCCTGCATATCAATTGCTCCGGCCTGTCTTCCTCGTGGGACAACTGCTACAGCAAGGCCGCGAGCTCCTGCAGCACGCGCGGCTACCGGATCATAGCCCGCTCGGGCGATAGCGATGAAGAACCAGGTGACTACCTGTTTGGCATCAACCCGGCGGGTTATACCAGCCGCAGCATGATCGTCATCTGCAAGTAGAACAAAGGGCAGCTCGCAAGCTGCCCTTTTCGTTTGTTTCACAAGGGCGCGGTACGCGCCTCCAGCCAGGCCAGCGCGTCCCCCTTGAGCAACGGCGCCAGACGCTTGCGTACCCTGGCGTGATAGCCATTCAACCAGTCCAGTTCTTCCCTGGTCAGCAACTCGGGCACCAGACAGCGGGTATCGATCGGGCATAGCGTCAGGGTCTCGAAGTTCAGGAAGTCGCCGAAGGCGCCCTTGCCGACCTCGCGGTTGACCACCAGGTTCTCGATGCGCACACCCCACTGTCCTGGACGGTACGTGCCCGGCTCGATCGAGCTGATCATGCCCACCTGCATCGCGGTCTGCGGCGTGGGTGCCGCTTGGTAGGCAATTACCTGCGGCCCCTCGTGCACGTTCATGAAGTAGCCCACACCATGGCCGGTGCCGTGGCCGTAATCCACCTGGTCAGCCCAGATCGGTGCCCGGGCAATGGCGTCGAGCAACGGCGATAGCACGCCCCGCGGGAAGGTGGCACGCGACAGGGCGATCATGCCTTTGAGCACGCGTGTGCAATCCTGCTTCTGTGCAAGGCTCGGGTTGCCCACCGGCACCATGCGCGTGATGTCGGTGGTGCCCCCCAGGTACTGCCCGCCCGAATCGATCAGCAGCAGACCATCGCCCTCGATGACCGCGTGCGACTGTTCCGTGGCGCGGTAATGCGGCATCGCGCCATTGCCGTTGAAGGCGGCAATGGTCGAGAAGCTCAACGACACGAATCCCGGGCGGCGGGCACGGGCGGCACTCAACTGCTCGTCGACCGTCAGCTCGGTAACCAGCTCACGACCAAGGTTGGCCTCGAACCAGGCGAAGAATTCGCACAGGGCCGCGCCATCCTGCTCCATCACCTGCCGGATGTGCACCAGGTCCTCATCACCCTTGCACGACTTGCTCAAGGTGCTGGGGTTGAGCCCCTCGACCAGCTCCACCTCGGCCGGCAGGTTATCCAGCAGGCCGCAGGTCACCCGGGCCGGGTCGACCAGCAATCGACCCCCGGCCGGCATGGCGGCAAGGGCCTTGCCTGCTTCGGCGTAGTCACGCACTTCGATACCGTCGGCCGCCAGCACCTGGCGTAGATGTTCGTCGAGCTTGTCCTGGCCGACAAACAGGATGGCCTGCTGCTGGCTGATCAGGGCAAAGGCCACGAACACCGGATTGTAGGAAACATCGCTACCGCGCAGGTTGAACAGCCAGGCGATGTCATCCAGGGTGGCGATGAAATGCCAGTCGGCCCCCTTGGCCTGCACGCTCTGGCGCAACTGCGCCAGTTTTTCCGCACGGCTCACCGTGGCGTGCGGCGGCAAATGCTGGTACACCGGGTTGCCTGGCAGCGCCGGGCGCCCTTCCCAGACCTGGCCCAGCAGATCCTTGTCAGTCACCAGTCGCGCCCTGCGCGCCTTCAGCCGATCGCTCAGTTGGCGCGCCGAAGCCAGCGCCATGACCGCACCATCTACTGCCACGCTGCCGTTGGGCTCGACGTGATCGCCCAGCCATTCCAGCGCACCAGGCTTGCCCGGCAGCAGTTTCATCAGCTCGATGCCACTGCCCGCCAGCTCGTGTTCCGCCTGTTCCCAGTAGCGGCTATCGACCCACAACCCGGCAAAGCCAGCCGTGACCACCAGCGTGCCGACCGAGCCATGGAAACCCGAAAGCCACTGGCGCCCTTGCCAGTAACCAGGCAGATATTCGGAAAGATGGGGGTCGGCCGAAGGTACCAGCAAGGCATCGATGCCCTCTGCAGCCATGGCCTGGCGAACCAGCGCCAAACGCTGCGGCACGCTTTGCCCAAGGGTGGTCTGAACGTTCATGCGCTCTCCTGCGGCTACATCACGGTTTATCCAGTGTGCCGATAATGGAACAGCCGCCGAGGCCCTGCAATCTTGGCGACCGACACACGGCATGCATTGCCCGTGACGCCCTGCGCATACCGGACATTTCCTACAGACGGGCCAGAACCACCGATCAAGTTCCGCTGAACTTCCACAAAGCAGCGGCTTCACACTCAGTACATTCATTGCACACAGGCAAATGACCATGCCCAACGCCTGCGCCCCTAAAAGCGGCGTGGTGCTGCTCGACACCCGCGCGCACACCCCCGACCACGAGCATGCCGTGCACCTGAAGCTTGCCGATGGCCTGGCACGCCTTCTGGGCTGCCCGCACGTGCAACCCAGCCAGCCACCAAGCGCCACCGACGGCTACTACTACCTGCCCACCGAAACCCTGGTCGATCCCGAACGCCATGCCGCCCTCGGCATCTGCAGCGAACAGGACCTTTTCGGTGGCCTGGTCGCACACCCCTACATGGCGACCAAGGCGATTTCCCACCCGCTGCCGGCCGGGGCCAGTTTCCCGCCGGGCTGGACCGATGCCTTCGCACGGCAAGCCTGCGACGCCCTGCTGCGCGGCTACACCGTATTCAGCAAGGCCGATGCACGGACCGCCGCACAGCTGTTACTGACGGACGGCCAGTTGCGAATCAAGCCGGTACTGGCCTGCGCAGGCCGTGGGCAACAGGTCATAACCACGGCGGATGAGCTGGAACCGCTGCTGGCCGGCATGGATGACCAGGACCTTGCGCTATGGGGGTTGGTGCTCGAGGAAGACCTGAGCGAAGTGCAAACCTTCAGCGTTGGCCAGGTACGTGTCGCCGGCCTGACCTGCAGCTATCACGGCACCCAGCAACTTACCCGCGACCATCAGGGCACGGAAGTGTATGGCGGCTCCGACCTGGTAGTGGTACGCGGTGACTACCAGGCACTGCTGCAACTGCCGCTGGATGAGCCGCTGCGCCTGGCCATCAACCAGGCGATGGCCTACGAACAGGCCGCCGAGCAGCACTTCCCCGGCTTCATCGCCTCGCGGCGCAACTACGACATTGCCCGCGGCGTGAACCCACAGGGCCACCTGCGCAGCGGCGTACTCGAGCAATCCTGGCGCCTGGGCGGTGCCAGCAGTGCCGAACTGCTGGCCTTGCAGGCGTTCGCCGACGACCCGGCATTGCAACGGGTACGTGCCTCCACCCATGAAGTGTTCGGCATCCCCGAACTACCCACTGACGCCACCCTCTTTTACCAAGGAAACGACAGTGAACTCGGACAACTCAGCAAATTTGCGCGGATTCGCGAACATGACCATTCAAAGTGAAACCATTGAACTGCAGGTCGAGGATGACAGCATCGTCGGCACCTTGGTCAGCCCCGGCAGCAAGATGCCGGGCATTCTCTTCGTCCACGGCTGGGGTGGCAGCCAGCAACGCGACCTCGCCCGCGCCCGGCATATCACCGGGCTGGGCTGCGTATGCATGACCTTCGACCTGCGCGGCCACGAAAAAACCGAAAGCCAACGGCTGACGGTAACCCGCGAACAGAACCTGACCGACCTGCTGGTGGCCTACGACCGGCTGGCAAGCCACCCAGCCGTCGACACCAGTGCCATCGCCATCATCGGTAGCAGCTATGGCGGCTACCTGGCTACGTTGCTGACCCGTGAGCGGCCGGTCAAATGGTTGGCCCTCAGGGTACCCGCGATGTACTGGGACGACGAATGGAACCTCCCCAAGCAAACCCTCGACCGGCAACGGCTGAACGCCTATCGCCAGCGCCTGCTCGGCCCGGCAGACAACCGCGCACTGGCAGCCTGTGCCGAGTTCGGTGGCGATGTACTGCTGGTCGAGTCCGAGCAGGACGACTACGTGCCCCACAGCACCTTGATGAGTTACCGCTCGGCATTTGTCAGCGCCCATTCACTCACCCACCGCATCGTCGACGGTGCCGACCACGCGCTGTCCAGCGAAGAGAGCCAGAAAGCCTACAGTTCGATCCTGGCGGCATGGGTCAGCGAAATGGTCATTGGCGCCCGCCTGGATCGCTACCCGCACTACGCGCCCTGGTATGCCTGAGGCTCACCCACCTGGCAATGCAGGCCGCCATCGGCACCGCGCACCAGGCTGCGCAGCGTCTGGTAGGCAGCAAAGTTGACGCCACGCGCCTGGTACTGGCCAAGCAGGTCGAGAAAAGGTTCCCCGACGAAATATACGGCCGCCGCTGCCCACGCCTGGCGGGACTGCCATTGCAGGTACTGCAGCACCCGGCTGCCATCGTCGCTGGCCTGAATACTGACGCCCTGCAGTCCTTCGCAACGCGCGGCCAGCTCTTCGCTGCGCGCCACCAGCGCTTGGGCCAACGCCTGCTGGAACTTGCCAGGCACTTCAAATTCGATCATCTGGGTAAACCACAGGGCATGGGATGTTGCCGTCATGAACGGTCTCCTGGTGACGGACGCCTACAGCGCGATGCAGAGCAGGGTAAAACCTCAAGTTATGTCAAGGTCAAGCGGTTTCCGCACCGGGAACGCCCCGCGCCCTAACCCGATACCGCGAAGCGCCGCCGATAATCACTCGGGGTCAGGCCGGTGATGCGCTGAAACACCTTGCGAAACGCACCCGGGTCCTGGTAACCGACGCCCCAGGCGATCTGCTCGACATTGCGCCGGGTGAACTCCAGCAAGCGGCACGCACGCCCCACCCTCACCTGCTGGCAGTACTCGGTCGGCCGTAGCCCCGTGGCAGCACGAAAACGCCGCAGGAAAGTGCGTTCCTCCAGCCCCGCGCATGCGGCCATGCTGGCCAGGTCGGCATCCTGCCCACCGTTGCCCTGCAACCAGTGCTGCACTTTCAGCACTGCTTCATCACCATGGTCCAGGCGTGGGTTGAACACTGCACCGGGCAGTGGCGCCGCGACCGGGTCGACCGCCAGGTAGCGGGCAGTTTCCCGCGCCACCGTCGCGCCCATGAAGCGCTCCAGCAAGCGCAAGCCCAGGTCGGTCCAGGCCATCAGCCCGGCCGAGGTGACGATGTCGCCATCGTCCAGCAACGGCTGCTGGGCCTCGACCCGCACCTTGGGAAAACGCTGGGCAAGCGAATGCACGTAGTTCCAGTGGGTACAGGCCGGGCGCCCGTCGAGCAGACCACTGGCGGCGATGAAGAACACCCCGATGCACACCGATGCCAGCACCGTGCCGTGCCCGTGCAACTGGCACAACGACGCGCGATGGCGCTCAAGCAGCTCACCCTGTGGTGCCGACTCCAGGCTTGGTGGAATGATCAGCACCCGCAGATCGGCAACGGCGGCAGGCGGGCTCTCAGGGGCAAGCTGCAACCGCCCTGCCTCGTCTGCCTGCCAAAAGCTGATACGCACCGATGGCAACTCGACAGCACCCAGTTCGGCAACCACCCGATTGGCTACCAGGAAAAGGTCGGCCAGCCCATGCACGGCAGCACGCTGCGCGCCGGGGTACAGCAGCAGGCCGATGTCCAGGCTGGCGGGGTTGTCAGTTTTTGCCTGCATAGTGTCGTTCGCGCCAATCCTCAGGTCAGTGCACACAGCCTATAACTAACGTCATCCAACGACTACTGCCACAGGAGGCAGCATGAGCAAGCAGGCGCTGATCATCATCGACATCCAGAACGACTACTTCCCGGGCGGCAAATGGACCCTCGATGGTGCCGACCAGGCGGCCGACAATGCTGCCCGCCTGTTGGCGGCAGCGCGTCAACGGGGTGACTTGGTGGTGCATGTGCGGCATGAGTTCGAAAGCGCCGATGCGCCGTTCTTCGCGCCAGGCTCGCAGGGTGCGGCGATCCATGCCAAGGTCGAGCCTCAAGCCGGTGAGCCGGTGGTGCTCAAGCACAAGGTCAACGCCTTCCTCGGTACCGACCTTGAGCACACGCTGGACCGGCATGGCGTCGAGGCCCTGACCATCGTCGGCAGCATGAGTCACATGTGCATCGACGCCGCCACCCGTGCCGCGGCCGACCTGGGTTACGACGTGACCGTGGCGCACGACGCCTGTGCCACGCTGCCACTGGAGTTCGATGGCAAGCGGGTGCCGGCGGCGCAGGTGCATGATTCGGTGATGGCGGCGTTGGCGTTTGCCTATGCCAAGGTGGTCAGGACCGATGAGTTGCTGAATAGCTGATCAGGCTTGCTCAGCACCTGTGGGAGCGGGCGTGCCCGCGAATCAGGCGACGCGGAGGATGGCACCGGCTCCGCCGGTATTCGCGGGCATGCCCGCTCCCACAGGTGGTGCAGCCCTGCGCGCTCTTAGATCACCACATTGCGCACAAACCGCACCGCAACCGCCCCATCGTTGCGATAGGCATACCGGCAGTTGCTGGGAAACACATGGAACTGCCCGACCTGCAGGCGATGCTCGACCCCTTCGATGATCAGCGTCAGTTGCCCTTGCGCCACATAGATCTGCTCGCTCCAGCCTTCGGCATCAGCCTCGCTGGAATAGCACTCGCCCGGTGCCAGGGTCCATTCCCATAGTTCCACCTCGCGCCGCGCCACGCTGCTGCCCAACAGCACCGCCCGGCTCTGCGGGTGCTCGCCGGCCCAGGCCAACTCTTCGATGCGCCCGGGGTCGCGCTGGTCAGGTGCCTGGATCAGGGTACTGAAAGCCACGCCCAAGGCCTCGGCAATCAGGTCGAGAGTAGTCAAGCTGACATTCTTCTCGCCCGCCTCGATCGCCACCAGCATGCGCCGGCTGACCCCGGAACGCTCCGCCAACGCCGTCTGGCTCATACCCGCGGCGTTGCGCAGGCTGCGTACATTGAGGCTGACATGTTGCAGCACCGATGCCCGGTGCGAGGAATCTCTGTGCACTATATTGCTCACTGGTAGGTATTGCGCAGTATACTGCCCACTTTGCGGCGATTGTGCGCCGCCCCCTCCGAGTGCGCAAGACCATGAGCAAGCCCAGCAGCAAACCGACCCCCGCCATTACCTTTCGCCTGAGCAAGGCCGAACTGGTGCTGGTATTCATCACCATGCTGTGGGGCGGCACCTTCCTGCTGGTACACAACGTGATGAGCGTCAGCGGCCCGATGTTCTTCGTCGGCCTGCGCTTCGCTGCAGCCGCGCTGTTCGTCGGGGTGGTCTCGGCGCGGGCGCTGCCCGGGCTGACCTTCACCGAACTGAAGGCCGGCATGCTGATCGGCGTGTCGATCATGCTCGGCTACGGCTTGCAGACCATGGGCCTGCAAACCATCAGCAGCAGCCAGTCAGCGTTCATTACCGCGCTGTACGTGCCATTCGTGCCACTGCTGCAATGGCTGGTACTGGGCCGGCGCCCCGGCCTGATGCCCAGCATCGGTATCGGCCTGGCGTTCATCGGCCTGATGCTGCTGGCCGGGCCGGAAGGGGGCAGCCTGAACTTCAGCGAAGGCGAGCTGGTAACCCTGGTCAGCGCCGTGGCCATTGCCGGCGAAATCATCCTGATCAGCCGCTACGCCGGGCAGGTCGATGTGCGCCGGGTCACCGTGGTGCAGCTGGCGACCGCCTCGCTGCTGGCGTTCCTGATGATCGTGCCGACCCAGGAGCGCATACCCGATTTTTCCTGGCTGCTGCTGACCAGTGCCGTGGGCCTGGGCGCCATGAGCGCGGTGATCCAGGTAGCCATGAACTGGGCGCAGAAGTCGGTCTCGCCCACCCGCGCCACCCTCATCTATGCCGGCGAACCAGTATGGGCCGGGATCGTCGGGCGCATCGCCGGTGAGCGCCTGCCGGGCGTGGCACTGCTCGGCGGCCTGCTGATCGTGATCGCGGTGGTGGTCAGCGAACTCAAGGTGCGCCGCCCGCGCGAGGTGGCCGAATCGCGGGAAGTGACGGATGAAGGTGAACGCCAGGCTGGCCTGTAAAGCCGCCAACTGCGGCTATGCTTTGTAAGAATCTGTTATAAAAAAACAGCTTGTCACAGCCTGTTTGTAGGATTCTGCGACAGCTTGCGTGTTGGTGATCAATCCCTCGGCACGTATGATTCTTTGCAAACTTCTCCAGAATAGAACGCTATGTCATTGATAGTGCTATTGCTTCTGCCGTTCGTGGGCAGTTGCCTGGCAGCAGTGCTGCCGCACAACGCACGTAACGCGGAGTCCATTCTCGCCGGGCTCGTGGCCCTGGTCGGCACTGTCCAGGTAGCACTGCTGTACCCTCAGGTTGCCCACGGTGGCGTGATTCGCGAAGAGTTCCTCTGGCTGCCCAGCCTGGGGTTGAACCTGGTGCTGCGCATGGACGGCTTCGCCTGGCTGTTCTCGCTGCTGGTGCTGGGCATCGGTACGCTGGTTTCGCTGTATGCCCGCTACTACATGTCGCCACAAGACCCGGTGCCGCGCTTCTTCGCCTTCTTCCTCGCCTTCATGGGCGCCATGCTCGGCCTGGTGATCTCCGGCAACCTGATCCAGCTGGTGTTCTTCTGGGAACTCACCAGCCTGTTCTCGTTCCTGCTGATTGGCTACTGGCACCACCGTGCCGACGCCCGCCGTGGCGCCTACATGGCGCTGATGGTCACGGGCGCGGGCGGCTTGTGCCTGCTGGTGGGTGCCCTGCTGCTCGGCCATGTGGTCGGCAGCTACGACCTGGACAAGGTCCTGGCTGCCGGCAACACCATTCGCCAGCATGCGCTGTACCCGGTGCTGCTGCCGCTGATCCTTATCGGCGCCCTGAGCAAGAGCGCACAGTTCCCCTTCCAGTTCTGGCTGCCCCATGCCATGGCAGCGCCCACCCCGGTATCGGCTTATCTGCACTCGGCGACCATGGTCAAGGCCGGGGTGTTCCTGCTGGCGCGCCTGTGGCCGGTGCTGTCGGGCAGCGAAGAGTGGTTCTGGATCGTAGGCGGTGCCGGCGCCCTCACCCTGCTGCTCGGCGCCTTCGCCGCCATGTTCCAGAACGACCTCAAGGGCCTGCTGGCGTACTCGACCATCAGCCACTTGGGCCTGATTACCCTGCTGCTGGGCCTGAACAGCCCGCTGGCCGCCGTCGCAGCGGTGTTCCACATTCTCAACCACGCCACCTTCAAGGCCTCGTTGTTCATGGCCGCCGGCATCATCGACCACGAAAGCGGTACCCGTGACATCCGCCGCCTCAGCGGGTTGATACGCCTGGTGCCATACACCGCCACCCTGGCCATGGTGGCCAGCGCCTCGATGGCCGGCGTGCCGTTGATGAACGGTTTCCTGTCCAAGGAAATGTTCTTCGCCGAAACGGTGTTCATCAGCTCCACTGCCTGGGTCGAGGCCACGCTGCCGGTGGTCGCCACCCTGGCCGGCACCTTCAGCGTGGCCTATGCCCTGCGCTTCACCGTCGATGTGTTCTTCGGCCCCACTGCGCAGGACCTCCCGCACACCCCACACGAACCGCCACGCTGGATGCGTGCGCCGGTCGAATTGCTGGTGCTTACCTGCCTGGTGGTGGGCATCTTCCCTGCCCAGTCGGTCGGCCCGCTGCTGGCCGCCGCCGCCCTGCCTGTGGTGGGCGGCACCCTACCGGAATACAGCCTGGCCATCTGGCATGGCTGGAACGCGCCGCTGATCATGAGCCTGGTGGCCATGAGCGGCGGTATCGTGCTTTACCTGCTGCTGCGCAAGCAGCTGCGCCTTGGCCGCTTCCCCTACCCACCGGTGATCGAACGCTTCAATGGCAAGCGCCTGTTCGAACACGGCCAGGTGCAGCTAATGCTGCTGGCGCGGCGCATCGAGCGCCTGCTCACCAGCCGCCGCCTGCAATCGCAGCTGTTCATGCTGGTGCTCGCCGCCTTCCTCGCCGGCCTCACCCCCATGCTCTACAGTGGTCTCAGCTGGGGCGACCGGCCGAAGATTCCGGGCTCGGGCGTGTTTGTCGCGCTGTGGCTGATCGCCATCGCCTGCGCCATCGGCGCTGCCTACCAGGCCAAGTATCACCGTTTGGCGGCGTTGATCATGGTCAGCGTCTGCGGCCTGATGACCTGCATCACCTTCGTCTGGTTCTCCGCGCCCGATCTGGCCCTGACACAGCTGGTAGTGGAAGTGGTCACCACCGTGCTGATCCTGCTCGGCCTGCGCTGGCTGCCGCGGCGAATCGAAGGCGTATCGCCGCTGCCGGGCAGCCTCGAGCGTGCGCGCATGCGTCGCCTGCGCGACCTGCTGCTGGCGGTGCTGGTAGGTGGCGGCATGGCCGTGCTGTCCTACGCCATGCTCACCCGGCCGACGCCGAACGACATTTCCTCGTTCTACCTGAGCCGGGCACTCCCCCAAGGCGGTGGCACCAACGTCGTCAATGTCATGCTGGTCGACTTCCGTGGCTTCGATACCCTCGGTGAAATCACCGTGCTTGTGGCCGTGGCGCTGACCGTGTTCGCCCTGCTGCGGCGCTTCCGCCCGCCCAAGGAAAGCATGCAACTGCCGGCGCAACAGCGTCAGCTGGCACCCGACGTGGTCACCGACCTGATCAACCCGCGGCATGCTACCGACACCGCCCTGGGCTTCATGATGGTGCCCGCGGTGCTGGTGCGCTTGCTGCTGCCGATCGCCCTGCTGGTGTCGATGTACCTGTTCATGCGTGGCCACAACCAGCCGGGTGGCGGCTTTGTTGCCGGCCTGGTGATGTCGGTGGCGTTCATCCTGCAGTACATGGTTGCCGGCACCCAGTGGGTCGAGGCGCAGATGAGCCTGCGCCCGCTGCGCTGGATGGGCACCGGGCTGCTGTGCGCAACCCTGACCGGCGCGGGTGCCATGCTGCTGGGCTACCCGTTCCTCACCACCCATACCGCCCACCTGCACCTGCCGTTGCTCGGCGATGTGCACGTGGCCAGCGCGCTGTTCTTCGATGTCGGGGTGTTCACTGTGGTGGTCGGCTCGACCCTGCTGATCCTCACCGCCCTGGCGCACCAATCGGTGCGCGCCTACCGCCCGGGTAACCCGGCGAAAACCAGCCAAGCAGGAGCCGCCTGATGGAAGAAGTGATTGCAGTTGCCATCGGCGTGCTGGCCGCTTCGGGAGTGTGGCTTATCCTGCGCCCGCGAACCTACCAGGTGATCATGGGCCTCTGCCTGCTGTCGTACGGGGTCAACCTGTTCATCTTCAGCATGGGCAGCCTGTTCATCGGCAAGGAACCGATCATCAAGGACGGCGTGCCCCAGGACCTGCTGCACTACACCGACCCGCTGCCGCAGGCCCTGGTGCTCACCGCCATCGTCATCAGCTTCGCCATGACCGCGCTGTTCCTGGTTGTGTTGCTGGCCTCGCGCGGCCTGACCGGTACCGACCACGTGGATGGCCGGGAGCGTGACGAATGAGTGGCATGAGCCAATTGATCATCGCGCCCATCCTGCTGCCCCTGGTTACCGCGGCATTGATGTTGCTGCTGGGCGAGAAACACCGGCAGACAAAGGCCTGGCTGAACCTGCTGTCGACCTTTGCCGGCCTGGCCATCGCGGTCAGCCTGCTGCTGTGGGTGCGCACCCAGGGCCAGGCGGAATCAATCGGTGTCTACCTGCCGGGCAACTGGCCGGCACCGTTCGGCATCGTGCTGGTGGTAGACCACCTGTCGGCCCTGCTGCTGACCCTCACCGGCATCATCGGTTTCAGTGCCCTGCTGTTTGCCCGCGCTCGCTGGGACGGTGCCGGGGCCAGCTTCCACGCACTGTTCCAGATCCAGCTGATGGGCCTGTATGGCGCCTTCCTCACCGCCGACCTGTTCAACCTGTTCGTGTTCTTCGAGGTGCTGCTGGCCGCTTCCTATGGCCTGCTGCTGCATGGCTCGGGCCGCGCCCGGGTGCGTGCCGGCCTGCACTACATTGCCATCAACCTGTTCGCCTCGTCGCTGTTCCTGATCGGCGCAGCGATGCTGTATGGCGTGACCGGCACCCTGAACATGGCCGACCTGGCGCTGAAGATTCCGTTGGTGCCGGAGGCCGACCGTGGCCTGCTGCACGCTGGCGCGGCGATCCTGGCCATGGCCTTCCTGGTCAAGGCCGGCATCTGGCCGCTGAACTTCTGGCTGGTACCGGCCTATGCCTCGGCCAGCGCGCCGGTGGCGGCGCTGTTCGCCATCATGACCAAGGTCGGCCTGTATGCCGTGCTGCGCCTGTGGACTCTGCTGTTCTCAGGGCAGGCCGGGGCCTCGGCGCACTTCGGTGGTGAATGGCTGGTGTACGGTGGCCTGGTCACCCTGGCGGTGGCGGCAGTGTCGATCATGGCCGCGCAGCGCCTGGAGCGCATGGCCGCCCTCAGCATCCTGGTTTCAGCCGGCACCCTGCTCGGCGCCGTCGGTTTTGCGCAATCGGCGCTGACCGGCGCGGCGTTGTTCTATCTGGTCAATTCGACCCTGGCGCTGTGCGCGCTATTCCTGCTCGCCGAACTGGTCGAACGTTCGCGCTCGGCCAACGAAGCACTGCTGGACGACGAAGAAGACGCCATGCCGCCACCGCTGGAATCACTGCACCCGCCCAAGGGTATCAACCTCGACGATGAACAGAAGGTGGTGATCGGCCAGATCATCCCGTGGACCATGGCCTTCCTCGGCCTCAGCTTCATCGCCTGCGCCCTGTTGATCATCGGCATGCCGCCGCTGTCGGGCTTTGTCGGAAAGCTCAACCTGATCAGCGCGCTGTTCAACCCGCAAGGGCTGGGCGTGCCTGCCGAGCAGCCGCTGGGCATGGCGGGTTGGGGTCTGGTGGCATTGCTGGTCCTGTCTGGCATGGCCTCGCTGATCGCCTTCGGCCGCGTCGGCATCCAGCGCTTCTGGAAGCCTGAAGAACGCCCGTCGCCGGTGCTGCGCCGCTATGAATGTCTGCCCATCGTCATCCTGCTCGGCCTGTGCTTCATCCTCAGCTTCAGGGCCGAGCCGCTGCTGCGCTACACCCAGGACACCGCCGCCAGCCTGCAGGCCCCCGACACCTATATCGAAGCCGTGATGGCCGCCCGGCCGATTCCTGGCCCCACCTCGCTCGACGTACAGGTGCAGCCATGAATCGACTGTTCCCGGCACCGCTGTTATCGGTTTCGCTGTTCGCACTGTGGCTGTTGCTGAACCTCTCGGTCAGCCCCGGCAACCTGCTGCTGGCAGCCGCGCTCGGCGTGCTGGCGCCGCTGCTGATGGCACCGCTGCGCCCGCAGCATGCCCATGTGCGGCGCCCACTGGCCATCGCCCGGCTGATTGGCCGGGTCGGCATCGATGTGATCATGTCCAACCTGATGGTTGCCCGTGGCGTGCTGCGCGCCGGCAAGCAGCCGCCACGCTCGGCGTTCGTGCACATCCCGCTGGCCCTGCGCGACCCGCATGGACTGGCGGCGTTGTCGATGATTACCACGGTGGTGCCCGGCACGGTCTGGTCCGAGCTGGCCCTGGACCGCAGCGTGTTGCTGCTGCATGTGTTCGACCTGGACGATGAGGCGGCTTTCATCCAGCACTTCAAGGACACCTACGAACGCCCGCTGATGGAGATTTTCCAATGACAGGCCTGCTCGCCAATGCTGTCCTCGCCAGCCTGTTCATCTTCGCCCTGGCCATGGCCCTGGCACTAATCCGGCTGTTCCGCGGCCCGTCCGCCCAGGACCGGGTGCTGGCGCTGGACTACCTGTACATCCTGGCCATGCTGACCATGCTGGTGCTGGGAATCCGTTATGCCAGTGACACCTACTTCGAAGGTGCCCTGCTGATTGCGCTGTTCGGTTTCGTTGGCTCGTTTGCCCTGGCCAAGTTCCTGCTGCGCGGTGAGGTGATCGAATGACTGAAACCCTGCAACTCCCCTTCTGGCTGGAGCTGGTCACTGCCGCGCTGCTGCTGACCGGCAGCCTGTTCGCCCTGATCGGTGCCGTGGGCCTGTTGCGGCTGAAGGACTACTTCCAGCGGATGCACCCGCCGGCACTGGCTTCGACCATTGGTGCCTGGTGCGTGGCACTGGCTTCGATCATCTATTTTTCCTGGCTCAAGGAAGCCCCGGTGCTGCACGCCTGGCTGATTCCGATCCTGCTGTCGATCACCGTGCCGGTGACCACACTGTTGCTGGCCCGGGCGGCGCTGTTCCGCAAGCGCATGGGGAAAGAGCCGGTCCCTGAAGAAGTCAGCAGCGGCCGCGATCGAGGCAACTGAGAGGTCGCCGCCTCACCCTTGGGCCAGGCGCTGCAACTCGCGCCGGACCATGGCCGCATAAGGCGGCGGGCCGAGGCGATACAATTCCCCTGCCACCCAGTTCAACCAGGCGCCTTGCAGTTCTTCGCGCCTGGCCAGCAAACGCTCGGCCTCGGCTACGGCATCCGCCTGGTGCTGCCGATGGAACTCGGCACGCGTGGCAGGCGCGTCGTCACTGTGGGTCATTCACTGGCCTTGAAGGTGGTCAGCTCACCCTTGCGCCATTTGGCAACCTTGCCGGTCACCGCCTTGAGCAACTTGCCCAGGCCTTCTTGCACTTGTTGCTGTGCGGCGAATACCAGCATCACACCGTGGCCTTCACGGAACACGATGCCCTCGCCTTCAGGCACCGACACAAAGGCATAGTCGCCCACGCCATATACGTTCAACTTGATTTCGCGAAAGCGCATTTCCAGTTTGCCGCCTTCGCGGCTGGGCAGCACGGCGGCGCGAAAGTGGTCGCCGACCTTCAGTTCCAAACGCTGCTTGTCATCGACGACCAATGCGCTTTCGGTGTCGATTTCGGCCATGTACAGGCCTTCGGGACTCTGTTCCGTAACATAGACAAAGCGGCCCTGGAACAGCTGGGCCAATTTACCGCGCAAGTCGCCCAAGGCGAACAACGCATGGGTATCAAGAGTGCTGACTGCCAATGAAGTAATCCTCAACCGGTTACAACCCGTCCTCACCCAAAGCTCGGTGAGGCACGGCCATTTCTTATCGATAGGCGAAAAGAGTAATAAAGCGATATGCGAAATGTCTGCGCCCGCTGGCGATGCAGCGTGCGGGAATCTTTACCCTGGCTTGCCAGATCTGGCCTCAAATACAGGCTTTCGGCATATTCCCGATTCGGGAAGCGCAATGTCTGACAGCAAAACCGCCAGAAAAAATGCGACAGGCAATGCCAGAGCGCACGTAAGAACGGGCCCTGCAATCCATCAGCGCATTACTGGGGAAAGAATATGCACGAAAACACCGAAATTCGTCGAGAGGCAAAGTACATTTCTTACAGGCGAACGCCCTGAACAACACCCCGTTCGCTTGCCGGCAGCACTCACGGTGCTCAGGCAGCCAGGCCCTTCTTCAACTGCTGCCAGGCCGCCTGGCACTCCAAGGCCTCTTCACGGGTGGCAAATGCGGTACCACGGCGTTCGCCATTGACCAGCACCACCCAGCAGATGCGTTTACCCAGCGCCCGCATCGAGGCTGGCACACCAGAACCAATCATCACGGCTACATCGACCCGGCTATTCATCATTCCCTCCGGAATTTAATTAGCACCCTAACGATAAAGTGATGATACGCCTGCTTACGGCGCTGAAACAGCGCATCCCGGTACAGCAGTGTTACGTGCAGGGCAACAAAACCGCCGCCGGCAAGAAACGCAAAAAGCCCCAGGGATCGCTCCGTGGGGCTTGGCACACCGCGCGGGGTTACACCTGGCGCTGGTGGCGGTCGAGCTGCTCGTGGCGCTCCTGGGCTTCGATGCAATACTTGGTGGTCGGGCTGATCAGCAGACGCTTCAGGCCGATTGGTTCACCGCTGTCATCACACCAGCCGAAGCTTTCGTCGGCAATACGGTCCAGGGCCATTTCCAGCTGCGGCAGCAGGCGCTGGTCGCGGTCGATGGCGTTCACCAGCCAGCTACGCTCTTCTTCGACCGAAGCCACGTCGGCAGGGTCCGACGGGGTGTCCAGGCCTTCGATGGTGGCACGGCTCAGCTCGATGCGTTCATGGGTTTCGACTTTCATCGCCTGCAGCAGGCCAGCGAAGAAAGCCAGCTGGTCAGCGTTCATGTAGTCATCGGCCGACATGGCCAGCAACTGTTCCTTGGTCATCGATTTCTCTATGAAAAAATGTGCATTTGGGCGATTCGGGTGCCGCCGACGCCTCGGCATCGGCAGCAGAATTCTTCAAGCGCCAACCGGCACTCTTTTACAGGGGGCGGCAGTCTAAGGCGCCACGTCGCGTGGAGCAACTGCAATCGGGTGCGAATTTGCTTCCGGTGCCCACATTCCGCCAGTCGGCGCACTCTGCTCTGGCTCTGCTCTGGCTCTGCTCTGCTCTGGCTTTGGCTCTTGATCTTGATCTTGATCTTGATCTTGATCTTGATCTTGATCTTGATCTTGATCTTGATCTTGATCTTGATCTTCGCGACTTCAGGAGGCCGAGCAGAGGTTTTGCGGAGGGAGGTGACGGGCATGGATGCCCGTCAAGCGCTGAGGCCCCATGGATGGGGCCTGCAGCGCGTCCTCCCGGGAGCAAGACCGGCGCGAGGGAACCCCGTAGCGTAGCGGAGGGGCCGGATGATGGGAGCGCAGCGTTTTTTGGTTACTTTTTGTCGCGTTTGACAAAAAGTGACTCGCCGTAAGGGCGAAAAGGTGAGTAACCGTCGCCATCGTAAATGGACTATGCGCGAGATCAAGACCAGTACTTTTCCGCTCTTCGCTCTTCGCTCTTCGCTCTTCGCTCTTCGCTCTTCGCTTTCAAGCGTGGGCATCAACAACAAGGTCAACATTCATTCTCGAAGGTGG
>NZ_JBKGFP010000149.1:0-6774 GCF_046557535.1 Pseudomonas sp. S1(2024)
TCTGGGTGTTGTGTACGGATCTATTTCTCCCCCCCCCCCCCCTCCCCTCCCCCCCCCCCCCCCCCCCCCCCCCCAAGGCTGCTCCTACAAAGGACGCGTCAGACGTGCGATATTGGTTCTCTGCACGACAGCGCAGCCCTTGAGCGCTGCGGGTACCTGTGGGAGCCGGCTTGCCGGCGATAGGGCCAGTGCAGGCAATATAAACAATCATTCGTCCTCAGCAGTCCCGTCGGCACGCCAGTAGGCCACAGCCTTGAGCGCATCCTCAGGCAATCCTTTCTCCAGCAACAGTGCCTTGGCCTGGCGGGTCAGGGCCTTTTCCAGTGCTACCCAGCCGTACAACCGGCCTTGCGGCAAGGTCAGGTTCTTCACCAGCGCCAGCAAGTCTTCCAGTTGGCGACGTACCCAGATCACCTCCACCTGTGCCTTGCTCGGCAGTGGCTGGCGTTCCTGCTCGTCTTCGATCTGGATAACCGCCAGCACCTGACGCCCCGCAGGCAACTCCTCCAGGCGGCGGCCAATGGCCGGGATGGCAGTTTCGTCACCGATCAGCAGGTAGCTGTCGAAGATGTCCGGCACCACCATCGAAGCCCGCGGCCCGGCAATGTTCAGGGTTTGCCCGGGTGCCGCCTGGGCGGCCCAGGTGGATGCAGGGCCATCGCCGTGCAGCACGAAGTCGATATCCAGTTCATTGGCCACCAGGTCGATGCGCCGTGGCGTGTATTCGCGCATGGTAGGCCGTGCGCCACCTTCTCGGCCCAGGTTGCGAGCCTCGATGGCTTGCTGTTGCTCCGGCGTTTCGGCGAACAGCAGCTTGATATGGTCGTCGCTGCCCACGCTGGTGAAACCTTGCAGTTCGGCACCCCCGAGAGTGATACGGCGCATGCGCGGGGTCAGTTCGGTGACCCGCAGCACCTGCAGGTGGCGTTGGCGGATTTCGTGGTTGACGCGGTGAATGGTGTCACTCATGGGGTGTCTCCCTGGCAGGTTCAGCCGGCGAGGAGGCGATGGCCTTGGCGGCGTGGTTGAGCAGGTCGCGGACCCGCTCGATTTCTTCCGGTGTCCAGCGGCCGCTGTGCATGTGCAGTGCGTGGCGCAGGTTGCCGACCGCTTCATGAATCTCTGGTGGGCGGTCGTGGCCGCGCAGGGCGCGCTTGCTGACTTCGATGCGCATGCGCACGCCGTCCAGTGCGACGGCCTGTTCGGCCAGGGCGGTGCGGCCGGCTTGTGTGATGGCATAGAGGCGTTTGCTGCCCTGCACCTGGCCGCTGATCAGTTCGGCCTCCTCGAGGAAGTTGAGGGTGGGGTAGATCACCCCGGGGCTTGGGCTGTAGCTACCGTCGAACAGGTTTTCGATCTGGCGGATCAGGTCGTAGCCGTGGCCTGGCTGCTCGGCGAGCAGGGCCAGCATCAGCAGCTTGAGGTCGCCGGGAGCGAAGACGCGCGGGCCGCGTTCGCCACGACCTGGGCGCCGCTCGAAGGGGTCATGGGGGGTATGTTCGCGCATGGGGGCAGGGCTCCGTCGTTTGCGATATATCGTAAGATATTACTCAAGATATATCTAAAGACAAGCCCTCAATTGCAGATGATTATCATCTATTCGTTCGATGTGTCCCCTTGCGGTGTGGCTGTATGCACGGCAACCTGCGGCGGCTTGCACTCGTTCGGATTGCCCGGTTGCAGGTAAGGCATGAGAATCGGAGCCATGCCCTTGAGCACCTGCACCGGCAGCGCCGAGGTGAACTTGAAGGCCTCTGCCGAGCGCCCCGGCACGAATGCGGTCAAGGTGCCGAAATGGTTGTCACCCAGGAAGAACACGAAGGTAGCGGTACGGTTCAACGAGCGCGAGCCGATCAGTCGGCCGCCAGCACCAAAGCTTTCGATGCGGTTGTCACCGGTACCGGTCTTGCCGCCCATCACCAATGGCGTGCCGTCCTGCAGCTTGAAACTGCCGGAAATACGCCGCGCGGTGCCCGCATCCACCACCTGCGACATGGCGCCTTTGAGGGCGCGCGCCACTTCGACCGGCAGAATCCGCACACCCCGGTCCGGGTCGGTGACCAGCTTGGTCTCGTAAGGCGTGTTGGCTGCAAAGTGCAGGGTGTCGATCCGCAAGGTCGGCAGGCGCACACCGTCGTTCTGAATGATGCCGACCAGCTCGGAGAGGGCGGCGGGGCGGTCGCCCGAGCTGCCGATGGCGGTGGCCAGCGAGGGTACCAGGTGGTCGAACGGATAGCCCACGCGCTTCCAGCGCTGATGAATGTCGAGGAACGCTTCGATCTCCACCATGGTGCGAATGCGGCTGTCACGGGCGCCCTGATGACGGCTCTTGAACAGCCAACCGTATACCTCCTGGCGCTCGAAGCGGCTGGCATTGACCATTTCGGTCAAGGTCGAACCGGGGTTCTTCAGCAGGTAACCCAACAGCCACAAGTCCAGCGGGTGGACCTTGGCGATATAGCCCTGGTCGGGCAGGTCGTACTTGCCCGGGCCATAGGCGTCGTACATCTCCGACAGGCGGCCATCGGTCAGTTTGCCCAGGACGATCTTGTCACCCTTGAGGTGGGCGCGGACGAAGGCGTTGAAGGTTTCCTGGCCAGCCTCGGGGAACAGGTAGCGGTGCACGGCCGCCAACCGTTGCGGGGTCACGCGCATGCTGTCGAGGAAGGTGTCCAGGCGCTGCTGCGAGGTCTTGCGCTGGTATTTCTTCCAGAAACGCATCAGGTAGTTGGTGCCTTCCTTGTCGGCGAAACGGGCCAGGTATTCCTGGCGGCGCGGGTCGGAGTCGTCCTTGAGCAGCGGCACGCGGTTGTACGGTTGCTGGTAGGTCACGTAGCGCACCAGGTCGCGCATCAGGCGGATGAACGGCAGGTTGATCGACTCGCGCAATGCATCCTTGAGGGTTGGGTTGCGGCTGTTGTCTTCCTTGCGGAAGTTGTTGAACACATGCATGCCGCCGCCGGTGAAGAAGGCTTCGCCAGTGTTGGCCGAATACTTGCGTTCCAGCGCGGCATCAAGCATGGCGTCCAGGCTCTGGTTCTTGCTGTTCTGCGCCAGCCATTCCAGCGACCACTGGCTGATGCGGTCGAGCTCGGCGACTTCGACTTTCTTCAACTCGGCGGCTGGCTTGCCGGCGTATTTGTCGTGCAGTTCGGCGATGATCTCCAGGTAGGTGGTGAGCACCCGCAACTTGGCGGTTGAACCCAGCTCCAGCTTGCTGCCTTCGTTGATGTCGAATGGCTGGTCGGTGCTGTCGGTCTGCACCCGCACCCGCGAGCCGTCGGCGGTGCGCTCGAACAAGGTGAAGCTGTAGCTCACCTGATCGGTGGTCTTGGCGGTGAGCAGGCGTTCGCCGATCAGGCCGATCTGCGCCGCGAATTCAGGGTCGGCAAGGTTTTTCAGGTACTGGCTGACCTGCAGTTGCAGGTCGGACTGCAGGGTGCTGGTGGCCGACAGATCCAGCCGGTCGAGATCGTACAGCGGGCGGTTGAGCATGGCTGCCAGGCGGTTGCGTGCCAGGCTGATGCCCTTGTTGGTGACGATCGGCACGATGGTCGGTTGCGCCACCCAGTCGCGGTATACCGCCTTGCTGGCCAGTGCAGCGTCGGCCAGTGGCTGCTCGATGACTTTGTTGGCGGCCAGCACGCGGATGTGCGCGTCGGTCAGTTCGGCCAGTTCGAGCCGCCCCTTGGACAGGTAGTGCGACGGCCGGCGCTGGGCAATCATCAGCGACAGCACCTGGCGCAGGGCCAGGCCGCGTGCGGCCATGCTCTCAGGGTCGCTGGCGGTGGAACTCAGGGCCTGGTTGACCTGGTCGAAATCGGCGCCGTACCACACCCGCAGGCCTTCGGCCATGCCATGCACTTCGCCATGCCCAGGTACTGCCGACAGTGGCACGCTGTTGAGGTAGTCCCGCACGATGCGCTGGCGCGCCTCGGTTGTATCAGGGCCGCCCTGATAGGCACGCACGCTGGCGGAAATCATCTGGCGGATCTTCTCGGCGCCGGAAACGGTCAGGCCGTCCGGTGAATGGCGGTACTTTTCAAGCTGCGTGGCCAGGGTGCTACCGCCAGCGGACTGGCCGGGCAGGGCCAGGTACTTGGCCACCTGGCTGTAGGCGGCCTTGGCGAAGCGCGGCCAGTCCACGGCCGGGTTGTTGCGCGGGTCCTTGGTGTCGAGCAGGTCGCGGTTCTCGATGAACAGCAGGCTGTTGACGATAACCGGCGGGATCGCCGCAAAGTCCGGGTACAAGTGTTGCGGGTAGTTGTACTGGTACAGCATGTCGCCACGGCAGTCGGTGATCGACAGGCCAGCCTGGATTTTCTCGATATAGGGGGCGAACAGCCCATGATCGACGTAGTTCATCAGCGCCGGCGAGAACTTCACCTGCTCGCTGATCAGGTAGTCGCGCTTGAGCAGGCGTGGCAGGAATTCGCCCAGGGCACTGTAGCCCAGGCGTTTGTCGAACGGCCCTTCGCCGGGGTAGACGATGGCATCGCTGGGGCCTGGTTGCAGCGAATAGGTGAGGGTGCTGGCCAGCTTGCTGAATTCCCGCGACTGCAGGTTGGAGGTGCGGAATTCGTCATATGCAGCGAAGCCGATGGCAACCAGCGCCACCAGCAGGATGAGGATGATCAGCCGCCACCATAGCCGACGCTGACGGGGGGACTTTGGTTGTGGCTTCTCGGCCGGAGGTATCTCGGGTGCTTCCGTTCTGCTTGGTTCCGATTGCCACAGTGCGCCCATAGTCTTCTATCCGGCCAGGTATTTTCGTCTTGCTTGTCTGAAGCTTAGACGTTGAGCGGGTCAGGTGAAAAATTTGTAAGAGACGGAGAAGAGTGGCGTAGGGCTATGCGGCTTTGGTGTTGGTTTCTTCATACGGCGATGTTGCTATGGTGGCCGGGCGATTTGGGGCCGCTTCGCGCCCCATTCGCAGCACAAGGCTGCTCCTACAGGGGAATGCGTATCCATTGTAGGAGCAGCCTTGTGCGGCGAATGGGGTGCGAAGCGGCCCCAGAGATCTAGCTGAATATTCCTGTTTATACAGCGAAAAAACCTGCAAGGGTCTTCCTATACTGCTCGCCCCCTTCGCTTTGCCGGGCGCTCTATTCCGGCACTCGGGCCGGCCCACAAGGCCAGTTCGGCAAGCCAATGCCACGCCTATCGGCCTGGCTGGTGCTGCACGAAGGTCAAATCCAATAACAAAATGAGGTTGTATTGCTATGCCAGTCGGCAACCACTCTGCCCACGGCCAGGCCGCTGAAGGCGGCCCGCTCAAGCGTGAACTGGGCGAACGGCACATCCGCCTGATGGCGCTGGGCGCCTGTATCGGTGTCGGTCTTTTCCTCGGTTCGGCCAAGGCCATCGAAATGGCCGGCCCCGCCATCATGTTGTCCTACATCATCGGCGGCCTGGCCATCCTGGTGATTATGCGCGCCCTTGGCGAAATGGCCGTGCACAACCCTGTCGCTGGCTCGTTCAGCCGTTATGCCCAGGACTATCTAGGCCCGCTGGCGGGCTTCCTTACCGGCTGGAACTACTGGTTCCTGTGGCTGGTGACCTGCGTTGCCGAAATCACCGCGGTAGCCATCTACATGGGTATCTGGTTCCCTGACGTACCACGCTGGATCTGGGCCCTGGCGGCGCTGGGCAGCATGGGGGCGGTCAACCTGGTGGCCGTCAAGGCCTTTGGTGAATTCGAGTTCTGGTTCGCCCTGATCAAGATCGTCACCATCATCGCCATGGTCCTTGGCGGCATCGGCATCATTGCCTTTGGCTTCGGCAATGACGGCGTGGCAGTGGGTATTTCCAACCTTTGGAGCAACGGCGGCTTCATGCCCAATGGCGTGACCGGCGTGCTGATGTCGCTGCAAATGGTCATGTTCGCCTACCTGGGCGTGGAAATGATCGGCCTGACCGCCGGTGAAGCACGCAACCCGCAAAAGACCATCCCGCAGGCCATCGGCTCGGTGTTCTGGCGCATTCTGCTGTTCTATGTCGGTGCGCTGTTCGTGATCCTGTCGATCTACCCTTGGAACGAAATCGGCAGCCAGGGCAGCCCGTTCGTCATGACCTTCGAGCGCCTGGGCATCAAGACCGCTGCCGGCATCATCAACTTCGTGGTCATCACTGCAGCGCTGTCGTCGTGCAACGGCGGCATCTTCAGCACCGGGCGCATGCTCTACAGCCTGGCGCAGAACGGCCAGGCCCCGGCGGCCTTCGCCCGTACGTCGAAGAACGGCGTGCCGCGCAACGCGCTGCTGCTGTCGATCGGTGCGCTGCTGCTGGGCGTGCTGGCCAACTACCTGGTGCCGGAGAAGGTCTTCGTCTGGGTGACTTCGATCGCCACCTTCGGCGCGATCTGGACCTGGGTGATGATCCTGCTGGCGCAACTGAAGTTCCGCGCCGGCCTGAGCTCCACTGAACGCAAGGCGCTGAAATACCGCATGTGGCTGTGGCCGTTGAGCTCGTATCTGGCGCTGGCCTTCCTGGTGCTGGTGGTCGGCCTGATGGCGTACTTCGAGGATACCCGCGTGGCGCTGTACATCGGCCCGGCGTTCCTGGTGCTGCTGACGGTGCTGTACTACGCATTCCGCCTGGCGCCGAAAGATGCGCAGGGCGTGGCCAGTACTGCTTCCTGATCTGAAATGGCTGGGGCCGCTTTGCGGCCCTTTCGCGACACAAGGCCGCCACTTCGCTGTTCGGTTCAAAGCTGTCCGCCCGCGCCAATTGCCACATGCGCGAATAGAACTGCCCGTTCACCTCGCCAGTCAG
>NZ_JBKGFP010000150.1:0-5908 GCF_046557535.1 Pseudomonas sp. S1(2024)
CAAGGCTGCTCCTACAGGGAGTTGCACAGGCCTGAGGGCGGAAAGCACAAATGAAAACGGGGCCTTTCGGCCCCGTTTTGCTTTACAGGTAGTAAGCCTTCAGCGGCGGGAAGCCGTTGAATTCCACTGCGCTGTAGCTGGTGGTGTAGGCGCCGGTCGACAGCCAGTACAGGCGGTCACCGATGGCCAGGTTCAGCGGCAGGCCGTACTTGTAGTGCTCGTACATGATGTCGGCGCTGTCGCAGGTCGGGCCGGCGATGACCACTTCTTCGGTCTCGCCTTTCTTCTCGGTCCAGATCGGGAACTTGATGGACTCGTCCATGGTTTCGATCAGGCCGGAGAACTTGCCCACGTCGGTGTAGATCCAGCGCTCGACGGCGGTACGCGACTTGCGTGCAACCAGTACCACTTCGCTGACCAGGATACCGGCGTTGGCAATCAGCGAACGGCCCGGCTCGAGGATGATTTCCGGCAGGTCGTCACCGAAGTCTTCCTTCAGGAAGCGGATGATCTCTTCGGCGTAGGTTTCCAGGCTGTTGGTCCGGGTGATGTAGTTGGCCGGGAAGCCGCCACCCATGTTGATCAGCTTCAGCTCGATGCCGTCTTCTTCCTTCAGGCGCTCGAAGATCACCTTGACCTTGGCGATGGCGGCGTCCCACACGCTGATGTCGCGCTGTTGCGAGCCGACATGGAAGGAAATGCCGTAAGGCACCAGGCCCAGGTCGCGGGCGAGAATCAGCAGGTCCATGGCCATGTCGGTCTGGCAGCCGAATTTACGCGACAGCGGCCAGTCGGCGGTGGTCGAGCCTTCGGTGAGAATACGCACGTACACCTTCGAACCCGGTGCGGCCTTGGCGATGTTGCGCAGGTCGGCTTCCGAGTCGGTGGCATACAGGCGCACGCCCTTCTCGTAGAAGTAGCGGATGTCCTTGGACTTCTTGATGGTGTTGCCGTAGCTGATACGGTCGGCGCTGACGCCGCGACCCAGCACCTTGTCCAGCTCGTAGATCGAGGCGATGTCGAAGCTCGAACCTTTCTCTTTGAGCAGGTCGATGATTTCCACGGCCGGGTTGGCCTTGACCGCGTAGTACACCTTGGCGAATTCGAAACCAGCGCGCAGGTCGTCGTAGGCCTGGCTGATCATCTGGGTATCGATGAGTACGAACGGGGTTTCCTGCTTGTCGGCAAACGCCTTCATTTTCTGGAAGGTGTCACGCGCGAAATAGTCTTCGACCTGGATCGACATGCTCAGGGACTCCATGGGCAAACTGAAAATTTAAGTGGCTGCAAACTGAACGTCCTCCGTATCCCCACTTTGGTTCGCCTACTCAGTACTTGAGCCGGATGGATCGTTTCCAGCATGGACGTTCGGCGCGCACTTTAGGGCGTGAAGAATGCAGAATCAACAGGCAATCCGGGCGTGATCGGCGCGGATCGACGACCTGCCATTTGAATAACCGACCCATGTGACCGGCTGATGTTCCCCGGAGTGTTTCAAGCGTAAAAAATAGTGGAATGGAACGCGCTGGCTCCTTCGCGGGCACGCCCGCTCCCCCAGGGACCCCCCTCTTTCTTTTGGGGGGGGGGGTTCCTCGGAGGGGGACGCCCGCTCCCACAGGCATCTCGCGGTTCCTGTGGGAGCGGGCGTGCCCGCGAAGGGGCCTCAGGTGTTCATATTTATGGCCACATTTCCCTGGCACTGCCGTGCATGAAAAAGACGATAAATTTTTTGTTACCGACTGGCGGAATTGCCGCCATTGATGAGAAACATTACTATTCGCACCCTTGTCTGCCTCCCTGATGACCCCGACCGTGTCCGGACCCAAAGGCTTCCTCGACCACTACCATGAGCTGATCGGCACCTGGACGCGCAAGTTGCGCAGTCGACAGCAGGCCGAGGACCTCACCCACGATGCCTTTGTCCGGGTACTGGAAAACCCGCGCGAGCAGGTCGAGCAGCCACGCGCCTACCTGCACCAGACCGCACGCAATATTGCCGTGGATGGTTTCCGGCGCGAGGACCGCCGCCAGGCCCTGGAGCTGGAAGCCTTCGACGAAGGCGTGGCCGGCAGTGGCGACCCCGAGGCCTACGTGCATGCGCTGGAGCTGGCCGACAGTGTCGAGCGGGCGCTGGCCGAACTGCCGCTCAATTGCCGACAGGTGTTCATCTGGCAGAAGCTCGAAGGGCTGACCCAGGCCGAGATCGCCGAGCGCATGGGGTTGAGCAAGAACATGGTCGAAAAGTATATGATCCGCACGCTCCGGCATCTGCGCGAGCACCTGGATGTGTCGGCATGATGAGTCAGGAGACCTTTTCGATGAAACAGCACGGTACCGATACCGTCCGCGAGCAGGCGGCCGCGTGGTTCGCCCGGGTGCAGGATGCACCTCGCGATGCCGGGCTGCAGGCGCAGCTGCACGCCTGGCTGGAAGGCGATGCACGGCACCGTGATGAGTACCAGCAGCTCGCCCGCCTGTGGCAGGCCGCCGACTTCATCCCGCGCCAGCGCCTGGAAGCGCTGTGCCAGCCGGCACCGGTACGCCAGTTGCCACGTCGGCGCTTCGTGCGCCAGGCCTTGGCCGCCAGCGTGGCCGCACTGGCGTTGGGCCTGGGCTGGGGCGGCTGGCACTACCAGCAACTGAATCACCAGGGCAGCTTGCAGACCGCCTTCAACGAACGCCGCCAGGTCGAACTGCCGGATGGTTCGCACCTTGAGCTCAACGGCAGCACGCAAGTGCAGGTCGCTTTCAGCGCCGGCCAGCGGCATGTCCGGCTGATGGCGGGTGAGGTGATGTTCACTGTCGCCCACGACAGTGACAGGCCGTTCGTGGTCGACACCGCCCAGGGCAGCGTGACTGTCACCGGTACTCGTTTCGACGTCCGCATGGACCCGGCCAGCACCCGCGTGGCGGTGGAGCAGGGCTCGGTGCGTGTGCAGGGCAAGGACGCCTCGCTGGCGCAGCTCACGGCGGGCCAGGGCTCGCATATAGATGCACAAGGCCAGGTGGCGGCGCCCTATGCGGTGAATACCGGCGCCCTGACTGCCTGGCGCCAAGGCAGGCTGGTGTTCGACAACGCCACCCTGGCCGAGGTGGTGGCCGAAGCCTCGCGCTACCGTAGCCAGCCGCTGTGGGTCGCCCCCGGCAAAGTCGCCCAGCTGCGGCTGTCCAGCACCTTCAGCACCGACGACACCGATGCGCTGCTGCGTGCCTTGCCGAGCATCCTGCCAGTGGCCATCAAGGCCCATGAAGATGGCTCGCGCGAAATAATCGCGAAATAGATTCAGGTTTTTTTCCGCTCGTTCGTCTTCCCCGCCAGCTGCAACTGCCAAGCATTTCCATTTGCATGCGGTTGGCGTTTATTCCGTATTCCAGGAAGTTTCGACGACGTGAACAACAACAATCCCTTCCCACGCTTCCGCGCCCTGGCACTGGCCCTGGCGGTCAGCTCCGTGGCCGTCAACAGCCAGGCCGCAGACGCCACTATTCAGATTCAGGCCCAATCCTTGGCATCGGCGCTGAACCAACTGGGCCAGCAGACCAACCTGCAGCTGTTCTTCAGCCCCGAACTGGTGGCCGGCAAGCAGGCCCCGGCGGTGTCCGGCCAGCTGGCGCCCGAGCAGGCGCTGCAGCAGTTGTTGCAAGGCAGCGGCCTGACCTACGAGATGTCCCAGGGCACCGTGGTGGTCAAGCCCGCCCAGGCCGATGGCACCCTCACCACCGGCAGCCTGGAGCTGGCGCCCACCGACGTCAAGGTGGTGGGTGACTGGCTGGGCGATGCCCAGCAGAGCGTGGTGCAGAACCACCCCGGCGCGCGCACCGTGGTGCGCCGCGAAGCGATGGTGGAAAAGGGCGCAATGAACGTGCGTGACGTGCTGCGCGGCATCCCCGGCGTTCAGGTGCAGGACTCCAACGGTACCGGCGGCAGCGACCTGTCGCTGAACGTGGGCGTTCGCGGCCTGACTTCGCGCCTGTCGCCACGCTCCACGGTGCTGATCGACGGCATTCCGGCGGCCTTCGCTCCCTATGGCCAGCCGCAACTGTCGATGGCGCCGATTTCCTCGGGCAACCTCGACAGCATCGACGTGGTGCGTGGCGCCGGTTCCGTGCGTTATGGCCCGCAGAACGTCGGTGGGGTGATCAACTTCGTTACCCGGGCAATCCCCGAGAAGCCCTCGGCCGAGCTGTCCACCACCCTGGAAACCTCCCAGCATGGCGGCTGGAAGCACACCGAGTCCGCCTTCGTCGGCGGCACCGCGGACAACGGCATGGGCGTGGCGCTGCTGTACACCGGGGTGAATGGCAACGGCTACCGTGAAAGCAACAATGGCAACGACATCGACGACGTTATCCTCAAGACCCACTGGGCACCGACCGACGTTGACGAGTTCTGGCTCAACTTCCACTACTACGACGGCCGTGCCGACATGCCTGGCGGCCTGACCCAGGCGCAGTACGACAGCAACCCGTACCAGTCGCTGCGCGACTACGACTACTTCGCCGGCCGGCGCAAGGACGTGTCGTTCAAGTGGCAGCGGCAGCTTGACGACGCCACCCAGTTCGAAGTGCTGACCTACTACACCGACAGCTTCCGCGGCAGCTCCATTGCCTCGCGCGACATGAAGACCCTGTCGTCGTACCCGCGCAACTACCACACCTTTGCCATCGAACCACGGCTGTCGCGGATCTTCTTCGCCGGCCCGACCACCCAGGAAGTCAGCGTGGGCTACCGCTACCTGAAGGAAGCGATGCGTGAGCAGTCGACCCGCCTGGCGCTGATCGACAACGTGCCGACGCCCGTCCCGGGCTCCGATGGCCATGTGTTCCAGGACCGCAGCGGTGGTACCGAGGCCAGTGCCTACTACATCGACGACAAGATCGACGTGGGTAACTGGACCATCACCCCAGGTATCCGCTTCGAGCATATCAACACCGACTGGCGCGACCGCCCGGTGCTCGGTGCCAACGGCCAGCCGGTGCCAGAGAAGAAACGCAGCATCACCAGCAACGAGCCACTGCCGGCGCTGAGCGTGATGTACCACATCTCCGATGCGTGGAAGTTGTTCGCCAACTACGAGACCTCGTTCGGCAGCCTGCAGTACTTCCAGCTGGGCCAGGGTGGTACTGGCAACAGCACGGCCAATGGCCTGGAGCCGGAAAAGGCCAAGACCTACGAAATCGGTACCCGCTATGACAATGGCGGCTTTGCTGGTGAGCTGACGGCGTTCTACATCGACTTCGATGACGAACTGCAGTACATCAGCAACGATGTGGGCTGGACCAACCTCGGCGCGACCAAGCACCAGGGTATCGAGGCCTCGGTGCGCTATGACCTGGACGGTCTGGACCCGCGCCTGGAAGGGCTGTCGGTGAGCGGCGGCTACACCTATACCCGCGCTACTTATGAAGGGGACATTCCTGGCTTCGAGGGCCGTGACCTGCCGTTCTATTCACGCCAGGTGGCCACTGCCGGCGTGCGTTACGCGGTCAATCACTGGACCTGGAACCTGGATGCCTACGCCCAATCCAAGCAGCGCGCGCCGGGTACCGGGATCAATGCCGATGGCAGCTTCAACGGCGACTACATCACCGAGCCGAGTGCGGACGGGCAGTTTGGCGATATCCCGGGTTATGTGACCTGGCATGCCCGTGGCGGGTATGAGTTCGGGCCCCAGATGTCCAACCTGAAGCTGGCGGCGGGGGTGAAGAACCTGTTCGACAAGCAGTACTTCACCCGCTCCAGCGACAACAATGCCGGCATCTATGTGGGTGAGCCGCGGACCTTCTATGTGCAGGCCAGTGTAGGGTTCTGACATTTGTGTGGTCCTCTTCGCGGGCTTGCCCACTCCCACAGGTACCGCGCAGGCCTGGAGGATTGTGGTATCCCCGTGGGAGCGGGCAAGCCCGC
>NZ_JBKGFP010000151.1:0-4372 GCF_046557535.1 Pseudomonas sp. S1(2024)
CGCCCGCGAACACCGGCGCAGCCGGTGCCATCCACGGCGTCGCCTGCTTCGCGGGCATGCCCGCTCCCACAGGGACCCCACCAGCTGAAGGAATGCGCCATACCTGTGGGAGCGGGCGCGCCCGCGAACACCGGCGCAGCCGGTGCCATCCACGGCGTCGCCTGCTTCGCGGGCATGCCCGCTCCCACAGGGACCCCACCAGCTGAAGGAATGCGCCGTACCTGTGGGAGCGGGTTTACCCGCGAACACCGGCGCAGCCGGTGCCATCAACCGCATCACCCGGTTCGAGCGCACGCCATGTGCGCTTTCAGTTATCGATCGTGCTTCGAAGAGGAGCGCCCGGCCTTGTTGTGTTCCTTGGAATGGGCAATGCCGGACCGGGTAGTGCCACGGCCGTTGTCATCATTGCGCAGGCTTCCATAGTGATTGCCGCTCTCGCCATGGTTGCGGGTGGCCTTGCCTGCATGATCACTCTCGTAGCCGGCGCCATTACCGTTGAACCCACCTTTGCCACCGCCATTGCCATTACCTTTGGCATATGCGGAACCAATCGGCGAGACATCGGCAGGCAACAATGCAGTTGCGCCGAGCGCCAGGGCACAGGTAAAGACGGCTACCAGGGCTTTTTTCATGTTTGTTCGCTTCCAAAAGGCGCAGGGGGGAAATTTGAGTGCGAATACGACATAAGGTTGCCTTTTAAGTTCCGCAGTGCGCAGCCTTTCGACGAAGCGGCTGCCAGGCCCTTTCAGTACCTGGCAGCCTTAAGCTTCATGACTGCTCAGATCTCGACCTGGGTGCCAAGCTCGATCACCCGGTTCAGCGGCAGCTTGAAGTACTTCAGGTTGCTGTTGGCATTCTTCAGCAGGAAGGCAAACAGGTGCTCCCGCCAGCGGGCCATGCCCATCTGCCTGCCTGCAATGACCGTCTCCCGGCTGAGGAAATAAGTGGTGCGCATGGGGCCGAACTCAAGGTCCGCACGCTGACAGCGGCTTAACGCCAACGGCACGTCGGGCTCCTCCATGAAGCCGAAATGCAGGCTCACGCGGAAGAAACCATCACCAAACTCCTCGACCTCAAAGCGCTTGCCAGCGTTGACCCGTGGCTCGTCCTCGAACACGACGGTCAACAGCACCACTTGTTCATGCAGTACCTGGTTATGCAGCAGGTTGTGCAGCAAGGCGTGAGGCACCGCCTCGGGCCTGGCGGACAGGAATACGGCAGTACCGCCCACGCGGTGAGGCGGCTGGGCCTTGAGGCTGGTAATGAACAGGTCCAGCGGCAGCGAACTTTCGTCCAGCCGCTCGACGATCATCCGTCGCCCGCGCTTCCAGGTAGTCATCAGGGTGAACAGTGCAAGGCCGGCAATCACCGGAAATGCACCGCCCTGGAGGATCTTCGGCGCATTGGCGGCGAAATACAGGCTGTCGACCAGCAGGAACGCCAGCAGCATCGGCACCGCCAGCCAGCGTGGTGCCTTCCACAGCAGCAGCACCACTGCCGAAGCCAGCAGCGTGGTGATCAGCATGGTCCCGGTCACGGCTACGCCGTAAGCTGCCGCAAGTGCCCCGGACGACTCGAAGCCAACCACCAGCAGCACCACGCCAACCATCAGTGCCCAGTTCACCATGCCGATGTAGATCTGCCCCTGTTCCTCGCTGGAGGTGTGCTGGATGAACATGCGCGGTACGTAACCCAGCTGGATGGCCTGGCGCGTCAGCGAGAACGCACCGGAAATCACGGCCTGGGACGCGATGATGGTGGCCAGCGTGGCCAGCCCGACCATGGGCAGCAGGGCCCATTCGGGCGCCAGCAGGTAAAACGGGTTGCGCACTGCCTGCGGGTCGCCGAGGATCAGCGCGCCCTGGCCGAAGTAGTTCAGTACCAGGCCGGGCAGCACCAGCAGGAACCAGGCCCGGGCGATGGGTTTGCGGCCGAAGTGCCCCATATCGGCGTAGAGCGCTTCGGCGCCGGTCAGCGCCAGCACCACCGCGCCCAGGATCGCCACGCCCATGCCCGGGTGCAGCACGAAGAACTTCACCGCCCAGAGCGGGTTGAGTGCCTGCAGCACCTCCGGGCGCTGGACGATGCCGTGCAGGCCCAGTGCACCCAGCACGACGAACCACAGCACCATGATCGGCCCGAAGAGGATGCCGATGCGCGCGGTGCCATGCTTCTGGATCAGGAACAGGGCCACCAGCACCACCACCGACAGTGGCACGACCCAATGCTCGATACCGTCGAAGGCCAGTTGCAGGCCCTCGACGGCCGATAGCACGGAAATCGCCGGCGTGATCATGCTGTCGCCGTAGAACAGCGCGGCGCCGAACAAGCCGAGCAGCACCAGTATCCTGCCCAGGCGCTGGTAGGGCGCCGCCGCCCGATGCGCCAGGGCGGTCAGGGCCATGATGCCACCTTCGCCCTGGTTGTCGGCACGCAGGATGAACAGTACGTATTTGAGCGATACCACCCAGAGCAACGACCAGAACACCAGCGACAGCACTCCGAGTACGCCAGCGGTGTTGGCCTGTACGCCATAGTGCCCGGCGAACACCTCCTTGAGGGTGTACAGCGGGCTGGTGCCGATGTCGCCATACACCACGCCGACAGCGGCGACGAGCATGCCGACAGGGTTGGACTTGGCGGGAAGGGATTGATTTGCGATGACGGTGGACTGGCTCACGAAAGGTTTCTCTGGACTGGCGGGTATAAATGCATGCCATCCCTGAGCATCGCGCGCCCAGTATTCCTTCTGTCTGCCGGCTCAGTCGTAAAAAGAGCGTAAAAAATCAGCCAGCGCCCCAATACCTGTCAGTCAAGCAATTCGGGGCCGCTTTGCGGCCCGGCCAGCTCCCACAGGTACAGCGCAGACTTCAAGAGTTTACGTGGTCCCTGTGGGAGCTGGCCTGCCGGCGATGGTTTGGTCAGCCAGGTTGCGCCGCCAGGCTGTTGCTGACGTTACGCCCCAGCACCAGCACCGTAGCGAAACCGCAGCCCACCAGGGCCGTGGCCAGGCTCAGCAACACCGAGCTACCCAGCTGGTCGACGATCCGACCGCCGAAGAACGAGCCCAGTGCAATGATCACCTGAAACATGGCAACGAACAGCGGCATGCCACGTTCGACATCCTTGGGCGCGACGACGAACATCCAGATACTGGCGCAGGCCGGGAACGCGCCGAAGGCGAAGCCCCACAACCCGATCAGCATCGCGGCACCGGTCATGCCGGTGGCGAAGTGAGGGAACAGGGCAGTGCTGGTGCCGATCATCAGCGCTACCAGCAGCAGGGTGTGACGTACGCTGCGGTTGGCGGCGAAACCGGCGAAGATGTTGCCGAATACCCCGGCCACGCCATAAAGCAGCAGCAACGAGCCAATGGTAGGCCCATCGAAGCCGGAGCTTTGTTTGAAGAAGGGCGCGACATAGGTGTACGCGGCAAAGTGCGCCAGCCCGATCAGCAACACGGCAATCAGGCCAACCCGCGCCTGTGGGTTGATGAACAGGGCCGGCAGGTCGCTGATGCCAATGGCTTTGTCCGGGTTGAGCCGCGGGAGCAAAAGGATCTGCGCCAGCAGCACCGGTATGCCCAGTAGCGCGGTTATCAGGAAGGTCATGCGCCAGCCCATCAGGCCACTCAACCAGGTGCCCACCGGCACGCCCAGCACGGTGGCCAGGGTTACGCCGACCATGATGATCGAGGTGGCCTGGGCTACGCCCACGCCCTTCGGTGCCAGGCGGCCGCTGAGGGCAATGGCCGTTGCCCAGAAGCCGCCGATACTCACGCCCAGCAGCACGCGGCCGAACAGCAGCAGGTTGAAGTCGCTGGCGTAGGCCACCACCGCGTTGGCGATGATCATGATCAGCGTCAGCCCGATCAGCAGGTAGCGACGGTCCAGAGCGCCAATGCCCACCGACAGTAGTGGGGCGGCGAGGGCGGCCATGATGCCGGGCAGGGTAACCATCAGGCCGGCATGGCCTGCACTGATGC
This sequence comes from Pseudomonas sp. S1(2024), assembly GCF_046557535.1. Lineage (NCBI taxonomy): Bacteria > Pseudomonadati > Pseudomonadota > Gammaproteobacteria > Pseudomonadales > Pseudomonadaceae > Pseudomonas > Pseudomonas sp. S1(2024). The sequence continues at coordinate 3,986 of NZ_JBKGFP010000151.1, forward strand.
CAAGGTCGCTGGCAACATCGTTGAGTACGCCCACCGGCAGGAACTCGCTGGTCACCAGGGCGAAAGCGCCGACGGCGACCGAAAGGATTGCCAGCCACTGCTGGCTGACGCTTTGTTGATCATGCTCGGGGAGGCCACGAGGGGCCTGGCTGGCACTTGGCATGGTATTGGATTCCAAGAGAGGGATGTCGCCTGAAGCAGGCGCAAGGAGCGGGGGAAATTTGCCGGGGATTATAGGGGGCGGTTTCGCCTGGCCAACATGCGGGTCGCTCGATAGTAATCATCAGCGCAATCGATGAAACGCCTTGCGCAGAGCGCCCGCTGTTGGATGGGAGCGCAGAGAACAAATATCGCTCGTTTGAAGCGTCCATTGTAGGAGCAGCCTTG